>PLXC01000105.1 GCA_003151275.1 Candidatus Melainabacteria bacterium
GTCGGATTGCCTCTGGAATCGAGTATTTCCATCGCAGATATTTCTTCAATATGAGTCATCGAATCAAATTCTCCTATCGTGTTGAGCATTTATTTTCATCAGAAAATCATTTCCGATGGTGCAACATTTAGTTGTTCAAGTATAATCCTTTCACTGGGTTTCTTATTTTTCCGGTTGGGCAGGGAATATCCAGTACCTTGGTGTGGTATCAGTGACATCTCAGTTAAAACCTAGAAGTGGTGGTCCAGCATGGGCAAATTCCATGGCGGAGGTTTCCAGGCTATTCAGGAATACTTCCAGCAGAAGAGTTGCCGATTTTGCGATAACCCGTTTTCTTCCGAAGGCATTCAATTGCTTAGAGAAGAGCCGGGCGTTCTTGTGGTGCGTGTAACTTGCAGTTCTTGCGGTCATCCGCTTGGTGTAGCAATAGTAGGAACAAACAATCGAGGGCAAAAAGAGAGGCCCAATTGTCCTGCTGATTGGACGAAGAAAGACATCGATCGTCTTTCTAAAAATCCGACTATCACCTACGATGACGTTTTGAGTGCACATGAATTCTTTACCAAGCTTGGATCTGACTGGTCCCAGCACATTCCTCGACTGCGACGAGCAGCCCAAAGTCAATAAGTCTATCAGGCCACCCGCCTGAACTGAAAATCTGCCAAAATAAAAGCATGCTCGGTAAAGAAGTATGCCTTGTTACAAGACAAGCCAAGGAGAATCCTCTCTTTGGTGTTTCTTGGTTTTATCCCAACACATACGCCGTCGGCATGTCAGGACTGGGCTTTCAGCTGGTCTGGTGGCTTATGGACCAGGACCCGGAAATCATCGTCAAGCGTGGTTTCACCGACATGGAAGAGTCAGGAGCCGCCGCAGGCGAGCTATTTGGCTTCACAGTATCGTGGGAACTTGACTTTATAAACATACTTGCCATCCTCGAAAAGCATGGCATTCCCGCCCTAGCAAGCGAACGAGCAGGCAGCGACCCGCTCGTTTTTGGCGGCGGTCCTGTGTTAAGCGCCAACCCGGAGCCCTACGCAGAGTTTTTCGATCTGGTCTTATTGGGCGACGCAGAAGCGGTCGTTCCTGCTCTGATGAATGCTTGGAAATCGACGCGCAATATAAAAGATCGGCGGGCAAGATTGGAAGACCTTGCCACCATACCTGGGGTCTATGTTCCGAGTCTATACTCATATAAATTAGTGAGCAAAGATGGGCCTATTGAGGCTATACAGTCTCTATCTCTGGCGCCGCATAAAATCGTCAAGCAACTATATGTGCCACCGCCCGATTATATAGCTCATACAAAAATTCTTAGTCATGATACCGCCTGGGGTGACACATTTTTAGCCGAAATAGTGCGCTCATGCCCACAGGAGTGCCGGTTTTGCTTGGCAAGCTTCCTCACCCGGCCTTTCCGTCCAATCAATGTGGACACAATCATCAACAAGATTGACCTGGGACTTAAGTACACAAACAAAATTGGACTACTAGGGCCAAGCGTTACTGAACATCCCAATTTTGACCAGATCGCGGCTCGACTTTTGGAACGGCCTAATATTCATATATCAATTGCTTCGATACGCGCTGATACCATAAGCGATACTGTTTTGCGAATGCTCAAGGCGCTGCATCAGAAGTCAGTAACTATTGCGATAGAATCCGGCTCTGAACGACTAAGAGCGATCATGAAAAAGAATTTGAACGAAGACGAGATACTAAATGCGGTTTCACTAATCGCCGCAAGTGGATTGGAAAGCGTCAAATTCTATGGCATGGTCGGTTTGCCGCACGAAACGCAGGAAGACTTGGACGAGACGATCCGATTGATGCAAGCCTTGAAGAAGGCGCATCGGCATATACGCTTCGTTTTCGGCGTCAGTTCATTCGTGCCGAAAGCGCAAACTCCATATCAGTGGAGCGGTCGCATGAAAGATTGCAAAGCGCGTCTTGAATATATTCGCAAGCACTTAGCCAAGGTCGGCATCGATGTGCGCCCAGAGAGCCACAATTGGAGCGATATTCAGGGTGTTTTGTCGCGCGGCGATAGGCGTCTGACCAAGCCCCTGATGCAAGTGGCGAGGGATGGAGGAGGTTTAGGGGCCTGGAAAAAAATGTTCCGAGAGAACAAAGATTGTCCGTCCTTCGATTTTTATGCCTTCAGGGACATTCCTATGAACGAAACCTTACCCTGGGAGCACTTGACAGAGGTTCCAAAGACAGAATTCCTGGAAAAACACAATGCCGCGGCTCAACAACTGGCCGCCACGCTAATTTAACGGCATCAGTTAGCATGGTTGTCAACTATTCAATCGATCCCATTTTTGATCGATATCCTAAACGGAGTTGGTCATCGATATTATCGCGGAGCAAAAATGCACAAGATAGAAGTTGAAATTTCTGACTTCCTCTGGGACGCCCTAAGAAGGCAAGTAGAGTTTGGCTCACAGTCACAAGATCAGCTTGTTTCACAAGCGCTGGCACAATTTTTTCAAAACAGCGCCGATACGTTGTTTCAAGTATCAACTAGCAGCGCCTTGGTCGAAGGCATTTACCGAGGCGCTGTGCCGATATCGACTTTGCGAGAGCATGGGGATTTAGGCTTAGGAACGTTCGAAGATCTAGACGGGGAAATGATTATCGTTGATGGCAAAGTCTTTCAAGCTCGGTCTGATGGCTCGGTCAGACCGGTTAAAGACGACGTCAAAACGCCATTTGCCGTGATTGCCCAGTTCACTCCAGATCATTCTCAAACGATTTATAAATGTGATGGATACAAGCGAATTCGCCAGGAATTCGATCGCGTCAGAGAATCAGCAAACCTTTTCTACGCTCTGCGCGTCACAGGCGTGTTTGAGCAAGTGCAAGTTCGGACAGTTTGCAAAACTGCAGAAGGCGTTCCTTTAGTCAAGGCAGCTGCCGTGCAACCAGAATTCACCTATGAGAACATCGAAGGCACCTTGGTTGGATTTTGGTCACCAGAATACGCAAAATCTTTCAATGTGCCCGGCTACCACATGCACTTCCTTTCCAAGAATAAGGACAAAGGTGGGCATCTCCTCGATTGTTCGGCTAAAGAATTGAAGCTTGAGATTCACAAGGAAACGAAGCTTTCCCTGGTGCTGCCCCAAACACGTGAATTTCTGGAAGCCGATTTGACCCGCGATCCAGCCGCAGATCTCGAGCAGGCAGAAAAGTCGCAGAAGAGTAAACACTAGTAAGACGCGGCATCAAAGCCAGTTATACAAAGAGGAGTCGTGCCTATGCCGATCTGGATACAAATAATTCTAGCGATCGGCATCGACATTGGACTCTCTGTCTTAGCGCAATCGATGAACCAAACAACGCAGTCAGTCTTGCTTCTAAAGCTAGGATTTCAGCTGATTACAAGTGTGTGGGCGGCTTGGGATTCCTCAAAAATCGAGTTGAAAAAATACAAAGTGCCGCTCTCATTTCATCCGGCGATAGTATTTTTGCTCTGCATGCTTCTTTGGCTGATTGTATTTCCTCTCTATCTCTTCGCTAGAAACAAGGCCCTGAGCGGGAAAGCGCCGCTGAAAGATTTAGCGTCTCAAGGCTCGGTCAAGACTGCTTACTTCGCTAAATTGCTAGGCTTCGCACTAGTCAGTTTAGCCGCAGGAGGTATCGCTCTCTTCTGCATGTTCGCACCACGCATTAATCCTGGCTTTCTCAATGATCATTTATTCCGCAGTGCATCGGAAGCCGACGATTTGACAAAAAGTCGCATTGAAATTCCTGAAGAAAGTAAGTTTTTCAAACAACTTGCTTTCAGCCTGCAGAGACCATTTACAGCTGAAGACTTTAGAAAACTGGATTTAGAGGAACCGGAAGACGTTCACTTCAGAACCAGCGATGGTGTCACACTGAAAGGCTGGTTTTTTGCCACTCCTCAATCTCGCGAGACTGTGCTGCTAAGCCCGGATGGATTTTTCGGGATGCGGTTCCCAGTTTTGCTTGGTTACATCAAAACTCTTCAGAAGGCTAAATTTTCTGTCTTCGTCTACGACTATCGAAAATTCTCTCAACCTGGCACTAAATCAAATGTAGAAAACGTTCTCATAGACGGACGTGCTGCCTATGACTGCATGGTCAAGGAAAGAAAAATAGACCCAGCACATCTGATCTTGATGGGCAGAGAACTCGGTGCATACGTTTGCTGCCAACTAAGCAAAGATTTGCCCTGCGCAGGAATGGTGCTTGAAGACCCCTGGACAAATCTCAAAGATCACATCGACAACTCTTTAGCGGTGGCCATGAGAATTGTGCCGCTATCTCTCTATCCTGGAGATGGACTGGACAATCTAAAAGCATTGAAGGGCAAACACCCGCCCATACTAATTGCTGGAAGTTCTTTGCAAGACGCTGGTGCTTATAAGGTTTACGAGTCGATCGACGGTCCCAAAAGCTTTGTGCGATTGATGCGCTTTGACAGTGTGATTTTTCCGGATCTACCTGCCAGTTCAAATCGCTACGTAGCGAAATTAGAAAACTTTTTGCAGGCGCCAGCGACAGCTGCTCAAGCCTCAGTTGAATCGAGAATCGATGACCTTGAACAACGTCTAAGCGATCATGAAATCAAGTGGCAAACGAATCTAGACCAAGCCTTACTGCATGCCAAAGCGCAGAATAAGCTAGTGCTTGTGGATTTTTATACAGACTGGTGCGGTCCGTGTAAGTTGATGGATGCCAGGACATATAGCAATGCGACTGTTCAAAACTTTATGGACGCGCACTTGATCAGTGTGAAAATCAATGCTGAAGATCCAAAACTTGGTCAACAGGCAGCGATGAAATATCGGATCATGGCCTATCCAACCGTGCTAATTCTCAATCCGGCAGGAGCGGTGGTCGATAAAATGAGGGGTTTTGTGCCTGCCAAGAATTTTTTAAGAGAACTCAAGGCTGTATTCGATTGAGAAGATCGAACCTCGAAGCCAGGCAAGAAGCGGTTTATAAGTATAGATGGATAGATCTGAGGTTGAAAAGCTTATAAACTAGAGGAAGATTATACCGCTCGTAATCCACGAAGATCCTCTCTACAGGAGCTGCTCATGGACAAGACTGACCCAAATAGCGATGTTGTAAAGCCGATACGAGACGACCTCATGTCAGGCGCCGCAGAACTTGCCTTGCGGGCAATCACGATCTTCCAAGCCGTGTTGAATGGACCGCCAGCAGCGTCTGCGCCTGCCTTGAAGGAAAAGCTGACCGAGACAGCAAGAGCGCTAATCGATGCTCAACCGGCAATGGCGCCGATATTCCATCTCTGTAACACGGTTCTGTTAGCGATCAACAAATCCTCAACAATGGAAGCGATCAAACAGGATTGCCAGGCGGCTCTAGATAAGTTTGAAAAAACGCTCTGTGAGAGTGCTTCGGCAATAGCTGACGAAGCTTTCGACCTGATCCCCCCGGGCGAACTAATCTTCGCCTATTCGTTCAGTTCAACTGTAGTCAGCGCCTTGCTGAACGCCAGAGCGAAGGGACGATACTTTCGGGTCGCCTGCACGGAAGCGCGACCGAGCATGGAAGGGCGAAAATTGGCATCAAGACTGGCTTCAGGCGGAATCGAAGTGATCCACACCTTCGATAATGCTATGGGTCTGATTTTGCCAAATTGCAGCACGGCCTTCATGGGTTGCGATTGCGTCGGTCGTCCCGGCGTGGTAAACAAAGTCGGGTCCTGGGTTTTGGCAGTCGCTTGCCGCGAACTGGGCATTCCGCTTTACGCTCTTTCGGGAACTGAAAAAATCGTCAATGACGACCGTTTGTTTGAGTTCGAGAAGCATGAACGACCGCCAGAAGAGGTTTGGGACTTCACAACCAAGGGCGTTCGAGTGCTGAATCACCAATTCGACCTGGTCCCCTTTAATCTTTTAAGCGGCCTGGTGACTGAGCGCGGTATCCTAAAAGAGCCAGACATCGAGCAATACGTCTCAAAGCTGGAAGTTCACGAGGCTTTAAAGTTACAACCGGCGACTTTTTAACTCCCTTAGATACACCACAGTTTGATTCAAGTCAGAAAAATTCTAGTTACAACGACTCTGTCGATTACCCTGACTCTGCTATTTTGCAGTTCGGTAGAAGCTCGTTTGGGTGAGAGTTTCCAGTCTTTTAAAGCGAAAGCGGCAAAAGGATTTAAATTTAAGAGCGAGAGCAAAAAAGACACTCGCACCTATTACATGTATTCGATGGCTCTTGACCCAACGACAACGCAAGCCGCACCAGGCTTTGCTGGCGGTCTGACCGTGACTGTGGTGGGCGGGCGCGTCACTGGACAATCGATGGTCATGCGCTTAGGCGAAAATTATGAGGCAGGCAAAGCTTTGGCGACCGCCCATGCTCTTGATTTTGCCTATGAGTCACTCGGAAAACCTAGCCCGAAGACGAAAGAATCGACCGAGAAAGAATTCCAAGCCTATTCACAAGCTATTGATATGGTCATGGGCGGCAGCCCGCAAAACTTGCGTTATCCTGGATTCAATGGTGTCATTACATTCTCACTCGCAGCCGACCAGGGTGTAATCATCGCGGCAACCCCTGATGCAGCGCCACCGCCTGGTGGACCCGAGCCAGTCAATAAGGCCAACAAATAATGGTTGATCACGAAACAAAAAAACAGCAGTCGCTCTCAAAGTTCTGCATCAACTGCGGTGATAAGTTTGCCAGCGGCATGACCAAGTGCCCGAAAGATGGTTCCGATTTGATGGAACTACGCCAGGACATGATTGGCACCACCTTTGCAAAAAAGTATCAGATCACATCGATCCTGGGCGAAGGCGGCATGAGTATCGTCTACAAAGCAAAGCACAAATACATGGAGCGAGTTGTTGCCGTTAAGGTGCTGCATAAACATTTGGTAGCAGATGCGGTGGCACTACAAAGATTTCAGCAAGAGTCACAAGCGGCAAGTTCTCTTTCTCATCCTAACATCGTTACCGTTTACGACTTCGGGATTGAGGATGGACAGGCGTTCTTCGTCATGGACTGCCTTGAAGGTCCAACACTTCAGGATGTGCTTGAAAAACAAGAAAGAATTTCTTCGAAAGAAGCTACGAGCATTCTCGTTCAGTTGTGCGATGGCCTGGAACACGCCCATCGGAAGGGAGTTGTGCATAGGGATTTGAAGCCCAGCAACGTAGTGCTGATGCCGCAAGAAGATGGCAGTCAGCTTTTAAAAATAGTGGATTTTGGCATTGCAAAATTGATGCCGGGGGAAGACGGCAAGACAAGACAAGCGCTAACACAAACCGGAGAAGTCTTCGGTAGTCCGCTTTTCATGAGTCCTGAACAATGCATGGGCAGGGCACCGGACCTTCGATCCGATATTTATTCGGTCGGATGCTTGATGTATGAGGCATTAAGTGGTGTACCACCGCTGATGGGCGACACTTCTTTCGAGACGATGACAAAACACGTCAACGAAATGCCATTAACATTCAAGCAGGTCGGACAAGACTTAAATGTGCCACCAGAACTCGAAGCTGTTGTATTCCGCTGCCTGCAGAAAGATCCCGATGACCGCTATCAAACCGCGGCCGAAATAATCAACGATCTGCCCGCGACAGAGCGTCCCGCCATTCGCAACATTACCATCCACCCGCAGGCACAGTTAAAGGCGGCAACTAAAAAACCAACCTTCGTTTTTCCGACCACGGTAGTTTTGGCCCTGACTATTACAGCCGTTTCGTCATACTACCTGTTCTTTTGGAAGGGTCCGCTATCTGATAACGGAACTCCATACCACAAGTTTCGCTGGAACGTTTTCTTGACTCTCGCCGATTCTGCCGCAAAGGCAGATCACAATCAAGATGCCGCGAATTATTTGCTCGAAGCCGAGAAAGAAATCAAGTTCATCAGTGATCGTCAAGAAAAATATCTGAAGACCTTGTCGCAGCAAGCAGAAATTTATGGACGATTGGCTGACACCGACAAGGTCGAAGCCATTTCTCAAAAGATTGTCGAGGTCAAAAAAGAACGAGCACTTGGAGATTTAGAACGGCTCTCAAAAATTCTGGAAGGCGCAAAAACCGCATCTGCTCTGAACAAAAATATGAACGATGCAGTCGTGAACTTCAACAATGTGCGAGAGCTGGCCGGTACGCTGCATGAGTTTGGACTTTATTCGCAAGAAGAAGAGTTGCTCTCGTCCGCAGTCGAAGTTTATAAACGGGCTCTGCCGCCAAACGATCCGCAACTCGGTGACCTCTTTAGCGCAGTGGGGCGGTGTTATGAAGCACAGCAAAAAATGGATCTAGCTGGTCAGTTTTTCAAATCTGCAAACGAGATTTACAAGACAGCGACTCCGGGCTCGGCTAAGTCGACAAAAGGCTTGTTAGAGTTGGGGATTTTTGAGAAGGATCAAAGTCACTGGGACGCGTCGAAACAAAATCTTGTAAGCGCCTTAGAGCAAGCAAGGAAGCTCCCGGACCCACAGCTGTTGTCCCAATGTTTGAACGCCTACGGTGATTGGTTTAAACAACAAAATCAAGTGAAAGAAGCAAAGCAATATTTTGACGAAGCGAAGACCGTAACTCGCAAGAGAATTTAGGAGTTGCGTTTGGATCGCGCACGCAGGATGAGTGCGCGTTATTTCATCCGAGTCTTATGGATACAATCCACGCAGCCTGCGAGCCTCCATGACTCGCTCAAGCGCCAGTCTCATCGCCGCTGTTCGTAGAGTTGATTTGTGAGTGGTGGCACTTTCAAAAACTCGTTGGCACGATTTTTCTACTAGTTGGTCCAGCTTGTCGTAGACTTCCGACTCGGTCCACAACAGCCTGATCAAACCTTGCACCCATTCAAAGTAACCTACCGTGACACCGGCGGCGTTGGCCAGAATGTCTGGTACCAACGTGATTCCACGTGACTCGAGAATGTCTTCTGCTTCCGGTGTAGTTGGTGCGTTAGCTCCTTCGACAACAATTTTGCAGCGCAACTTGGCCGCGTTACCTTTATGAATTTGATTGGCAATCGCGCATGGTGCCAGAATGTCACATTCCAATTCCAAAAGCTCTTCATTCGTTACGCTTGATGCATCAGGAAATCCGTGCATCGAGCCTTTCTTGGCCATGTATTCGTTGAGTTTATTAATATCCAATCCGCTTTTGTTGTACAAACCACCGTCGATATCAGAAACGCCAACAATGGTGAATCCAGCTTTATCGAGAATAGAAGCAACTTCAGAACCAACGCTACCAAGCCCTTGTACGACAACCGTAGGCGCTTTGGGTTTAAAATCCAAATGTTTGACTATGTGCTTCGTGCACATTGCCACACCATATCCAGTGGCTTCGTATTGACTCAGTGATCCGCCAATCGATTTTGGTTTACCAGTGACGATCGAAGGAATCGTGTATCCCTTGTTGACACTGTAAGTGTCCATAATCCAAGCCATTGTCTGCTCGTTGGTGTTCAAATCCGGTCCAGCAATATCCATGTCTGGACCAATTACATCGATGATTTCAGATGCATAACGGCGAGTGATCCTTTCTAATTCACTTTGACTGTGGATAAATGGATTCAGCCGAATGCCGCCATGCGCACCACCGAACGGCAGGTTCATCAAGGCACATTTCCAGGTCATCAACATCGCCATGGCAGTGACTTCGCCAAGCGTCACTTCCTGGTGATAGCGAATTCCACCTTTACCGGGTCCCAGTGCCAAATCGTGGTGCACGCGATAACCGATGAATGTGCTGACTGAGCCGTCATCCATGCGAGCGGGGATGATTACTGACAGAGATCTTTTCGGATGCTTTAATGGCTCGACGACATTGTCGTCCAATTTCATGATTCTGGCGACTTTCATAAGCCGCTGCTGAGCCATAAGGAAGTCGGGGGTCTCCCATTCGTTTAACAAAGTTTTCTTAGACCCCTTGTTTTCTGATGCCGTAGTCATCGATTTTCCACCTCTAAACTGCCAGTATGAGCGCCATTGCGAAACTCAATTCGCCGCACGTAAAATTGACTGCGTATATTATAGGCGCGAGAGCACCTTCATTCGTATATGCTCAGCTTTTTTGCGCACTTCTTCGATTAAGTCGTCGGCCTGGGCGCGAGTCGCTGTAGAAAAATCCTTCGCTTCAGCGTTGGATGCCAGACCGCCGAGGTTGATCAGCACGTTGAAGTAAGCTCCTTCTGCAGCGGTGAGTGCTGCCAGTGCAGCCACGCCTGAATCGCTCAAGGAGTTTGGATTTCCGCACTCGACAACCAGATCGGCCATCTCCAGCAAGGCAGTGGTCTTGCTCAGAACGCGCAAGGGCACAGTCGTCGCGCCTTTGTTAGCCTCTAGGATGGCTGCATCGCGTGCTTTCGTCTCCTCTGGAGATCCTTTGGGCATGCGCCTGGCTTCAATGATTTTATTGAAAGATTGCATATCCTCATCGACTGCCAGCATGTACTCATACTTTAACTGTTGACCACGAGAGGCAAGGTCATTCATCATTTCCTTGCTGCTCTCATATCCTTTTTTATCGAAGGTCAAGTTTGCGACCATCGCCGTCAACGATGCGGAAAGCGAACCACACAGGGCAGCGACGCTTCCGCCACCAGGAGCGGCAGACTCAGAGGCCAGCTCGTCAAGAAAATCGGAGAGGCTCAGGTCTTTCAGTTGCTTGGTGGCCTTATCAACACGATATTCGATTATTTTTTGGTTCGGATCGAAGGGTGAAAGGTCGGACAGTCCAAGTGACTGAATCGCCACACTCAACAATTCCTTTCTGGAAACGCCACTGGACCGCCCCTGCTTCTCTAAGTAATGGCGGCCGGCATCGAGCATCGGCTCAAGCGGAACCAGTCCCACAATTTCGCTGCCAGTGACACGAATACCCAGCTTTTCAGCCTCCTTACAACAAGCATCAAAAGCATGTTGCAGGGACGTCTGATGGTAATCGACAAGATTGATTGACACCTGGGCGCGCTCGTACTCGTCGACATACCAACCGACAGCTCGGCAAGCTTTCAATAGTCCAGGAACTTTGAGCGGCGCTCCATCTGCCCCACGTTCAGTTTCGCCTGTGGCATTTTTTTTAGTTCGCCCAGCTTCCCGAATGTTAAAAGCAATTTCATTGGCCAACTTTTTCGATTTTGTATTCAGATTGACGTTATAAGCGATCAAAAACGGACGCGCACCAATCACGGTGGCACCGGCGGCGGCATTGAAACTCAAAGGTCCAAAGTCAGGACGAAATTCTGCATCTTTCATCTTGGCGGCAAGTCCTTCGTATTCACCCTTTCTAATATCCGCCAGGCTGCGTCTGTCTTCTCGTCTGGCAGCCTCCGCGTATAAGTAAATAGGAATGCCTAATTCTTCGCCGACTCGTTGACCCAATTGCTCAGCCAGCTGCGCGCACTCTTCCATAGAAATGCCGCTAACAGGTATGAAGGGGCAGACATCAGTGGCACCCATACGCGGATGTTCGCCGCGGTGTCGGCGCATGTCAATCAGATGTGAAGCACAGGCGATCGACTGAAAAGCAGCTTCGACAGCGGCTTGCGGGTCGCCGACAAATGTGATCACAGTGCGGTTGGTGCTCCAACCAGGGTCGACGTCCAGCAAATTAACACCGCCAACTGCCCTGATCGCATCAGCGATAGCATTGATTATTTTTTCGTTTCGACCTTCACTAAAATTCGGAACACATTCAACCAGGCGCATTGCAACCCCCGCTTCGCATGTTTAACGGTCAAATAGTACATCACTTGCAGGTTATTGTGATTGACTCAACTGAACCAATGCTCCGCCCGCGACGACTAACAACACCCCGATAAATCGCGCCTTGTTGAATTTCTCTTTCAAAAACAGGAGCGCCAACAGATACATCAAAAGCGGATAACAACCGGTGATTACAACGACATAGGAGGCTGTGGCAATGGCAAGCGCTTTTAGATAGCAGAGGTAACCGATAGCCAAACAGAGCGCTGAAAAGGCCGCATATTGCCAGGTCTTCTTAGAATTGATCGCTACTGTGACGCGACTGGCTTTGAGAACAATTGCAAAGACAATAAGCGTGAGAGCATCGAACAAACTGCGCGTGAAGAAAACCACCAATGGATCGGCAAGCTCCACGGCCTTCTTGTCGAAAAGTCCATGCACGCCCCAGCCAAAGGTGGCGAAGACAATGCAGAGCAAAACTATAAGCCGATCGCGCTTGCTCTGTGACTTTTGAGTCTTTCCAGATTTCCCAACCACTGTCACGCCAACGCCAATCAAAGCGCCGCCAATCAAACGACTTACGACCAGGTTTTCTCCGAGAAATGAGCAAGCTAAAAATTGCATGATCAACGGGTAGCTGGCTGTAATGCCAAGTACATAGCTCGCCTCGGCGCGGCTCATGGCAAAGAGGTAAGCGAACATCGCCATAGAAGAGGTGACTGAACCGAGTCCGGACCATAAGGCAATTGAACCGGTCAGGTGCCAATTTGGAACGGTGGCATTGAGGATAAAAAAGAGAATTGGAATTTCCGGGAGTGCCAACAAATAGAGAATCAGCAACACATCTCGATCGCTGGATGTTTCTAGGGCCTTCTTGTCAAAAATGCCCCAAGCGCCCCAACAAAAAATGGTTGCTGCCACGAACAAATTTAGAATCATGCAGTGTTTACCCGGTTGCCACCTGACCTGTCATCTATACAATGAAGCAGGATCGTAGGAGTGAAGCGCGACATACGCCGCATGGATTGGGGAATTAGCGCTGAGAAGATACCTGGGCGCGCTTAAATATAGAATAGTATTATGGAAATGATCTGATTTTGAATCTGCCAAAGCAGGCAAGGTATAACGGTAATATCAGGCTTCAGGTAAGTGTAAATGCAAGCGACAAAACAAAACCTATCAGGTGTCGACAAATCCAATGTATGGGCGTTCGGGCTGATCACAGTGCTCAGTTTGTTCCTCTATAACGCACCGATAGTGGGACTTCTGCTCTCGCCGATTAACACTTTTGCGACGATGGTCCACGAAATGTCGCACGCCTTGGTCTGCTTAGCGACAGGCGGATACGTCAGCGGTATGACGATCGTCTCGGATGGGAGCGGACACGGTGGACTAACATTTTGCCGCGGCGGAATGCCGTTTTTTTACACTCAGGCAGGATATTTGGGCACAGCAATCTTTGGATGCATGCTCATTTTTCTCGGTCAATATCAGAAGGTTTCCAAAGGCATTTTGTGCCTGATGGGCGTCACGATCGCCCTGGCCAGTATCTTCTTAGTCGGACTGAATATCCCCAATACTGGATGGCAAGGATTTTTTAGCATGGCTTGGGGTTTGACTATGGCTGCGTTTCTGCTCTGGGCAGGGATAAAATGGCAAGCCCATTCTGCAAACTTGTTGCTTCTTTTTCTCGCGGTGCAAACTGCGTTAAATAGCGTGGTCAGCATCATCTACCTTGCTCAAGTTTCGTTAGGACTGACATCATTTGGATCTTTTTCAGACGCCAGCAGCATGGAACAATTGACTCAGATTCCAGCCGGGTTTTGGAGCGTGATTTGGGTCTTGAGTTCAGTTGTGATCCTGGGCGGAACGTTGTGGTGGACCTACGGACGCCAATTAGCCAGAAAGTATAATTAGTCACATTGGCAGCTTAAAAATGGTAAGGTCGGACGCATCGCATTTGGTGCTGGACTGGCGAGGATGGCCGTTTTTGTTTCGGAAAGCCTTAGCAAATTCAGTCATCGCGCTCCATTTCTCAGATTTCTGAATATTCGGTAAGCGTTCATTTCCGGTCAACAAATCGTTCATCATCCGATGCGAGCGAATGCCATTTCCGCGCGAACATTAACAAGGGAGGATGTCCCCTAAAGGACCACTCCATTTAATATGTTAAGCAGAAATCGCGGGTTTGGCCGGTGCCCGAAACGCAAGTCAAGCAAGACATTACAGCAGCGTGAAAAGCTGAAAACCCTGATGTAATATAGCTTAACCTGAATGAGGAAAGCAAAAAGTTGAAGGGTACCCGAGCTTTTAATCTTCGAACATCAAGTCCGAAGCAGAAAGGGAATTAGGTTTCGAAAACTTCGGAGAGGGAGAGATTCGAACTCTCGGTACAGCTTTTGACCGTACAACTTCTTAGCAGGAAGCCGCTTTCGACCACTCAGCCACCTCTCCAAACTAGGCTGGTCAGAAATATATCATAGCCGACGCATAGCCTGTATGTCCTATGTCTTGTCCGAAACAGTAAAACTGGTCATTTGTCAGAATCATGCCAAGAACTAGAAGATTCCGACTTCCAGCATAGTGTCATGACGGTATGCCAAGAACTAGAAGATTTTCAATACAACCAGACTGATCAAATAGTAAGCAACAGCGCCACCAAAAATCATACTGTCGCCGCGATCCAAGAAGCCTCCATGACCCGGAAGTGTGTTGCCCGAGTCTTTCACACCGGCATCCCGCTTGAGCATAGACTCGCATAGATCGCCGAGTTGCGCCGCAATTGAAATCGCAGCACCCATCACCGCCGCTAACCAGAAGCTATGCTTAAACGGAGTGCAATTAGTAAAAATGAAGTTGTCAGCCAAGTGCACGACCACCATCGACCAAAATATTGAGGCGAGAAATCCACCGATTGCGCCTTCAACAGTTTTCTTCGGGCTGATAAGCGGATAAAGCAAGTGTTTTCCCCACTTCTTGCCAACGAGATAAGCAAATACATCAGTCGCCCAGATGATGAACAGGCTGACCCAGACGTAGGCCAGTCCAGGCTGCTGGAGCGGATTGGCGATTGGTTCCACACCGCTCGGATACAAGTTTCGAAGCAAAACGAGATGACTGGGCAGAAAACCAACATAAATGAATCCCAAAATTGTCGTAGCTATATCAGCGATGGTGGCAGGCGGCGAATTACGCCTAAATAACAAGCGAAAAAACGACGCGCATATTCCTATCGTTAACAAGATTGGGAAGTGTGAAAGCGCAGATTGGGTAGTGGCCAAATCTTGTGGTATGCCAGGTATACACGGAATTGCGGCCACAGCAAAAAAAGCGAGAATCATGCTGAGAATAATTCGCGGCGAAGGATTCATGCCTTTTGCTCGAGCCATAGCAATAAATTCTGTGCCACCCTGATAGCAGGCTCCGCCCAAAATAATGGGCATTACAAGACCACCCATCAAAATGCTGGCGATTGCAGCGAAAAATAAAAGGAAACCCCAGACAATGCGCATGGATTTTTTCGCTAACCGGCTCCTGAAAAGTCTTCTGTTTCGCCTTTTGACATGAGTTTGGCGGCGGCAAGCGCTGTCAATGGAATTGTGCAGACAAGACCTAAGCTGCCACTTAGCGCGGAGGCAATTTCGGTTGCCACCAAATCAAGGTTGAGCAATTTTATGCTCGGCATTTGTGCTGCCAATAAGAGTAGGGGCAATGCGCTTCCGGTGTAAGCCAAAATCAAAGTATTCGTCATTGTACCCATGATGTCCCGTCCCACGTTCATTCCGGACTGATAAAGTTGACTTGCCGTAAGATTCTCCCCGGTCTTGGCTACTTCCTGCACAGCGGAAGCGACAGAGATTCCGACATCCATAATCACACCCAAGGCCCCAATCAACATGCCGGCCGCGAGTAAACCGCTGTAGAAAGCCGGTGGTTGGTTGAGCACGGATCCTCTCAGAATCTGCGCCTCTTCGCTGGAAAGTCCCGTCAGCGGAGCCATGACAATAACGATTTGAGCGGCAATTCCGGCAATGATCACACCACCCACGGTGCCGAGAATCGCGGCAGCGGCTTTTTTGGAGAAACCGGCAACCAGCAACATACTGGTACTGGTAGCGACTAAACAGATGAAGATCGCCGTTAGAAGCGGATTGACGCCACTCATACTCAATGGCAGCAGCACCAGGGCGATCAGCAAGACGCTGATCACTAGACCCGCCAGTGATTTAAGCCCGTTCTTGCCGCCAAAAGCTAGAAACACAACCAAGAAGACAACCAGCAACCAGCACAGCACTGGCGCACGATGATAGTCGGCAATATTGAATTCGGGCTTGCCACCGTTTTCGGTGACCATAGACAAGACTATTTCTTGTCCTGGTTCAACTGCGACGTTGAAAGCCGGATTGTCAGTCATCTCATTTGTGATAACCGCATCCATGCCCTTCAACGGTCCTTCTAAAATCTCCACGTGCACTAGTTGTTGATTGCTGACCATGCCGGTGTGCTCCAACAACTGATTGTTCAATTTAGGTTGAGTAACCGTCAAAACTTTGCCGATCACAAACTGCTCGTCAATCTTAGAAAGTTTGTCCCCGCCGGTCGCATCAGCAGTGCCTCGCGAATGAGCAGGGGCGGCCCAGGCACTAAATATGATGCCGACAGAAACAATCACAGAGAACAACAATCGCGTAATGCTTACCACTTCTCTTCAAGCGGGTCCGCCGCCAAATCCAAGTTGAGCTGCATGGTCGGAGGTGTGCGTTTCAGATGCTGATAAGCTCTGGCTGTGGCCATTCGACCGCGCGGGGTTCGATGAATGAACCCATTTTGAATTAAGAAGGGTTCATAGACATCTTCGAGTGTGTCTCGATCCTCACCAAGCGTCGCCGCTATGGTTTCGACTCCGACAGGGCCGCCATTGTAGTTGTCGATTAGAATTTCAAGGAAACGCCTGTCCGTGTTATCCAAGCCAAAGGAATCTACTTGATACGATTCAAGCGCAGCAATTGCAATCGCTTCATCGATTAGTTCTTTTCCTTGAAATTGACCATAGTCGCGAACCAGCCTGACAAGCCGATTGGCAATGCGCGGTGTGCCACGCGCTCGAGAGGCAATCACACGAACAGCCTTTTCATCGGCTTTGACGTTCAAAATTCTGGTTGTGCGGGCGACGATGGAGCACAACTCTTCGAGATTGTAAAACTCAAGCCTGCAAACAAATCCAAAACGATCACGCAGTGCGTTTGAAATCATGCCGGCCTTTGTTGTTGCGCCCACAAGCGTGAAACGAGGCAAAGGTAAACGCATCGTCCGCGTTGCCTGACCTTTCCCTGTGGTAAGGTCTATTACAAAATCCTCGATCGCCGGATAAAGCAGCTCCTCAGCCACTCGACTCAGTCTGTGAATCTCATCAATGAAAAGAACGTCGTGCTTTTCCAATTGATGAACAAGCCCAATTATGTCTCTTGGCCGTTCAAGGCTCGGTCCTGAAGCCATATGGATATTCGCTTTCATCTCATTGGCAATCACTTTAGCCAAGGTGGTTTTGCCTAAACCAGGCGGTCCGTAAAATAGAACGTGGTCTAAAGATTCACCCCGTCCCTGTGCCGCAACTATCGACATTTGCAGCATTGTTTTGATCCGAGATTGACCGACGTATTCAGCTAGAGTCTGTGGGCGCAGAGCATTATCCGAGCGATGATCAGCCGGAGTTTCCTGGGCAGAGAGCACCAGGGAACGCTTTCGTGCTTTCGATTCGGTCAGTGGAATGGACTGGGGATCACCCGAGGTGCCCTTCTCTTCCCTTGCCAGCGATTCGTCGTCTGGGCGAGAAGATGAGTTATCCGGTGATTTGCCTTTATAGCTGGGAATAATTGTCATCGTCCAGCAATTATCGCAAACGCATGTACTCTATGAACCCGGCAGACGAAAGCCAATCATGAAAAGAACTCAAGGTGAAATGCGCGCTAAGATCAAGGGCGACACAGACATCACTCGAACGAATATATCTAAGGCGGGCATGTAAGACTATCCTCGGATAACAAAGCCTCAAGGAATGTATGGCTACTGACGCTCCTGAACCCGCAAACCGGTCTCAAGATTCACAAATCGAACAATCGAGTCAATCGAGTCGGTCCGAATCGAGTGCGGAAAAACCCGAATCGAAGCCAATCGTTAATAAAGAGGTCCAGGTGGCTGGACCTGAAGCGCATCATGATCTCTTTCCTTCAGAGCGCTCTTTCTTCAATTGGCTTTCTGTCGGGACTCTAGGCTTTTTCGCCTTAGTGTTTGCTTTAAGCGCTCATCACATTTACAACACTGGATTTCGTGTTGGCGACGCAGCCGACAGAGACCTCGTTGCTACTCACGCCAGTCTGGTCATCGACGAAGCAGCAACAAAGCAAGCCCGGGAGCGAGCTCGTCAGGCTGTAATGCCAGTTTTCAAAACAAACAAAGACGACGACAAAAAAACTCGGCAAGCCATAGCCGACTTGCTCAACGAAATCAATAAATTGCATGCAGCGGGCTTGCACGCAGTTCCTAGTAAGTCGCGGCCAGCTGTGCTGGAGTATCAAAATCTGTTAACAGGAGAAGATGCAGCCTTCGCCAATGGTGTCAAAGTTGAAGCGACTCGACTGGATACAACGGAAACAGAGCTCAAATCGCAACGAGAGATTTTGAAGAAAATCAAAGCGGAAGATCCCAATCTGCAGCCATTTGAAATTACTATCGCCCTATCCGTTCAGGATGCTGATCTTGCTGCATACAAAACGAATGTTGAAAAAACGGCCAGTCGTATTATTCGCATTTTTCATCGACTGCCGGAAGAGCCTGACTCGTGGATTGAGCCAGCGATCGAATTTCTGCCCGACGATTGGGCGGCTCCACTGCGAAAAGCCACCGCTCAACTGATCTGCTCACAACTTCATCCAAACATGGAAGTTGATTTAGCCGCTACAGAAAACAAAGCGACACTCACTGCAGTGGCCGTCAAGCCAATGATGAAACAGATTACCGTTGGCGAGCTAATCGTCAAAAAGAACGCAATGATCACGCCTGAAAACGTAGAAATTTTGCAAACAATGGGCATCAGTGAAACAAACCGCTGGCCGTTTATAGTCGGCTTAGCATTGTCACTGGCAGCGGCAGTCTCGCTGGTGGCGCTCTTTTTGTTTGCCATGGAACCAAAACATTTGTTCTCTACCGCATCGATTGGATTGATGTACACGGTATCAGTAGTGGTGTTCGCATTATCAGCAATCTGGGGGAAATCATTCCCACAAATCGTGCCGTTGTCTGCTGCAGCTCTTATTCTGACAATTTTCTTGGGTCAGCGAGTAGCAATCGCAGTAACGGTGACCATTGCAATATTCCTAGGCGTTGACGGCTTGTTGGATTTTTATAACCTGGTCGCCCTCTGCACCGCAGCTGGTGCTGCCATCGGCTTCTACTCAAAGAAGCGGCACGCGCTCATGTCGACAGGCTTGATTATGGCAGTTGCTCAAGGGCTCGGTTTTGTAATCGCCTCACTGGTCAGTGGCGTTTCCTCTCCGACGACACTAGTTAAAGGTCTGACCTACGAATTTTTTGGCGGGATCATTCTTTCCATCGTATCGATCGGCTCACTACCATTCTTAGAAAGCATTTTTGGAATGTTGACACCGTTCCGGCTGGCCGAACTTACAGACGCGGACCAACCGCTCTTGCGTAAACTTGAAGAGAATGCACCAGGTACGTATCAGCATAGTCTCGCCGTCGCCAATCTAGCTGAGGCGGGCGCTCGAGGCATTGGAGCGGATGTTAATCTTGTGCGGGCCGGTGCTTTTTATCACGACGTCGGTAAGATGGTGCGACCAAAATATTTCATCGAGAATCAACTTGGAGACAAGAACCCTCATGATTCAATGTCTCCAGAGGACAGCCGTGATCGAGTGCTGGCCCATGTTACAGACGGCATTGCCGTGGCGAAAGAATATGGACTTCCTAAGGCTGTTCAAGACTTTATTCCTATGCACCAAGGCACATCACTGATGGCTTACTTTTATCACAAGGCATGCCTCAGAGATGGCACAGACAAAGTTGACCCAAACTTCTATCGTTATCCAGGACCTAAGCCACAATCAAAAGAGACATCAATAGTGATGTTAGCCGATGTGTCCGAAGCTGTAACGCACAGCATGAAGGATCCGTCGCAAGAGGAAGTAGAGGAAGCGATGAGCAAGGTTTTCCAAAATCGTTGGGACGATGGTCAGTTCAATGAATCAGGATTGACGTATGCCGAATTAGAGGGCATCAAAAAGGCGTTCGTTCATGTATGGCGAACCTTGCACCACGAGCGCCTCAAGTATCCAAGCACAACAACAGGTAGAATGGCTGTTCCACCAGAAGCAGTGCCGGCAGGCACCACACCAGGAAGCACCACATCAGCAAGCGCTACATCAGTGTCGACAGCAGAACAAACGATTGCTGATTCCGTAAAGAAAGATTAGGGGCTGACACCATATTCTATCTAGTAATTTTGCAGAGTAAAATATGCCGCAACCAATGAACAACGACAAAGAAAAAGCTGCCGGCAACATGCTAAAAGACGTGGTCTGGCTGCTGGGCGGAACTAAAGAAGACCGTGCTTTAGAAAATTATCGAAACCCAGAAGAAGAGCTTCCAGGCAAACAATTGGTTGATCTGCTATATCAGACATTCGCCACTCTTGATCCCGACAACAACGGGATCTCGCGTGCAGAAATGACTGCTGCCCTTGTGCAGCCTAATCTCTTTTCTGCAGATCAATACGCGATGCTCAAATTAGTCGCCAAATATTTTGACACCATAATCAATCTGGCTGATGATGAGCCTTTGGACGAAACTGTAATTACAAAAACCGATGCGCAAGTTTTGGGTCAATTTTTGCAGAATTCGGATTTCAAATTGTCAGAATTACATCAATGGATTGCCATATCGAATGGGACAGCCACAGAAAAAGACATCGGTCCGCCGCCAATGTCCGGCTCTCATTAGAGCGGGAGACGCCTAAACCTCCGGGCCATTCGATTATTCTTCCGGAGGCACTCGCAACCGGGTTCTCGTTGTCCAACCAAGTTGAAAAATCGCTTCATCAAAACTCAGATTCGCCCGTAACGAAAAATCTAGCGCCATTATTGCCTGTTGAAAATTGACTACCTTTTCGTCGATCAAATACACGCTTCGCAAGGCTCCATAGAGTGCTCTTTCATTGACCAGATTGTAATGCAGCAAAAGCTTGCAGACATCAGCAGCTTGATTGTAGTTAACTTCGAGGCATTCTTGAATATCGTTCGGTACATTGATCAGGGTCACTGCGCCAGATGATGTGAGAATTTCCATCAACTGAACAGATTTATTTTTTCGTTGTCTGAAGATCGCCACTTCAGCAACCGCTTTATACAAAGGAACTTTATCGGCGCGCACCATCAGCAATGTTTCAGTTGCAAGCGGCGCAGTCAGTGTGCCGTTATCCAACATCTCTTGAATCTCGATGCCAGCCGCTACGACTTCGGGTGTAGCCAAGCGGGACTCGACAAATACCTCACCAATGAATGATCCCGTCATCAATGAACGGTGCAACGCGTCGAGCAGCTGCTGTTCTGTGATCATGCGAGCCTCCATAAAGAGCTCTCCCAATTTCAAAGAAGGTTTCATCGGCAGCCGGACGAAACCACGGTTTACGTCCGCCTTTTCCAGCTTACGTTCGCGCTCGGATGCAGCTCGCAGCCCCTGAATTGCTTGATCTCGGCCGATCATGCCTCGACGTATAAGTTGTTGGGCAAGCAACGCGGTGTAGATAAGAGCTTGCGATACAAATCCGCGAAAACAGAATATGTGTCCAAGCGGTAGCCCGGTTCGAACGTTCGTCTGCAATGCTTCGTCTAGTTCTTTGTTGCTGACAATATTGGCGGCCACCAACAATTGTCCCAACTTATTGGTCAGCTGATCTTCCGGTTGAACAAACCCTGATGACTGCAGCGCTTCTGCAAGAGGAATTTTTTCCTTGTGGGCGATCTGCAAAACGGCAATGCCAACCTCTAAGGGAAGCAATCCATCGTTGACCAGCGACTGAACCTCGAGAGCAGTGCGCAGCTGCGGCTCAGTCAGATAACCCGACATGACCAAGACTTTTCCGATCGGCAACCCCCGTTGCTCAAAGTTGTGAAGAGCATTACGAATATATTCAGAGGTTAAAATTCCAGATTGCATCAAAAGATCGCCTATGCGGATCTGTTTCTGCTCGTCTGACATAGAATCGCCCTTTCGCCGATCAGCAATGCTGAATTAGCATCACTCCAAACCTAATCAAGGTTAAGTCGCAGCAGCTTGCGGAGTCGGGCAGCTTGCGGAGTCGAGCAGCTTCGCTGCATAGACCCCTCTAGAGTGCACAGACCCCACTCGTGTGCATAGACTATCCTAGGATAACAGTTGATCGGTTTGATTGCGAAAGAAAGATAGAACTGTCTGACCATATTGACGACGATCGTAGACCTGTAACGCGCCTTCTGGATCAGCAAATTTGTAGCCGCGAATGTGTTCAATCGCCAGAACGCCACCTGCTTTCAACAATTCGTAGCGCTCGACTGTTTCGACAACACCAACAGGGTAATTCGTCTTGTAAGGTGGGTCGGCAAAGATGATGTCAAATTTGAGTGGCGGCAATGTTGAGAGAATATGCCTGTAATCACCGGCTATTACTTCACCTTCGAATCCAAGGAACTTCAAACTTTCTGCCAATGACTTGACCATGCGGCGATCCGCTTCCACCGAGACAAGGGAATTGGCACCTCGACTAAGAGCTTCCAACCCCATTAGGCCGGTGCCGGCGAAGACATCAAGAAAATCGCAGTCGCCAACTTTTGCTTGCAAAATGTTAAAAAAAGCCTGCCTTATTTTTGAGGCAGTCGGTCGAACTGCCAAACCATCAGGGCTTGGAACCAAGCGGCCTCTTGCTTCCCCACCTGTTATACGCATAAATCCGTCACCGTCAAATCAAAAATTTCCTTTTTGCGACATTTTAAGCGCTGATGCAGGAATCTACCGTGAACAGGTCGTCATGGTAACATGTGACATCTATGGCTCGTAAAAAGCAGGCACTATCGCTTGTGGCGCGGACTCTCATCGGTAAAAACAAGTGGCAACAGGACGTCGAATAGCACGAGAATTAGCGGTGATTGTCATGCCGCAACTTCCGAAAGACCGCGAGAAGCTGGAAAAGCAAGACTTGGATGTCATCGTTTCCAAGTCAGTGCGTATGCTTTGCGATTATGCAAAACAAAACTTAGCTGATGCAAACGCACTTTTGCTCAATTGCTCTCAGTCACTAGCAGACATCGAATTCGATCATCCACGCAACAAAGACGCCATCGATGAGATGGGTCCAGTTCCGGTTACAACAGGTCAATTAAAAGAAGCTGTGGAGAAATTAGATCGGGCCTTAAACTTTGCTGCCGAAGCTCTAGACGTTCCTGATTTGGCCATGCTCGAAGGAACAATGCCGCTCACAGTAGAGTGCAAAAATTGCGGACACACAGGGCAAAGTCACGTTCCCAAAAATGATAAAAACGAAGTGCGCGAATTTCTGGTGCGCATCATCACGGTGTATGTTGAACATCGCGCTCAAATCGACGAGTTTATCAAGTTTGCAAAGGCGAAGTGGAATGTGGACAGGATGGTCAGCATCGATCGCGACATCTTGAGACTGGCTTGCGCAGAGGCTTTCTTCATTGATGACGTGCCAGTCAACGTGGCGATCAGTGAAGCGGTTGAGCTTGCTCATCGATTCGCCGATGAGAAGGCGGCAAAATTTATCAATGGTGTGCTTTCCGATTTATCTGAAGAAGCAAAACATTTTCGCCTTAAAGGCACATTCAGAGAGCGTGAGCAGACAGAGATCAATGTTGACGATCAGAGTTTGAGCAAACTTTAAAACGAGAATTATGAACGACGAACAAGAAGAACAAGAACAGCAACAGCAAGGCAAGAACTGGTGGGGTTCAACTTTAGGCAAGCTGAAGACGGCCCTGGCTAGAACCAAAAGCGCCGTGGTCGACTCCGTTGTCGACAGAGGTTCTGAGGACGAAGCAAATGTTCAAGAGTACGCCGGCATAAACTCTTTCACGAGTCAGAATCAAGCTGTCGCTCAGCCTCAGCCTCCTCCACCACCTCCGCCGCGCGCAATCGATGAAGACTACCTTGAAGACATCGAAGAAAAGTTGATTCGAGCTGATTTAGGTCTCTCAACAGCAGAACTTTTGACCTCGCATCTACGCAAAGAAGCTAAGTCTAAAGGCTGGAATAGCCGTGATGTAGAGTCTTTCTTAAAGGCGGAGTTTACGGCAATGCTTGCCGATATTCCAAGCTGCAAACTCAACTACACACCAGGGATGTTAAACATCTACATGGTAGTCGGCGTGAACGGCACCGGAAAAACAACAAGCATAGGCAAGTTGTCCTGGCGTTTGAAACAAGAAGGCAAGCGTGTTCTCATGGCTGCTGCCGATACATTTCGGGCTGCTGCAGAAACGCAATTAGAGATCTGGGCAGAACGTGCGGGCGTAGATATCGTGCGCCTGCAAGATGGATCGGATCCCGGCGCCGTGGTCTTTCAAGCAATACAAAGAGCGAAAGCAGAAAAATATGACGCGTTGGTAATTGATACCGCAGGCAGATTGCACAACAAAGCAAATTTGATGTCAGAGCTGAAAAAAGTTCGTGGTGTTGTCGAAAAACATGCCGCAGACCAGCCTCTGGAAGCGCTTTTGGTGTTAGACGCTTCAATCGGTCAGAACGGTTTACAGCAAGCAAAAGTCTTCACTGAAGTCTGTCCGTTGACTGGTGTCATTCTGACAAAACTTGATGGCAGCGCAAAAGGTGGTGTCGTATTCAGTGTGGCACGCGAGCTGAAAATCCCAGTCAAATTGATCGGACTAGGAGAGCAGATTGACGACTTGCGTGATTTCGAGCCGAACTTATTCGTTGAAGCCTTGTTTGCGTAGGTCTTCACGTTTTACAAAATTATTCGACAATTGATTCTGCCACCAGATATGACCCAGGGCATTGATCTTCACTTCGCCTTTTGGTACTGGCGTGCCGTCATAAAAGCGTCCACCCAGGGCTGCTAGCTTGTCGCCCCAGACCATTGGACCCTTGTAGATGCCGGTAGTGTCATAGTAGCCGCCGGTGCCGCATTGCCCCCATCTGTACGGAGCGTCATCGGCATTGGTCCACTTCGGTTTTTGAGCTTGAATCCGCATTGCATAAGGATTGTTGTTGTTGAAGTCTCGAGTAAAACCACGGATCAAATCGCGATTGCGATCTAGAGTGCTTTGCATAGGCGCGCCTCTAAAGCTGCTCGCTGAAGCGTTCAAAATCGGTTTTTTGGGCGCGACTTTCACCACCTTTGGAGGCTCAGGGTTAGTTACCGCTGGCTTGTGTGCTTGAACATGGTCATGTTTGGCCTGAACACTGATTTGACCACTTAATGGCGCTCGCTTAATTACACGCGTGGTATCGAGACGAGGTGTGTCAGCACGCAATGTCTCATCAGCTAAAGCTCCACTTTGGAGTTGAACGATTCCAATTGCCAACACTGGCAACCACACTATTCGACTTGCAGTCATTCTTGTCTCCTGAAAACCCAGGTCATTGGTCAAGCACTCGGAATAAGCTACCTAGGGGCAGCGTGCCATCGGTCCGATTAGATTATCGCCTAATGCCCATGACATTGGGCAACTTGGTTAAGCCTATTAAATATTAGCTTCGGGTTCTAAGACAGGAAGTTCGATCAATTACTAATGTGAAGGCGACTTTTGAGCGTTGTCCATTTGTCCAATAAGTCCTCCAAGAGAATCGCTAAATTTGGGTGACGTAACATTGTTTTCAAAATCAGTTACCGCTTGGTGATTCGAGGCTGTGTTTGGAACTGGAATGCCGTCTGGGTTTCGAATGTAATTTGGCTGTCCGTTCGAGTCGAGTCCGTATGTTTTGTTGAGATCTAATTGGTCAAGCGTTTTGATGGCGTTGTAATCATCAGGGTTATCTCGCAAAAACTCGGAGCGACGGGCTTCTCCACCGCGAAACATCAAACTCCCTTCGGCACCAGCTTCCGCTGGATCTGGGAAATAAGTAGTTGCCGGTTTGATCAATGCTAAGTTGCGGGCTTCGTCGTTAGAAATCTTTTGCGGGTTATTGGATTTATTACCTTTGGCATCAATCGGGTTGCCATCCTTGTCTGTGCGTTCCCAATCGCTGCTTCCGACGCCACCTTTGCCCGGATCAGATTTAAAATAACGTCCGTCCTTGGTGATCAGCAGCCAGTCATTTCCGGCTCGCACAAATCCAAGTCTTCCTGCATATTGGTCTTCCAGGGTTTTGTCTTTTCCGTAAAGATCGGCTTGCCCATTGTGTGCCAATTCATGCAAGAACACCGATTCCACAGCCCCGGGTCCAGCTTCTTCGCCACCATTGGGTTCGATCACCACGCGTTTTCCGAGGTCTGAAAATCCTCCAACGTTCGGGTTGTCGCCTTGATGGACAAGAAAATCTATCTGCAACGGTTGGCCACCGGGTGTCTTAAGATCAGGCACTGAACGAACTAATGCCGCTTCAACACCATAGAGTTGCCCCAGATTTGGTGTCTTGACGGGGATGTCCTTACCATCAACTGATGTCGTCTGTCCGTCTCTGCTGATCTGGACGTTGTTGTCGTGCTCGACTGTTGTTAATTTTGCATCGCGCAATTGTTGAAGTTGAGCACTGGCTTCGCTTGCCTGTCTATCGGTGGACAAAATAGTTTGCCGTTGGCCGCTAACTTCGACACTATAGTCGTAAACGAAGTGTCCATTTTCAATCCTACGGTTCACATCCAAACCGTTATCCTTTGCCACTTTAGTCACGGCTGGATCAATCGGTGTTTGCTTTAGTCCATCTCCTGTGAAGTCAGAACTTCTTGTTACATCTTGTCCTTGATCATTCTTGTAGCTGTAGGAGCCATCAAGATTTACCTTCACATCGGGGGATGAATAATTGTCGGGATTCTTTGTATCGTAAACAAGCAACGATCCCTTGCCGCCGTTAAGAAAAGAGACCAACTCTGTCTTGCCGGTTGTATTGTCAGTTCGAGCAACTGTAGTGAGCTTGCCGGATGGATCGAAGCTCTGTTCGTAGGTACCATAGCTGGTGTCTTCGGTGACGTGTTTCGCCCCGTAGCCTTCGACCGTAACATGAGCCTTGCCTGAATCGTAGCTCACACCGCCGTCGGGATTGAACTTCACGTTGGCTGCAGCGATTGTGCCACCATCTATACCAGCAGCTGTGGTAGTTCTCATTTGCCATTGATCTGAGCCAGGTGTTTTATTGAAACTTTCAAATCCGCCATCTTCGGTGGTGCGGTTAACAGAGACTAACTGGCCGTTGGCATCGTATCCGTATTGAGCTCGGGAGATCGGACCGTTCTTATCAGTTTGATGAGTGACATCACGCTCACCGGTGGCACTGAAAACCTGGGTGACAGTGCCTTCAGTTGTAGTAATATTTCCATCGTTGGAGACTGTGACGGAGTCCAAATTTGGGTTAACGGTTGGCGTTCCGTTGACGGGTTTTGTGGTTTCAGTCCACTGAGTGCCGCTCTTTTCGAAAGTGATCGTTGAGCCGTCTTTATTAGTTGTAGTAATTTTATTTGGATTTTTGTCGCCGCCATCGTAATTGATGTGGGTGGTTGAACCGTCCGGTCGCGTGATGTCACCGACGCGCCCCTGAGCATCAGGAATTACGCGCTGGTTTGGATCTTCGTGTGAGTGGTCGAAGCCACCATCGAAAGCTTTGCCTTGTTGCTTAGGCGCACCATCCAATGTTTTACCAAGTTGTCCGGCATCGAGAGTCTGAGTTTTTCCGTCACTACCTTTCACAACCACATCACTTTTACTGGCATCAGTGATGAATAAACCTGGCAGCACGCCTTGCTCGTGAAGCTTTTGATTCAAGGCGTCGAAGTCGTTCTTTAAGCGTTTTGGATCGGCACCATCCCGATTTTTTATGTCGTAAATGTCGTCGAGAACATGTTTGGCCGCGGCGGCATCGTTCGGTTTAGCATTCTTTGCGTCGTCGACTGTTTTAGAAATGAGCGCGTCTGTAGGAGCCATGACGTCTTCTCCGGAATTCATGTCGTTTGTAATTTTGTGGGCAAGGCGAGTCTATGGAAAACTTGTGAAAATTTTGTAGTATGAAGCCTTCCGCACATTAACTACAGTCGGACCCTCCTTTATTTTTTGGTTTTAGTACAAGTAAAGCTATGTTACATCAGGGTTTGCGCACTTTGTGGTTCGTGAAAACATAAGCCACTCAAGCCTTTCTGGCTTTGGCTAAACCCGCCTTTTTTGCTTAACATATTAATCGAAGTGAAACAGTACAGGGTATGTACCCACCCCTTTAATGTGAGGGTTCTGCTCACTGATTTTCCTTCATCGCATTCCAAGGCATGCGCGGGTATTGCCAGATGATTGCCTGGACTGGAAATCGATCAACGAGTTGGGACTCCACTTCTAGACAGTGAGAGTCTCTATTTTTCCCGCTTTCGCTTGTACCTAATTTACGGACAGTGGTTTGATCGACTCGAGTGCATCTGGATTTTCAACCGAAGATAAGTCACCCACTGGCTCGCCTAGATAACGTCGTCTGATCGTGGCGCGAACAATCTTGCCGGACCGCGTCTTCGGCAGGGACTGGACGAAATGAACGATTTCGGGTCTGAGAACCGCACCGAGTCGCTCTCCCACCATGTATCTAAGTTCCTTTTCAAGTTCTGCAGATTGGTCAATGTTGGGATTTAGAACCACAAAACAAACCAGTGCGTCGCCCTTTATTTCGTGAGGAACGCCGATCACAGCAGCCTCAGCTACTTTCGCATGCTCTACCAACACTGATTCAACTTCACCGGGACCGACTCGTTTTCCGGCAACTTTGACGGTATCATCAGAGCGACCGAACAAGAAAAATGCACCATCGTTATCCACTTTGGCCCAATCTCCGTGATACCAGACGCCAGGAAATTTGCTGAAATACGTCTCCATATATCGATCTGGATCTTTGAGAAATCCCTTGGTCATGGACGGGGCTGGTTTTTTGCAAACCAAGTGTCCAATGGCATTTTTGATGCTGTTTCCGGCTTCATCGAAAACATCGACATCCATTCCGAGGCCTGCGCTGCCTAACGAACAGGCTTTGATTGGCATCACGGGTAATGGCATGAGCAAACAGCCAACGATTTCAGTTCCTCCCGAAATGTTCATAATTGGGCAGCGTTTTCCGCCGACGTTGTCGAAAAACCACATATAGCTGTCTTCATCCCAAGCTTCGCCTGTTGAGCCGAGCATGCGAAGAGTGCTCAAGTCATGCTTGTGCACCCACTGATCGCCGAAGGTTCGTAAGCTTCGGATCGCGGTGGGGCTTATACCGAGGGTTGTTACTTTATGATGTTCGACCATCTGCCACAAAATATCCGGTGCTGGATGGGTTGGTGCTCCTTCAAAGATGACGATGGTGCCGCCCCAAAAAGTGACACCAATCATCTCCCATGGACCCATCATCCAGCCGATATCCGACACCCAGAAGAAGACATCGTCAGGGCGCACATCATACGTGAAACCCAGTTCTTTGGCGATTTGCGCCAAGGCGCCGGCGTGAGTATGAACGCAGCCCTTGGGCTTGCCTGTTGTTCCTGAGGTATACAAATACATGGAAGGATGTTCAGCCGGTAGATCCATTTTGGTAGGTGCCGGATTGGCCGCGTCGACAACTTCATGAAACCAAAGATCGCGATCATCCACCCAGTTGACCGAGTTGCCGACGTGTTTAAGTACCACCACGTGCTTTAGCCCAGGCAACTTTTTGGCGGCTTCATCAACATCATTTTTGATATTGATCAATTTACCTTTCCGCTTGCCGAAGTCCGCGGTGAACAAAACCTTAGCCTCTGCATCCTCAATTCGAGCCGCCAATGCTTGGGCACCGTAGCCACTGAATACAGGTACCGCCACGGCTCCGACCTTCAAGCAGCCGAATAATACTGCCACTACCTCCGGTACCATCGGCATATAAATACCAACTGCATCCCCAGCTTGCACACCGAGCTTGGTTAAAACAGCTGCCACTTTGCCAGACATTTCGTTGAGCTCGCCATAAGTTAGTTTGCGGCTAGCGCCATCTTCACCTTGCCAAATTAATGCCATGTGATCTTTGCCGACACTAGTTCTTGCGCCGGACTTGTGTCCAGCCTCAAGCTGCCAGTCCAAGCAATTCGCGGCGATGTTGATCTGACCGCCGACAAACCATTTCGTCCACGGCAAGCCACCTGACTGATCCATGAGCTGATCGTAGGGTCGACTCCATTGGAAGCCCATGTACTCAACTGCCGATTTCCAAAACCACTCAGTGTCTTCAGAAGACTTCTTGATAAGTTGCTGCCAGTCTTTCAGCCCGTGCTTATTCATAAAGTCCGCCACGCGGCTGTTGAGGTATTCGCCCTTGGGTTGCCAAATAACATCGGTCATGGTTGCACTCATGTGGTTCGCTTCCAAGTTGGTTCGGGTATGACGTTGTGGATTTTACAGGAATTCACATTCCGAAACACTGACCGCTTCTAATCTGACTTGAAGGCTCCAAAAGCGAATCCGCTCGTCACTATAATAAGTATCATTCTCGTACGAGCCGCTGTGAGCATAACCAACCTCAACATCAGTCCGCCTCCGTTGCCTAATTTGCTTCTCAGATTAGCTGTGACGGCGAGTCTGATCGGATTTAATTGCGCGTCCTCCTGCTTCGCTGCCGTGCAGCGCGCTGATAACAGCGTCATATCTCAAAAGCTCGGCATCCCTCTTTACGAGTGGCAGGACGACAATAACCCCAATCCAAAACTAATTTTTGTCGCGGTGCATGGCTTTACTCAACAAGGCGCCTGCTTCGATGTGCTTGCCAGGACGCTTGCCGAAAAGGGCTACCTGGTTGTTGCTCCGGATTTGCGAGGTCATGGCAGATGGATCGGCCGGACTAGCACCAACAACGACTTCAACATAAGTTGCGATGACTTGAGCCGCTTGTTGATGCGGCTGCGCAAAGAACACCCTGGAGCCCAAATATTTGGCATGGGAGAAAGCGCTGGTTGTGCGGTACTTCTCAAAGCCGTGATCAACGAACCAAAAGCGATTAAAGGTTTAATCCTGTGCGCTGCCGGAGTGGAGCCACACATTCACAAACCTGGTGGTATGGGTCCGCAATTCATGATCGGCATGGCCAAACTCGTCGCTCCGGTAGATTTAACCGACTATTATTCAAAATACGTTTCTGACGATAAGAGAACAGCGGACGAAATGGTGCACGATCCGCTAAATAAAAGCCGACAATCAGCCTTGAACCTAATCGGAACGATGAACTTCATCAGTCAGATGCCTGCTTTAGCAAGTGAAGTTCCGCGGTCGATTCCTGTGTTGTTAATTCAAGGAAGCGATGATCAAATCGTCAATGCCCATTCTGTCGGTCGCGTGTTCGACGGTTTTAAGACTGCGGATAAGTCGCTGCAGGAAATATCCGGCTGCGGACACATCTTATTGGGCACCGCCTACATAAAACCGGTCGTGTTGAACGACACAATGGATTGGTTGAGCAGACATGGTGGTATGCCGTTGAACAGCACCGCAGATGCAAGCACTACTTCGACTCAAAAGTCATTTAGCCAGAAGTTAAAATCCAAATTTCATATATAACAAATGTGCGCCCCCAGCACTGCAGGCACGCACATTTGCAAAATCACCAGATATGGTGCTTAGCGGCCTGGGTCACCAAGGGGATCTTGGCTTGCCGGTCGAATGTTTCCGAAACCTTGGTCTGCTGGATCTCCGAGAGGATCTCGGCTGGCCGAGAGGATCGAACGATCGCCGTTTTGCTGGCCAAACTGACCGAAAAGATTTTCAATCCCACCAATCAACCCACCGGGATCATTCCCTGGTTGGTGTGGTGTATTCGGATTATCATAAATCGCTTGTTTCACACTATTCAAAAGAGAAAATAAATCCATCACAACCTCCTATTGAGCTGTACCTATGCCAGCCAAATCGCGACCACTTGCTTGTCCTTGATATCCTTCAAACTGTTGATATTGATTAGCCTCCTCACTTGGCACCATGATCCCTTCTTTGGGGGGAGTGACCCAGTGAACTCGGCCCCCGGCCTCGCGATAATAGACGCGACCGTTTTTGGAAAGATAATATTGCGGCTCACCCGTGTTGCCTTTGGCATGGGCTTGCTGATTCTTTTGATACATGTAATAGAGGGCAGCTGCACCGGCCAGGAGAATAACTTTCTGTCCAGTAGACATGCCTCTGTGGGCGGCTACAGGGGCTGCATTGGATGAGTTGCGCGCCGAATCGTCAACAGGCGGAAGATTGCTGGTGTTAGTAGTACTCGACCCCCCACACCCGCTGAGAGATTGAGACAGAACAATGCAGGATATTAGAAACGCCGCTTTCGAACCGGTACTACTTGATTTGCTCATACTATTTCCTCATTTGCCAAGCTCTTCGACACTTTGAGGAAGGACGCAGATGAAATCAGCAAGTTGCAGTTTGTGTTGAAATTAAAAAGAAAATGGCAAAATGAATCATCCAGACGCGAGCGGGTAATCTACTTTGCCAAGCTCTAGCGTAACATTACCCAGACCAGCTCCGCATTCAAGGCAGAAGCAGTAACCAAAATTATTTTCGGACTGACATCCAACGCAACGCGATGCACTATCCGCTCCAGAGATCTCAGGTGGAGTTACATTCATTGGTATGCTCGCGAAGAACTGAAATTTTGCAAATTTGGGCACGATCAGTTGTCGCTTTTCTCTCTTTTGAGATGCAAAACGACTGATACCGTACTCGAGCAGCAGCGCAAATCCTCCGGCAACATATATATGAGTCTTCGGCACGGCCACACCTAGGCCCTCAGCAATCAAAACCGCCCCGACTAGCGCAATGAAACAGAATGCAAGAGTGCGTAGCCTTACCCGCGTATTCAGGAATCTGCTCACGGCATCCGAGAAAAACATCATCACGGCAACCGAGACCAGGACGGCAAGCATAATTACACGCAAGTCACTGACCATGCCAACTGCCGTGATTACAGAATCAAGCGAAAAAACAATGTCTAGAACTACAATCTGGGCAATGCAGTTGGCCACACTGCTGGTAGTGGTAGTGGGAACAATCGTTGAATTTTTCTTCCTTTGAGTTTCTGCAATTAGCTTACACAGCTCCAAACAGCTCTTAAGTACAAGAAAGCCACCGCCCCCCAGTAAGACTAAGTCGCGCGCAGAAATTTCATTCCCTTGCACTACCAGTAGTGCCTTGGATAAGCTCATGAACCATAAAAGGGCGGCGAGCAGCAAGAATCGCATCAATACAGCCAAAGACATGCCGGCAATTCTCGCTTGACCTTGATACTGTGGGGGCAAATTGGCAATGGTAAGCGAGTGAAAAATGATATTGTCAATGCCCAGTACAATTTCCAAGCCAGTCAGTGTCAGGAAGGTAGCCCAAAATTCTGTTCTCAGCAGCCAGTCCATCAAAGAATTCCTCGAACGTCTTTTGAAAGCATCGGCGCCGCCAGCTCCTCACCGAGGAGTGTTTGCGTTCGTATTAATTCCGGTACTTTCGTCGTTATACCAATATGCTCCTTGGCAGGAGCAGGTTGTCAGATGTTAACAAAGATTGAATGAACTAGATTCTTCAGGCGCTACTCAAATTCAGCACGCAAGTTTTTTGCCTTCAGTTCAATAGTATCGGCCAGTCCATCCTGTTTTGTATCGTGCAAAAATTTTCCGTAAGAATCCAGTGCTGCCAGCATGTATCGTGGACTAGGATTGCCTTCCTCAAGCTGAATGACGGTTAGAAATCCTTTAGCGGCCTCGGCATTTTTCTTCTGCTTAGCTTGCAAAATAGTAACTGCTAACAAATCCTCGGCGTAACGACTGTCTTTTTTGCCATAGAGATCGAGTGTTATCGCCAACTTACGCTGGGCGAATTTCTCTGCATCAGCATCACGCCCCTGTTCGGTGTAAGCCTTGGTTAAACCACTGAGTGACACCTTTGTTCGCTCGTTATCTGCATGTTGACCTGGGTGCAGGGCTTTCATTGCCTCAAGAAACATTTTTTCAGCATTGGAGTAATCTTTGGCCTGAAGGTAACTCGATCCAGCGCTGTTCAAATTATCGGCGAGATCCAAGCGGCGATCGTCGTTACGGGTGATCAATCGTCGAGCTTGTTCTAGTGTAGCGATGGCGCGATTGAATTCTTTGCGTTGATCGTAAATCCTAGCCAATCCGCGCAAACTTTCAGCAGATTGAGTCGGACCGTCTGCTCGTTGCGAACTGGCGGTAAACAGCTTCTCAGCCTTGGCGATGTTTCCGGCTTGGAATGCCTCATCGCCTGCAATTTGCAGGGACTTCCATGACATATTGACAACGTCATCCACGGACGGCAAAGCTTTGAGATCGGCGATTTGTCTTTGAATCTTCTCAGCTTCAGACTCACGACCAGTCAACTTAAATAATTTGGCTTTCCCCTCATAAATTTGCCTTTTCAAAGAGTCCGAGCCGAGCGCAGATTCTTCGACTGAAAGAGCTTCATCATAAAGGCGTTGAGCGTCATCTAAGCGAAGAGAGTCGAAGGCAAAGTTCGCCAGATGAAGTGCGTTTGTAGCTAATCCAAGCGCATAATCACGGTTATCCAAACTGCTGTCGTGTTGTTTCCAGAGCGCTTTGTATTCGGCGTAGGCAATGCTGTACACTCGCTTTGCGTCTTCAGTTTTGCCTTCAGCAAGATACACATCTCCTAAAGCATCACACGTTTTTGCCAAGCGAACGTCGCCTTTATGAAATGTTTGAGCAATTGTAAGCGCAGCACGATAGTTGGATTCAGCATTGGCCAGATCTCGCGCTTGCATGGACCGATAGCCATCATCAAAACTTTTTTTCCAAGATTTGTCATCGACAGGCGCGGTTAGTGAACAACCATATACGGTGACAGAACTTGAGAGCAGTAATAAAATCTTGGTAAGGCCGTTCATCGCAATTAGCCTTTGGTAGGCACCGTAAATAGGGTTTCAATACCTAGCATAATGCAGCTCGACAGATTTGCGATCAGAACTGCAAGCCACACCTGTTTTGGTGGATGCCGTTCGAGCAGCATCAAAAAGGAGCCTTCAACCATGATCGAATATGTGCCGAATAACGTCAGACCCCAAATGCCAGACCCTGTTATATAGGGACCGAGACCAAGCAGGAGACCAATGAAAGAGGCGAAATTGATCATTAAAGAATCAATGAGGGAAATTTTAAATCCGCCCCACTTGAGACGCCACAAAACTACAGCTTCAAGAAGCATGATCGGAACAAATTGATAAATGTAAAAGCCAAGCATCGACACGTATTTGGTAAAACTTTGTCTAATCATAGCCTTTTGCTTTAAGTTCAGCCAATTGGTTGCGAAGTTTTCCCCAATACACTGATTACCAGAATTTAAAACGGGGCATAAAGAGCCCGTGGATACCCGTTGGAGACCAAAATTGTTTGGTGCACAGTGACTTCCGACGACATTGGGACTCCCCTAGAGACCGCTGGGCTAGCTTCTCAGGGTGACACAATTGATTCAACTTTAACCGATCCGCTGATCGGCACTACTCTTGCCGGACATCTAGAAATTTTGAGCTGCGTGGGCTGGGGTGGCATGAGTGTTGTATACAAGGCAAAGGATCTTTTGCTTTACCGAACTGTAGCCGTGAAAGTTCTTCGATCTCATTCGGCAGTGGTGCCTAAAAGCATTAAACGCTTCAGATATGAAGCAATTGCCGCGAGCAAGCTTGATCATCCAAACATAATTCGAGTTTACGAGTTCAACATCCCAGATCAAGGTGCACCGTATCTGGTGATGGACTACTTGGAAGGCTCCTCGCTTGCACAATTCATTGCCAAGAATGGTGCAATCGAATTAAGAAGAGCGATCTCGATTATGACCAAAGTATGCGAGGGTCTAGAACACGCGCACAAAGCAGGTGTGATTCATCGCGATCTGAAACCGGGAAATATCATGTTGGTGAAGGATCAAGATGGCCAGCAGTCAGTGAAGATCGTAGATTTCGGCATCGCAAAAATGCTTCACAACGAAGATGAAGATTCTCCTTCGTTAACTAAAACAGGAGATTTGGTTGGCAGCCCACTATACATGAGCCCGGAACAGTGCCAGGGAGAGCCAGTGGACAAAAGGTCGGACGTATACGCCCTCGGCTGCGTTATGTACGAAATGCTTACGGGCAAGCCGCCATTCAAGGGCAGCACCATGCTTGAAACCGTCCAAATGCAAACGTCTGCCATTCCGAAACCAGTCAGAGAGCGCTTTCCTGGCATAAAAAATGCAGATAAGATTGATACAATTTTGCTCAAAGCGATGGCCAAGCAACCGGCTCAGCGATACCAATCGGCCCATGATTTCAAAGCCGCTATTCAGGAATTGAATGCCGGTTCTGGTGCTAGTTTACTGGCTAGAATCAAGCTGCAGTTGGAGTTGGCACGCAACAAATCGATAGCACAAAAGAAGGAGAAAGTTGCCACATATTCACTGATACTGACTATGGTTGCATCAGTAGCAATCACTATTTGTATTTTCATTTCTAACCAATCGCTGCATCATCAATCAACTGAATTGACCCCAACCGCTCAATCGCCCCCAGTCGTTCAGTCTCCAGCACCGAATCTAACCGCAGAAAACCCAGAACTTGCTTGGACCAACGCCGACCTGGCCGCCCAAGAAGCCGTAAACGCAGGCGACTACAAATCCGCCCAGCGGGAGTACGAAAAAAGCAAAGAGCTGGCAAGAAACATTGGCACTGAATACCAGCTGTCTACGCTGGAAGGCTTGAGCGATCTTAATGACCTAACAGGGCACGATCGAAAAGCCTTCGAAAAAGATATCGACCGACTGGCGACACTGTCAATGAATACTCAGAATACTCAAAGATTGATTAATGCCCTGAAAACAGCCGATGCGCAAAAAGATCGAGATTCCATGACTGCTTTGATCGATCAAAGTGTCCGCTTATCCAATCGAATAAACCAGTCAGGACGCTTTTCCGAATCGCAAAAATTGCTTAAGAGCGCACTAGACGCCGGGCAGCACTATCTAAATCCAAATGATCTTACTATTGCAAATTGCCTGTCGTCACTAGGCGATACCTGGCACATAACGGATATCGAGGCTGAAAGAGAATACCGACAAAAAGCATACGCTATTGCAAAAAAACATCCGCGGGATGATCTCTTTGAAAGATGCGCATATTTGCTGGGCCGCTCTTATGCAGAAAATGAACAACCAAAACTAGCTGAACCGTATTTGAAAGAAGCATTGAAAGCCTCGATCACTCTCAATGGTGCCTCCTCAAAACAAAGCGCTCAAAGCTGTTATCAATTAGCACAATGCTATTTATTGACGAAAACGCAAGCGCTATCGAATGCAACTGAGTACGAGGCGCTGAGCATGCTTCAATCACTCAAACAGGGGGCAAGAGACGCGGAGAGTGACTATCAATTGGCTCAGGTGGAATCTGGACTGAAGCACAAAGGTGACGCATTACGTGATGCGTCGAGAAGCTTGGGTGCATATGAGAACGGACCCGCTAAAAATTATCCGATGATTGCCGAGTGTTGCCACTTGCTGGCGAGTAACTATCCCAAAACTTCACCACAGAGACTGGCACTACGAAATCGACGAACAGCTATTCTAAACAGAATGAACCAACTCACCCCCCTCTATGACGCGGAAATTCATCGATCTCAGGCCGACAGCTATCTTGAAAACGGTGACTACGGAAAAGCCAAAACAGCACTTCAGCCATCCATTGATCTGGTTGACGGCTGGCCGAAAGGAAAGCCTGTTCCGCGACAACTTGCCAAGAGTCTATTGATGATGGCTCGTGTATATACAGGTCTTGGTGATCAAACAGAAGCGGAAAAATACTGTCTTCAATATAAATCGTTGGCTACGGCTTCAAACGGAGCCAAGTCTTACCCTGTCGCCATTGCAGATGCGCAGTTAGCGCTTATTTACGCTGACGGAAACCAACGCGAAAAGGCAATTGCACAAATAAACCATTATCTCCAATTTTGCAAAACCTACCAACCGACTCCCGATCAACTAGATCTCTTCAACAAAGATAAAGTTGACTTGAGCAGGCTCTTGGCAGACTTGCAGAAAGGTCCTCTGCCGAATAATGGAAAAAATAGACCCTAAGTCTGGCATGAATTCAGCAATGTCCATGCGGAAGCGCCGGGTCTGCGGGCATATAGATATGCACCTCCCTCTAATACGTTTCAATGTGAATCCGGACCAGTCACCCCTTACCGAAAGAAGCACTCTCGATCCTATCAACGAGCTACCCTCTGCTGTTCAGTTGCGGCAGAATGACCCTTTAGTGGGAACCACTCTGGGCGATCATCTGCAGATCATCAGTTGCCTCGGAGCGGGCGGTATGAGCGTTGTCTACAAAGCGAAAGATCTTCTGCTTAATCGCACAGTTGCCGTAAAGATTCTCCATTCACATTCAGCCTTGAATCCGAAAAACGTGCTTCGCTTCCGTCAAGAAGCAATGGCAGCTAGCAAAATCGATCATCCAAATGTAATTCGCATTTACGAGTTCAACGTCCCAGAGGACGGGCAGCCCTACCTTGTGATGGATTATATCGAAGGTCAGTCGCTTGCTGAGTTGATTGCCAGCAATGGACCGATCGAAGTGCAGCGAGCAATATCCCTGATGGGAATTATATGCGACGGTTTGCAGTGCGCTCACGAAGCAGGGGTAATTCATCGTGATTTAAAACCAGGCAACATCATGTTATTGAAAGATTCGTCAGGCAAACAAACGCTCAAAATAGTCGACTTCGGTATCGCCAAATTGTTAACGGAAAACGACCAGGGTCACGCCTTGACCCAAACAGGTGAGGTGTTTGGCAGCCCACTCTACATGAGCCCGGAGCAATGTTGGGGCAAGCAGCTTGATGGTCGCTCGGACATTTATGCTCTCGGTTGCGTCATGTATGAAATGTGCACGGGGCAAGCACCGATCAAAGGCGGCAGCATGCTCGAAACGATTCAGATGCAGACAACCGAAATACCTCAACCAGTGATTACGATTAATCCTGGTATCAAATATGGTGAAAACCTCGATCGGGTTCTTTTAAAGGCTCTGGATAAAGATCCAAATCAAAGATACCAAACGCCATTGGAATTCAAGCAGGGATTGCAAGGGATTCGGCTTGAAGATAGCAGCTCTACAAGGCAGGGTTCTATAGGCACTCGCAATCTTTACAAGTTATCGAAAAGGGCAATCCTTGGACTAATTGGCTTGGCATTATTAGCCACTGTGAGCGGTGGCTACTTCCTCAATAAATCATCCAATAAATCATCAATCCAAACAAGCACGGTCCCGACGACGGGCATGATGGCGCACACGGTACAACCCCCTGGTAACGAGATAGGCAGAAGGAAAAAGCGTAAAGCTCTCAACAACTTAGGGAATAAGGCAGTTGGTAAAAATTCCAACGATATAGCCCTAAAAGATATCTCCCAGCACGCCAATATCGCCGCTCTGGACTTCACTAACTCCGCCTTTTCAGACGACGGATTGCGGAGGCTCACCAATTTGCCCGATTTGACTTACCTCCAAATAAATCAGTCACGCATCTCCAAGACATCCGGAAAAGTAATTGCCCTATTGCCTCTAACCGTATTGAATCTTGAGGGCACACCGATCGATGATTCTTTTCTGACTGCTATTCAAAAGTTGCCTCTGAATTCATTGAGTGTTCGAGACAACCATATAACCAACAGGGGTCTTGCCAGTATCGCTAAGATGTCTTCGCTGATTGATCTAAACGTCGGTGAAAATGACATTGACGATACTGGTCTCCGACAGCTGACTCGTTTGCAGCTTACGACTTTAAGAATCACTGGAACCAAGATAAGCGATGCTGGACTGAAGACAGTGATTGCAATGCCATTGCGCATGCTGGTCTGCAGGGATAATCACATTGGCGAGAAAGGCGCCCAATATTTGGGCCAAATGAAGGACCTTGAGAAGCTGTTACTGGACGGCACAAACATTACAGACGAAGGCATCAAATCGCTAAAAAATCTGCATTCGCTATCTGAGCTTTCTTTAAACAACACACGCATTACAGATAAGAGTACGCCCACCCTTACTAGCTTTAGGATGCTGAAAAAACTCAATTTGAAGCATACACAAGTGACAGATGAGGGGTTGAAAATTTTGGCCGACGCCCCAGAACTGCAAACTCTGGATTTGTCGGAGACGGCCATTACTGATAAAGGACTCATTTACTTGTCAAAGTTAAAAACGCTCAAATCGTTATTTGTCAAAGATTGTCCTCAACTTACACAGCCCGCAATACTGCTGTTCAGAAAGGGCCCTGCCCGGTTGCGGTTTTAACCGTAGAACACCTGCTGCCAGGGAAAGCGACAAGAGTTTTTACCCCCTTAGAACTTACAAATTCGCTTGACAGAGGTGTTTCCAAAGCTGGATCATGCCGGAATGTTCATAGGAATCGCCTGTCTTTTAGTCTTTCTATGCATGGCCATGCTCATGTATAGCCGACGCATCAGCGCCCTTTTGGCATTGCCGATCATGGCTCTGCTGATCGCTGTCATTGGGCAGATCCCCGGACAAGATATATTGACTGAAGTGATCAGCAAAGGTGCGGTAAAACTAAACGTCACTTACACCACCACCATGTTCGGTGCCATGCTGGCAGAGCTGCTTAATAAGCAGGGCATCGCCAAGTCTTTGATTCGTTGGGTAGCCGAGTTCGCCGGAGACAACCCATTCTGGTTGGCAATCATCCTCACAGGAGTAACAACAGTCTTGTTCTCCACATTGGGAGGACTTGGCGCCGTCATCATGGTTGGCACGATAGTACTACCGGTGATGCTATCGCTGGGCATCTCGAATATTACGGCGGGCGGGCTTTTCTTATTTGGCATCAGCCTTGGTGGCATGTTCAACATCGCCAGCTGGCAACTTTATAGGGATGTTCTCAACATTATGCCACCACAAGTGATCAGCTTCGTACTGCCCTTCTCACTGATAGTCAGTTCGATTGTCGTAGGATTTTTGCTGATTGAACTTAAAAATCTGAAAAATTTGAAGTACGCAGTAATCCTGTGGCTGGCGATTGGAACGATCTTCCTCAACTTGCCTCATCCCAAACCTGAAACTGAAGTTCAAGCGATAAAATTAGCGGACCCTAATTCGCTGATCTTCGCAGGCGTGGCGATTCTTTGCCTGGCTGTATACGCGATCATTCGAAACAAGCAGAACGCCGGGACGAACCCACCTTTAGCTTTAATTACGCCCCTGCTGCCACTTATATTAGTGCTCCTCTTCAACTGGGATTATATTCCAGCGTTCATTTTCGGCATTACATACTGCGTTCTCATAACCTGGAAACGCAACTCAGTCAATGTTTTAACTCGCTCGATCATCGACGGCATAACAGCCGTGATCCCAGCCGTGGTGCTGATGATGGGCATCGGCATGTTGATCAACAGCGTCAGCCACAAAGCGGTAACCAGTTCGATCCAACCGATATTAAAAGCGGCGGTGCCCACTGAAGCACTGCCTTACATCGCCGTTTTTACAGTGATCGCACCATTTGCTTTATATCGCGGTCCCCTGAGCTTATGGGGCATGGGCAGCGGACTCGTGTCATTGGTCCAACAAGTAACCACCCTTTCCTCCTCGGCAATCATGGCTATGCTCATGTCTGTCGGCCAGATTCAAGGTATTTGTGATCCAACTAATACCGCCAACATTTGGATAGCAACGTACCTAAACACCGATACGCAGGTCTTGTTGAAGAGAACAATTCCCTATGCATGGACAGCCGTTCTTCTCGGCTTAATCCTTTCTGTATCACTTGGTTATGTGAAATGAGCAGCAAGAATTTGATTCGAAAAGTGAGAATTGGAATCGATGTCGGCGGCACTTTCACGCACGCGGTGGCACTTGACGCAGAAACCCTCGAGGTATTAGGCCGTTCGAAGGTGCCCACCACACACCGAGCCAGCGAAGGTGTGGCCAAAGGTATCATCGATTCATTAACCAAACTGCTAGCAGGAGCAGGGATAAAACCACAAGACGTAACCTTCATCGCCCATAGCACCACTCAAGCCACCAACGCTCTGCTCGAGGGTGATGTGGCTCCAGTAGGCATTCTTTGTCTCGGTTCGTCGACGAATAATTGGATTGCTCAGGCATCCACCAAGCTCGGCAAAATCAAATTAGCACCAGAAAAATATTTGTCCACGTATTACAAATTTGTTGACACAAAGAATGGCTTGGACAAAAATACCACCGAAAAAGCCCTCCAAGAGCTAGTCGAAATGGGCGCTAAGGCCATCGCGATTACACAGGCTTTTTCAGTGGACGATCCCGCCCATGAACTAGCGGCCCTAGAAATCGCACGGTCAATGGGTCTCTTGTCTACTTCCGGTGCGGAGGTCAGTCAGCTCTATGGGCTGAAGGTGCGCACTCGCACTGCCGTAATCAATGCGGCGATGCTGCCTAAGATGATTGAAAGCGCCGACATGACTGAAAAAAGCGTACGCGGCGCAGGCATCAAGGCACCCGTGATGATTATGCGCTCAGATGGTGGCGTAATGGATATCGAGGCCATGCGCAGACGTCCCATCCTGACGATGCTTTCCGGCCCAGCCGCTGGAGTGGCTGCAGCGATGATGTTTTTGCGCATCTCAGATGGGATATTTATGGAAGTGGGTGGCACCAGCACTGACATTTCGGCAATCAGCAATGGCAAAGCGCAAATTCGTTCTGGCGAAGTAGGCGAACACAAAGTCTACATGCGCACTCTGGATGTGCGAACAGTTGGTGTTGCCGGTGGTTCAATGCCGCGCATCGACAATGCCGGAATCGTAGACGTTGGTCCGCGAAGTGCGCACATTGCCGGGCTAGGCTATGTCTCATTTTCAGAGCACCTGCTCAATCCAAAAATCCGAACAATCAAACCGAGACCAGACGATCCAGAAGATTATTTAGCAATTTCCGAAGGCGACGCCGAACCGCATCTTTGTCTGACCCCCACTTGCGCTGCGAACCTCCTCGGCTTCGTGCCTGAAGGTGATTGTGCCAAGGGCGACACGGAAAAAGTCAAACTAGCTTTTGCGGAGTTGTCGAAAAAACTGAACCAGCCGAGCGAAAAACTTGCAGAAGAGGTGCTCAGCTCTGCCGCCGCAAAGTGCATCCCCGTCGTAAAGCAGCTGATCAAGGACCATAAACTGGATCCAGCGTTGGTCACCCTTGTTGGTGGCGGCGGCGGTGCAGCGGCGATCGTTCCATTCGTGGCGAAACAGATGAACATGCCGCACTCCTTAGCCGAATATGCGGATGTTATTTCGGCAATCGGTGTCGCTCTTGCACTGATCAGAGAGACTGTCGAACGGCAGATTATCAATCCCACCAATGAAGACGTTCTGAAAATTCGAGAAGAGGCCCAAGCCGCCGTGCAGAAGATGGGCGCGGATCCCGCTTCGATCGAGATCCATGTGGAAATTGATTCAAGAACCAATGTGATTCGCGCAACCGCATTCGGAGCCACCTCCATGACGGAAAGCAAAGATGCCAGAAAAAGTCTTTCGCCAGAAGCAAAGATTGACCTGATTTCACAGTCCATGCGCGTTGATAAAGAACAAGTCAAACTCGCTGCAGAAACAAAATTCTTTCAAATTTACTCAGGGGCGTGGATTCAAAGCCACTTCGGGGGTTTGATTAACAACAAAATGCAAGCCCTGCGCGTTATGGATGGTGCGGGAAGCATTCGTCTGCAAATTCAAAATGGTGTCACGAAAATGTGTACTGCGGATCAAACAGAGTCGGCAATCTCGGCCGTCGCTGAAGAGCACTCCGTTTGGGGCGACGCCGGTAAAGTAATTCCGGACATCATGCTACTGGCGGGTCCAAAGATAATCGACCTATCGGGTTTGCTGAATGTCGAACACGTGAACACGCTTGCAAAAGCAGAACTGAACGAATTGCCGAGAAACGCAGATGTAGTAATACTGGCCAAGCTCGGTTGAAAATGATGGAAGAAGAAAAAATCAAGGAACTTCTCGCAGGAGTAGCTCAATTCAACAGCCAGGAATTTTTTGATTGCCACGAGACGCTTGAGCATCTGTGGATGCATGATCGATCCGCCGAACGAGAACTAGTTCAAGGCATCATCCAAATTGCTGTGGGCTATTATCATTATTTACGTAACAATCGCGTCGGTGCGTTAAAACTGTTAACGCGCGGTTTGGAAAGAATCAAAAAATATGAGCCACGGTGTTTGCATTTAAATATCCACAAGCTCTCTTGCGATGTTTCTGTCAATATAGAAAACATAGATAAATCTGAAAATGAATCATTCCCCGCGATAAACATCCCAATTATTGAGGTATTGCAGGATTGACAAGTTGTTGAAACCCCGTCAACCATTTATTATCCTTTGCATGGGAAGGCGCGCCGCCTGAGTTATCCTATGATACTGCCGACATAACAACAAATAGCCAACTAGGGAAATCCTTACCAGACCGTGAAAGTCAACCACAACATATTGGTAGTCGACGACGAACCAGCACACACCATGCTGATTTCGGAATTGTTGAGACGAGCAGGTTACACCGTTGCCTCCGCAAACGACCCCTTCAAGGCAATTGCGGCTTGCAAGGTGCGCACACCGGACGTTGTCATTCTCGACCTGCACATGCCTCTGATGGGCGGCATGGATGTTTTCGACCGGTTGAGAGCGGAGCAAAAAACAAGCAATATTCCAATAATTTTCCTGGGCAACAGAGAACAACCGATTCCCGCATTCAAAGTGGAGGAGCCGCACAGCGAAGACATCCTCTTTAAGCCATTTGCGCCAAACGAATTACTGTCGCGCGTGCGCTCTTTGTTGAAAGTCAAGGCATTGCGTGATGAGCTGAAGAAAAAGGAAGCCCAGCTGAGCGAACTTTCTCTGACCGATCCGCTGACATCCTTGAAAACTCCGCGCTACTTGGATGAGTTCATGAAAACGGGACTGAAACAAGCACGCCGATATAATGTGCCACTTAGCGTGGTGATTTTAGAAGTCGATCAACATCGAGAGTTGGTCCGAGCCGTGGGGCAGACCGCCGCTGACGCCGTTGTCAGTCAACTGGCAAAGATCGTCGCCACACAAATGCGTGATTCAGACATAGTTGTACGTACAGGACCGTTTGAATTGACAGTTGTTTTGACAGCCACCGATGTCAATGGGTCGATTGAGGTTTCAGAGCGATTGCGCAATGACGTCGCACAGACACCATTTACCGCCGATGACATTGAATTCTCTATAACTGTAAGTCTAGGCATTTGCCAATTCAACAACAACATGGATGACGAGGGCAAAGTGCTCTTATCACATGCTCGCGCCGCTGTTTCTCACGGGCATATGAATGGTGGAAACATCAGCCTGAAAGCCGAATAGGAAGAGTCGACGGGCTCAGAGCTTGCAACGATTGGCTGGGTATAATGCAGCCATCCCCAGTCATGCGAACAACATTTGGCAGACACAGACTTAACGCTTGCGCTTCATCATCCTCAGCTAAGGACGCTCAATAGACTGACTGAGACGTTGCACCGTTCCTATTTTGCAGTCACCTCAGTGATCGGGCTGGTGGTAATTTATTTGCTTGCTTGTCCGTGGGGTCCGGCCTTTGCCAGCGCCCATCCCAACACGCTAATGTACGCATTTACTGTTTTGATCGGACTGGCACTGGCGGGCTTGCTGGTTAAATGCGCCAGGGCAACCTGCTCAAACGAAATGATCGTCAATCGAGACGGTCTCAACCTGCCTCTCTTGGTGGCACGCTTAAACAAGGTGCAACTATGGCAAAGTTGGATCGGCGTAACGGCCGCATCAATAACAGGAAGCAATGCCAGCGAACGCTGTCTTCTGCTCCAGCTCAAGTCTGGCAAGTCAATCATATTGCCCTTGAGCGGCATGGAGACACAGGCAATCGAACAATTGCTCCTGTCCATTGAACTTTGGGGCACTAGCTGCACTCGCTCGCAAACACTCTTTGATTATCAGGCCGAATTGCACAACGAGAGCAAAGGGCTCAGTTATACGGACATGTGGAATGAGGAACTCGGGCGTCGCTTTACCTCCACCACTTTCGTGCCGCTTGAACCAGGCGCCAAATTGCAGAACGGTCGGTTGACAGTGATCCGGCAGCTAGCTTTTGGTGGGCTCTCGGCAATATATCTTGTTCAAGATGGGCAGAAGGACATGCGGGTCTTGAAGGAGGCCGTTGTACCAGTGGCGATGGAAGTGAACAATCGGGATGCGGCCGAAAAAGCCTTGCAGCGCGAAGCGACTATCCTTTCCCAATTGCGCCATCCTAACATCATCAATGTATTAGACAACTTCAGTGAGTCGGGGCACCACTACCTGGTCTTGCAGCATATCGCCGGGCAGGATTTGCGGCAGCTAGTACGCCAAAATGGTGCCCAGCCAGAAGCAAAAGTGCTGGATTGGGGACTGCAAATATCATCGGCTTTGGAATTCCTGCATAACTACAGCCCGCCTATAATACATCGAGATCTGACGCCCGAAAATATTGTCTTGAGGAATGACGGCAGCATTGTCATCATCGATTTTGGTGCTTCCAATCAATTCTTAGGCACCATGACCGGCACCATAGTTGGCAAGCAAGCTTACATGGCGCCTGAGCAGCTGCAAGGTCGAGCCACACACCAAAGTGACATTTACGCACTTGGCGGCACCTTGCATTTTTTACTGACAGGAAAGGATCCCGTTCCGCTAAGCTTGTCGCATCCTGCCGATAGCGTGCCTGTGTCGGCAGCGCTGAATGAGCTGGTCGGTCGATGCACTAGCCTTGATACCAACTCGCGTTATCGTTCAGTGACGCAGATTAAAGCGGAGCTCCTGGAACTCTACTCAAACCAAGGGATTGGTAAGTTGTTTACAGATACCTAGGAAGATATGGACAAACCTCCGCGCCTAAAATCAGACATCGAACTTAAAGTTGCCAATCAACAAAACGGTAGCCCATCACTGGTGGCACCTGATGCCGATGCGATCACTTCTGAGCCAGACAAAGCGACAAATTCGGCAGTGCAAAAACAATCTTCTGAAAGCGATCGACCTGCACGCGAGGCGGCAAAAAAACAGAATGAGCAAGCATTTCTGCGCGCTTATCGAGGGCGCCAAATTCGCATCAGAACAACGTTTGCTGTGCTTACTGTGCTCGTCCTCTTCTCTTTGATATCAGCTCTGAACATGGTTTTCAAAAAGAGCGAAATAGGTAAGGCAGCGATAGATGGAGTCATGCCAGTTTTGATGGCAGCTTGCGTTGGTGAGCGAGACTTGGCTTACTATCAGGTGAGCAATTTACAGTTCGCGAATGATAAAGGCGATGCTCACCTGGTCGATCAACGCGCCAAAATTCTCAACAGGTCGATTTCTGAACTGGAAAATACGGGTCGACCAGCCATTTTTAGCCGCCTTGGCACTGAGAAGATGTTGATGGGTCACGGTGATCGTGCGGCCGGTTTGAAGTACGGCGATTACTTAATCGACAAATATCCAGACTTGGCGAGCAACTACTGCTGGCGAGCGAAAGTCGATTTTGACAATGGCGATTTTGCTCATGCAGTTCAAGGATACGAACAGTTTGCCAAAATTTTGGAGCGTTCACCACTAGAAGTCGGCCAACATTGGTCAAGCCAACTTCCCAGAGCGGTGTGGTCCTGCGTCAATTCGGGACGACTAGCGGAGGCACAACGATTCAATGCACTTTCTGAAAAGTTAGGTGAAAACCCAGAAGACGTTAAAGCTTTAAAGAGTCGAATGCTGCTTTCATCTTGTGCAGCGCTCGCACCACAAGAGCTCAAAAAAACAGATTTTTGGAACCCTGATTTAGAAAATCAAATTCAGCAGCGGTTAGCGCGCGCCAAGACTCTTGCTGACAGTATAGACTTCAGCAACAACTTTAGCACTGCTGATTGGGATACGGATAATACATACTCAGATACAAATACATACTTACTCAAGCGAGATTTGCTCTTCGACATTTCCTTGCTCGGCGATCATTCATTTGCTCGCAACGAAATTCACAGAAGGCATAATTACTACCGTGCTCCACTAGAAGCACAGTTAGCATTGTCTGAAAACAATCCGCAAGCGGCGTTGGATGTATTAAGAAAGGCTGATCGGATCAAGGATCTCTATCGTTCAATTGACTTGAACTTTGTCAGAGCTTCGGCGTGGCAAAAGTTGCATTATTCGCAGCAGGCAATTGACGCTGCGGACAGTGGCTTAGAGTTTTACAGTCGCTCAAATTCGCTGAGTGAGCGCTACTTCCTGCCGCTGCACATGATTAAGGCCCGCGCCCTATATGACAGTGCAAGTTATGAAAAGGCTCTGGCAGAATGTGAGCAAGTTCTATCTGTCAACCCACATTTGATTGAGCCTCGCCTGATAAAAATGCGTTGCTTGAACAAACTTAACAGGACTGCGGAAGCGGGCAAAGAACGTAAAAATATCATCGAAGAGCTGCAAATATTTTCAACCTCAGGGGGGCTAGAAGCAACCCCATGACTGAGAGGCAAGACGAAGCAGAATCAATCCGCACCTCTCCTGAGATAGTGCTGAAGTCAGCTCCAGATGTCGGTGGTGGCACAGACGGTGGCGGGGCAGCAACAACAACAACAACAACAACAACAGCAGAGAGTAGCGGTGATAAATCGAAGCGCTTCGGAGATCTCTTCAAAATGGCAGCGCTTGGTCTTTACGACGAAGACCCTTCCAACATGGTCAGGCAGGCAAGAAAAATGCGCCCATCGGCAGCTTTGATTAGCGTCGCTGAGATTGTGGACGTAGGCGTGATCGCGATGTTTGGCGCTCTTGCCGTATCAGCTTCGGTGACAGTAGTCGCTTGCCTGCTCCCTGGAGTCAATCACGACTTCTTCAGCATTGCTGGTTGCGCGCTGGGCTCAGGTATAGTCGGCTTTTTAATTTTCATGTTTTCGGCACTGATACCAATATTCTTTCCCGTTGCGCTGCTTGTTCTTCAACTTGCCAGCGGCTCAGTCGCCGGTGCGATCGCGCTCGATGCCATCTGTGCTTGGTTTGGAGCTGATCTATCAAGCGCACCGCTTTTGGCAAGTTTGTCGTCGATTTGGTTGACGCTGATTTTGTCAGTGCTGCCAATATTGGCCTGTCCCCTATATTTCGCTTTGACCTTAAGCTCACGTTGGCAGACATCAATTGGCTGGTCAATTGTGGGATTGATGGTTTGCGATGAAAACGGGCTCCGCCCTTCTTTCGCGAAAGCTTGGAAGAGAACGATTTTGCGCTTGTGGTGGCCGATTATGTTCCCAGGAAAGTTGAGCTACTCGGGGCTGATTGATGATTGGGTGGAAGACAAGAGCAAGACAGTCTTGATTTTGAAACCACAAAATCTAAAGGCTGAATTGATCAAGGCAAAAGATCAGTTGCATAAATCGACTGACAAGGTGACCGTTGTCGCCCGTAGTGAAGTGATTGGCGGCGCCACTAAACAGATTCTCGGTCAGCGTGTTCAAGGCGCAAGTTACTCGGCTCAAGCTATTAAGAGGATGCTCAAACCGGATTGGCAAGCAATAGTCTTGAGGACGGAATCGTATTTTGTGGTGATGCTCGGCATGTTATTTATTGCCCGCAGCACGGCCGCATATTGGACCCAGGTTTATTTCTCCGGCTTCCCTATTGTGGCCAGACACTCAATTGATGCACTGGTCGATCAACACCCTCTGGTCACGCAAGCGACGCCGATCGTGGTGGCGCTTTCCTACATTGCCTTGCTCATTTTGGCCAGGCGAGCAACGCCGCAAACTTTGCAGATGACCTCGAAAGGATTCACCCTCAAGTCAGGATCACACAAAGGCAAGAAAGGACCGCACAAGTGGGAAGAGGTGGACCTAATCCATCTAGAACAAGGAGCAGGAAAAGAACAAGAGGAAAAATGGCTCGTCTTTTCGATGCGCAATCAAGCACCGATCAAGGTGCGTCTCGACATTATTCGCTCCATAAGCTCGAAGGAAGAAATTTTGCGAGCGATAGAAAGATGGGCTCCACATGCCTCTAAAGACCCGGAGCTGATCAATAGTCTGCAACCACCAAGCGATTACAGCTATACGGATATTTGGCTGGAAGCACTCACAGCGCCTCCCAAGCGAGACAAGCTTAAACCCTTAATTGCCGGGGCAGTGCTAAAGGATAATCAATATCGCGTCACTGACCTGATTGCAGTGGGTGGACAAGGCTCTGTCTATTTGGCAAACGATTGCGTCTCAACTGAGGACGTTGTTCTTAAGGAGTTCGTATTGCCCGTCTATGTTGACTTAACAATCAGGAGAAAAGCGATTGAACGCTTCGAAAAAGAGGCTCGGTTGCTCAAGCAATTGGAACATCCTCAAGTGGTCAAACTGCTCGACTATTTCGTTGAAGATCATCGAGCCTACATGGTCTTAGAGCACCTCAACGGAAAAAATCTTCATCAAATCGTCAAGCAATCCGGGAAGTTGAATCAAAATGAGGTCACAGCTCTCGCCCTGCAAATGTGCGAGATCCTCAAATACTTGCATGCTCAGGCACCGCCGGTAGTGCATCGAGACTTTACGCCTGAAAACTTGATCTTAGGACATGATGGCACATTACGTCTGATCGATTTTAACGTTGCTCAGACTCTGGACCAATCTGCGACGACAACCGGCACTGTCGTCGGAAAGCCTTCATACCTGGCGCCGGAACAGTTTCAAGGCGAACCGACGCCCTTAAGTGACATTTACTCTTTCGGGGCGACACTGACTTACTTGCTGACGGCCGAAGATCCATTGCCAATTGCGCAATCGCACCCAGCCCAAGCTGTGCCGACAATCAGCGCTGAACTCGACACAATTGTCGCGACGTGCACCAGTTACGATTCAGCTCTGCGTTTTCAATCAATCGAGGCGATCGAACAAGCGCTTCACTCACTTGAAAAGGAACTCCTGCAGGAACATTCGCCTTAAAAATTTCGGGCGCCTGAAACAACCGGTTGCTCAGGCCAGAACACATGCTAAAATCAGCCCATCGGGGCGTAGCGCAGCTTGGTAGCGTGTCCGTTTCGGGTGCGGAAGGCCGGAGGTTCAAATCCTCTCGTCCCGAGTCTATTTTATAAGCGTTCCGGAGGCTTCGTCCTTCGCCTCCTCCGCGCTGAGCCGCTCACTGCGCGCGTACATGCCGCGCTTCGCTCGTCTAGGATTAATCGATGCTCGCTTACCTGCACGGAACCATCGCCCTGAAAGAAATGACTACTGGTCAAGCGGACCGGTTGGTGCTTGATGTGGGCGGCGTAGGTTTCGAATTAACAGTTTCACGGCGCACTCTCATGCTTCTCGGACTGCCAGGAGATGAAGCTACTGTGCACACCGCTTTAACGATCAGGGAAACCGAATGGAACCTGTTTGGATTTGCGACGCAGGATGAACGACAAGTTTTTGGCTTACTTCAATCCGTCAGCGGCATTGGACCCAAGCTGGCACTGGCACTGGTCGGCACTCTTGGTCCTCAACAGTTAGCAGAAGCGATTTTGGCCGGCGACCATAAAATGATCAGCCAAGCACCAGGTGTTGGCGCAAAAGTAGCTCAACGTATTATTCTTGAATTAAAAGCGAAAATTGAAGATTGGACGAGACAGCGCGGACTGACGACCGAAGCGCCAGCGGGCTGGAGCACGGTGGCTGAAGAAGTTAGAAATATTCTGGAAGGGCTCGGTTACACGGGCACTGAAATCAACATGGCTTTGAAAAAAGCTCGGGAAGAAAAGTTGGACGAAGACGTCGAGTCCCTAGTTCGTTACAGTTTGAAAGTACTTGGCGCTGCGTCAATATCTTAAGCCGGGACACTTGAAGTCGGGTAGCTTGCTGTAGAGACCTCACTAGTGCCCACAGGCGCTCATCGGATAAATTCGTGCCTGCCCTCCATAAAAACTCGTACAGAATTTGGCTGATCTTTCGCGGCGCCTTGCTCGGCATCCTTCTTGGCGCCGCTATGTCGGTGCTGCCAATTTGCGGGATCAGAAGAGCTACGCAACCCGTTTTTAGTCAGCCCGCTCAGGTGATCTTTTTTGCTGAATGGTTAATTGTGTGCGCCATCACAGGCGGTGTACTTCTGCCAAAATTTGCCTTCGGCGATCCACTTTTGGACAGCTTACCCGAGTCATTAGGCAAGCCAAAGCGCTTGTTCAAACAATTGATGATGCCTGTGGCCGCATTGCTTTTCCTGTTGTTGTATTTTGCTGCGAGCGGACTTTGTCAGCGCCTGGACATGGGCGTGATTCGTGGCGGCCAAACGACCGTGCAAATCTTCCGATTTCTTGGACTGTCAATTGCTACTGCCGGTTTACTGCTTCAATCGTATGCTTTACTTGCGTCAGCAAAGGCAAATTCAACGCTGGAATCAGGAAATGGCTACGTACACAGCCCATTTTTGAAGTTGCGACATCCATGTTTCTTCGCGACATTAGTAACATTAATTGGAATCCCTTTAGTGCTGGGAACTTGGTATCCACTCTTTGCACTGCCCGGAATTTTTATTGTGATGAAATGGATAGTAGCGGAGCAAGAAAAAGTGTTGCTCGAGAAATTAGGGGCTGCGTATGAGCAATATCAGTCGAGCACGCGCCGCCTTCTGCCTTACTTCTATTAATGAAAAGGATTTACCATGCAAGATAACACGAACCATGTGCCCAATCAAATCCTTGCCATGCTGAAAGCTGGCCTGCAAGAAGCAGATGTTAAAACCACAGTCGCAAATGCTGGTGGCACGGTGATTAAGACAACGTCCAATGGCAAACTAACTGCCATTCTCATTAACGTTGAAAACGTGGACAAAGCAATGGAAATTTTGCAAAAGTCAGGGCAGTTTGAAGCAATTCAACTCAATTACTTGAGTCAGCACTCTAGTTAGTGAAATAGTACAAGGATGCTTCCCTGCCTCTGGGCTCAGACTGCAGATCTATGTGCATCGTGGCGCTGATGCCCGTGTCAGGCTGGATCTGATAGGGAAAGAAGTTGAACTGCCCCAAATCGCTTTTTACTTGATCGAAGATTTCTCCAGGAACAATGACAATGCTCAACATAGCTGATTTCAGCCCCGTGTCCAGTAGTAATCTGACTGTCGCGTTAGCTACTGCACAGTGATTTTGAGCGATATCTTTACTCTGACGAAAGTGGATGACGCCTTGCTGACCGGATTCGACATCGAGGGTGTGGACTTTGCGACACCCCACCGGCTTGCAATCGTGGTACCACAAATCCTCGTACCAAACAGGATCAAATGAGGCCCGTTGTCTGCCAAACCGCGAGGTCAGGCGGTAAGTAACCTTCACTTTGCTAAGCGGATGTAATCCTGATCCCGGATAGTTCAAAAAGTTCTTCATTGTAGTGGTATCAGCAGTGATCACCCAATCAAAGCGTTGGTTCATTGTTTCGTCACTAAAATCGTCGACATCCCCTGGACCACCGGGATCATCGAGTGCGCTGCATGGATTTAAGAAAACAAAAAACAAAAAAACAAAAAGCGAGATTACCCTCGCCGCGTTATTCATTGATGAAATAACCTTTGGTAATTGGGTTGCGGCCAAGATTTTCCCAAGGCGAAGTGGCGCCGATTCTAAATGGCACTGCTTCAGTCAGCCCGACGATATTGACGCCACCATAACGCAGCAACATCGCGGGCGCGATTTGACAATCGACTGACAGCTCCAAAATGTACTCACATGGAGTTTTCTTTCCCTCTGGGAACCACTCTTTGGGGATTTTTTTAGGCTCAGTGACGATGATTCTTTCGTTGGGAAGACGGGTCTGGGTAATGATTAAGCGCAATACAATGTTTTTAGGCTGTACGCCTCCCAGTCTGATTAAGCGCGTTTCAAGCGACGGATCCGCGTCCATCAAAGCAAAAGATTGGCTAAGGCTTTCGCACAATGAGAGTTTACGGGCATAGCTGGCAATTATTTCTTGAGCAAGAAAAAAGCGGACCGGCATAATGCCTAAATCCAACAACGGAATAAAGAAGAGGAAAACAAGCAAGACAAGCGCCGCGGCAAACTCAGAAATTTGCTGACCTTTGTTACTTCGAATATTTGTGCGGATCATGCGACGTCGTGCTTTGATAGAATCAGCTTCAGAATAACATGTGAAGCTACTTACGCCCATGGTCTTATAAATGCCACTCTATAGCAACGCCCGCTTAAGAAGAAATCCAAGAAGCCGCGAAAGGGGCAGTATGCTGACGATGACGACCCTAGTAGTAGGCATTTTCCTGCTTACTTGCCTCGTTGGATTTGGATTCTACTTATTGTTAGCACAACAAAAGAAGGGGCAGAATCAAGCTGACAGCCTCACTCTTTCGCTTGCTGAATCGCTTAACAAAGATGACAAAATCGGTCAGATGAACAACGTCGTTGCACGTTGTAGAGAACTCGTTTTTGTCTCGAGGCAAAATGCAGATGCCGCCTCAAATGAGCGAAGCGCAATCCTGGTTCCATTAGCCAATCAACTGTTGGACGAATCAAGAAGCAGTGCTCAGTTTGTTGAAGCGGAAAGAAAGAATCAAATCAGTTATATCACCAAGAAAGCGCGTGAGGCTGTGGATAAATACAATTTGCATACTCATATCGATTCAACATTTACGTTGCCTTGGTTTAAAACGTACGATCCCCAAGTGCAAGACGTCTATTTGGGATACATCGACAAAGTGCAGTCAAATGTCACTAACACCGAGGTGATTCCGGAGCTTAGGGATTACGACGTGCAGCAGAAATATTTTGAGCGCGGTAGTCAACTGTATCGTGGCAACATAAACGCAAAATTACCTTCACCTGATAGCGACTTAATATTCAAGCTTTCTTCTCTGCCTGCAGATGTGGATAAGACCGTCTCACCACCACGTCTAACTAATCCAGAAGTATTTGTAAAGCTCTCTCAGTTATTTGAAAACAATAAATTTGCCGGTCAACGAAATAGCGATCAACTGCCTTCGGCAGTTGAAGTCGTCGAACACATGGACGTGTCTATGAAGCCTGGTGATCAAAGAGTTCGCTTGGGATCAACGGCGACAACCAATGGCGGATTGCCAGCCCCTTAAATTCTTTCAAGCGCACCATATCCAATACTATTATCGATGCCTGGACTGAGACTCAGCGTTTGAATCCTTCGTTTAGCAACTAGATAGCAACGACCTCCGCGGTTATACTTGCAAAACTTGTCTTCTTGAGGATTTGGTATGAAAGAATCAGGACGTGAACACCGAAGTCAGGTTGCTGTGGCAATGCTGGTCATAGCGGGGATCTCAGTTTCTCTAGGCTCCGTTTGCGTGGCCCAAACGACCAAACGTCCAACTCAACCGGTAGCACGACAGTCTGGTCCAGATTCCGTACCAAATCAGATTCTTGTCATGGTTCATCCTGGTTCCGACAAATCCGAAGTAAGCGACGCGCTGAAAAACCTTAACGGTACAATCGTGCGCACAATGAGCAACGGCACATTGACTTGCTATGTCGTGAATGTGCCCGTGGGCAAGTTAGACGAGAGCATGGACAAATTGTCGAAGGATAAACAACATTTTGATGCGGTGCAGAAAAACGTGATTTTGCACAGGCTGAATCATGAACACAATCCACCACCACCACCACCTCCACCTCCTCCACCTCCNNCTCCACCTCCTCCACCTCCTCCACCCCCTCCACCTCCTCCACCTCCCCCACCTCCACCACCAGGGAACTTCCCTAGCGGATCGCCGAACGACCCGGGGTATAGCTCGCAATACCATCTTGGTGTGATGAACGTGCCAGCTGGATGGGCAAGCGGTGGCTCTGGTCAGGGAGTGACGGTTGGAGTCATCGACTCAGGAGTGATCGGCACCCAGAAAGACCTGTTAGGCAAAGTTGATCCAGGATTCAATGAACGAAAGGGATCCGGTAATGGAAATACAGACCAAACACCTGGCTCAGGTGCCTTCTATCACGGCACCTTTGTCTCCACTTGCTCGATGGGCAAAACAAATAACGCACTAAACGGTGCAGCGGCAGCCTACTTGGCTAATATCATCCCTGTGAATGTGTTTGATAGCAGTAACACCTGCACAGACGCAGACGTAATGAATGCTCTGTTCTATTTAGAAGGTAGAAACGTAAAGCTGATTAACCTCAGCGTCAATGCCAATACTCCCTACACGTTCGCTAACCCGACGTATCATCCCGCCTTATTGCAGGCAACGGCTGATTTCTACACAAACCACAATGGACTCCTCTTCAATGCGGCTGGCAATGACGGCCAGCAAGACAATAGCCCTCGTTCAAATGGCTTAATTGTGGTTTCATCATGCACAAGCACGTCCACACTTTCGTCATTCTCAACACATGGAAGTCCATTATGGTTTTCGGCTCCAGGTGAGAACATCGTCTCTGGTGACGGCTACAACGGTCTGAACATAGCAAGCGGGACATCGTTCGCATCGCCGCTGGCTTTGAGCGTAGCTGCGCAGATCTGGGGATTGAGACCCAATTTGACCAACACCCAAGTGCTCAACATCATGCAGACAACGGCAACAAAACCGGCGGGATACACTCAAGCTAAGTTCGGCTTCGGCATCGTCAATTCAGGCGCAGCGGTGCAAAAGGCGCTTACCTTTTAAAAACCTAATTTACATTTACGGATGCCAAGAGGAGCATCCACTTGGGAAGCCCCTACAATAGACAGAATCGATGCAGCTTCAGCCACAAAGTATCGAAAGTCTATGGTTGCCACAGGCGACATTAATGAACCGCATGAGCGTGAGCAGCACGCACAAACCAAGGAGAATGAGCCATGATGAATGAACTTGCATTAACAAAGGACGAGCGCATTTGTCTTCAAACCTGGTTCAGACAAGCAATAGTTCAACTAGAGCGCGAAGAAGTAACCGCTCAAATGATCAAAGAACACGGTATTAAAACATCGAACGAAGAAGGTCACAGAACATCAGTTGTTCGCAGACGCACCCGCCGCAGCAGCGTCCTCTCTCATGTAAGCCAGCTAGTTAAGTAAGAAGCATTCTTCCAAACTCTCCGCACGGCAAGCCTCCCCCAGGTTTGCCGTTTCGTTATTTGCATTTATAAGCTCTCCGTCGCCTTCATACGGGGGTGGTATGTCTATTGGATATAAAAAAAATCGGCAATGGATTGAACTAAGTGTGACTAAAGTACGTCTTTAGTTATGTAGAATGAGTTAGTGGGATGAATCGCCGAACGACTTCGCATGGCTCTTGCCCTCATGCGAATGTGTAGACGACAACACAAAATTGGCTTGTGCTCAGCTTTGCTGTCGAAACAAGCCGGGGTGTCCCTCGCCACACCAATGGAGCTCCGCATGCCGCCACGTCCATACGTACCGCTTCACTTGCACACCGAATATAGCTTGCTTGATGGCGCCACCCGCGTCAAAGAGTTGGTCAAGAAAGCGAAAGCGGAAAATATGCCAGCCGTTGCTGTCACCGATCATGGTGTCATGTATGGTGCCATCGAATTAACCAAGACGTGCCAGGAAATGGGGGGCGTCAAGCCGATTATCGGCTGTGAGGCCTACATTATTGACGGCGATATTAAAGACAAGACGGTGCGTCAACCTCTTTACCATTTAATCGTGCTGGCGCGTAACAAACAGGGATACAAAAACCTTGTGCGCCTGAATTCACGCGCACACACAGAAGGTTTTTACTATAAGCCACGCATCAATAAAGAGATGCTGAAAGACCACAAGGAGGGACTAATCATTCTCTCCGGCTGTCTCGGTGCCGAACTCTGTCAACATCTCCTTAAGAATGAATACGACAAGGCAGTCAACGCGGCGGCTTGGTATAAAGACACTTTCGGCGAAAATTACTATCTGGAAATTCAAGATCACGGCATGCCTGAAGACCGCAAGGTTAATCGGCAACTGGTGAAAATTGGCAAGGATCTAGGCATCAAACTCTGTTGCACAAACGATAGTCACTTCACCAGTAAAGACGACGCTGCTGCTCATGATTGCTTGCTTTGCATTCAAATGGGCAAGCAAGTCACCGATGAACAACGGATGAAATTCACCGGTTGGGAGTACATCAAAAATGGCGACGAGATGTTCCATCTCTATCGCGATCATCTCGACACCGAACACATCGAAGAAGGCATACTAACAACCCTTGAAATTGCCGACAAAATAGAATCAATCAAACTAGCCAGCGAACCGAGATTGCCTGTTTTCACGGTGCCGCAAGGACATACTGCCGAAACGTTTCTGAATAAGTTGGTTTTCGATGGCATCAAAGTACGCTATCCAGAAGCAGCACCAGAAGTTGCCGAACGCGCTCATACCGAATTGAAAGTGATCGAAGACATGAACTTCGCGTCTTACTTTTTGATCGTCAGTGACTTCATTCAGCACGCGCGCAGCAAGGGCATTCCAGTGGGTCCCGGTCGTGGTTCTGCAGCGGGGAGTTTAGTTGCCTACGCTCTCGGAATTACAAACATCGATCCAATTCGCTATAACCTCCTCTTCGAAAGATTTCTCAATCCTGAACGAAAATCGATGCCGGATATAGATACGGATTTCTGCATCGAACGTCGAGAAGAAGTGATTCGGTACGTGGGCGAAAAGTATGGCGCCAATCACGTCGCCCAAATCATTACCTTTAATCGCATGACCAGCAAGGCTGTAATCAAAGACGTTGCTCGCGTGCTCGAATATCCTTTCGGTGAGTCGACCAAACTAGCAAAAATGGTGCCGGTGGTGCGCGGGAAGCCAGCTGGATTAGACGAAATGATTGCTGACCATCCCGAGTTCAAAAAAGTGTACGCGGTAAGCGACGAAGCACGTCAGGTAATCGATCTTGCCCGCAAGCTGGAAGGCGTCAACAAAAGCTTCGGCATGCACGCAGCCGGCGTTGTCATCTCGGATGTACCGCTCGAAGAATTGGTGCCCGTTCAAAGAAACGGCGACGGCACGATCATCACTCAATACTATATGGAAGACGTTGCCTACATAGGGTTAGTCAAAATGGACTTCCTTGGTCTGCGCAACCTGACGATGATCGACAAAGCAGTCAAAATCATAAAACGATTGCATGACATAACCATTGATCCAGACTTGATTGCAATCGACGATGAAAAAACATATCAAACAATTAGCAACGGCGACCTAGCAGGAATTTTCCAACTAGAAACATCTTCAGGGATGCGACAAGTGGCTCGTGACATGAAGCCAAACTGCATGGAAGACATCTCGGCGCTGATCGCTCTCTATCGTCCAGGTCCTCTCGACACTGGCATGATCGACAAATTCATCGACTGCAAAAACGGCAAGACCAAAATCACCTATCAAACTCCGCTGCTGGAGCCCATCCTTAAAGACACGTACGGACAGATCGTCTACCAGGAACAAGTGATGCAGATTGCTCAGCAATTGGGTGGCTACAGCTTGGGACAAGCGGACCTGTTGCGCCGCGCCATGGGCAAAAAGAAGCCCGAAGAAATGGAAAAGCAGCGCGAGATTTTTGTTGGCGGCTGTGCTAAGAACGGCGTCAGTAAAGAAATCGCCAACGACCTTTTCGACATGATGGTGCAGTTCGCCGAATACTGCTTCAACAAGTCACACAGCCAAGCCTATGCGATGCTGACTTATCAGACTGCCTATCTGAAAACACATTATCCAGTTGAATACATGTGCGCTCTGCTTTCAAGCGTGTCTGGCGACCAGGAAAAAGTGCAAGGCTACATCGCCGAGTGCCAAGCGATCAATATAGATATCTTGCCACCAGACGTAAACATTTCCGGCAATGATTTCACTGTTGACGGCCAGTCGATTAGATTCGGACTCTCGGCTGTCAAAAACGTCGGTGAAGCTGCAGTGGCAGAAATTGTCGCCAAGCGAGAAATGAATGGTCAATTCGCTTCGCTGGCAGACTTCATTTCCAAGATTGACTTGCGCACCGTCAACAAGCGCACTCTTGAAGCATTAGTCAAATGCGGCGCCTGCCTCAACTTGAATGTGACTAGAAAGCAGGCGTTGGAAAATTTAGAAGCGCTGGTGGAACGCGCTCAACGTCGACAAGCTGAAGAGGCTAGCGGACAAATCAGTCTGTTCAGCATCGCCGCAGACACAGGCGTTAGTTTCGAGCACCAACTAACCGGCGACGGCAGCGAGTATCAAGAATCTGACTTGCAAAAGATGGAGCACGAACTGCTCGGCTTCTACGTCACGAGCCACCCGCTTAAAAAGGTATCCAATAGATTACGGTACCTGACCACGCACACTCTCCGCGATGTCAAAGAAGCCTCAGACGGCACAAACGTGATCATCGGTGGTCTGGCAATCAGCATCGAAAAGCGGCTCACCAAGCAGAACAAGCTCCTCTGCATCATCCACCTGGAAGATCCCGCGGGCAAGATTGAAGTAGTTGCTTACAGCGAGCTGCTTGATAAAACTGCTCCGGAGGTTTTGCTGCCGCAGTCGTTACTCTTGATCAAAGGCAAGGTGAAGAAGAACGAAGATCAGCTCTCCGTCTTGGCCAACTCGATCAGGCGAATCTCGGACGCTTCAATGGTCGATATATATTTCAACACTCAGCAGTCGTTCAGTGACTTGCACCGCTTGAAAGATGTCCTCAACACTCACAAAGGCGAGGATCCAGTTTTGCTTCACTTCCCGCAGGGCAAGCAGAGTCAGACCATCCTGGTCGGCTCCCAATTCTGGGTGTCACCATCTGCTGACTTCATGACGAACATGCATCGGAACTTCGAGGACAACGTCAAGGTTTTAGTCAAGCGAGTCTTCGTATAACCGCATGAACTACGGTTCTTCGCCCGGCCCTCAACATTCTCTTAATGGTGGCCGCCTGAGCGGGGCGTTACGCTTCTTCATCCGACTTCGAAATTTTTCAGCCCCTAGACTTGGTGGCAAGAGAAACGGCGGTTCGCTTAAGAAGCTGATGGATTGTCAAACTCGCATCAGCAGAGCCCCTTTTGAACCACGCGCCTGACATCTTGAACAAAGCTGCTGACACTGCGTCAGAAAAAAATTTTTGTCACCTTCCCAAATCCCGTCAAAAAAAATTTTTTTACTGTAGAATAGCTCTTTCGTAATGAACTCCACAGGAGGTTGACTCGACACCCACACAACGCCCAATTCCCAGGCCGGCTGTAGTCCAACTCTGGTGTAAAGTAAGCGTTTCGTGTACCCCTCAAAACACTTGGCTCAAAGCATCGATCACGACGTCTAAGAAATAAGTGTTTTGTACAACTCGGATTCCAAAACACAACGTTCGGTACACCAACGAACGGAAAGGGGGGAAGAAACTATGTTCGGACCACATCTTATTCTTGAGGCCTATGGCTGCCCAAAAGATCTTTTGGCAGACTTAGGATTAGTGAGCCAGGCTCTAGATGCGTATCCTGCGCAACTAGATATGACGAAAATCATGCCACCATACGTGTTCCGTTATCAGGGCACAGTTGCGGATGATTGGGGAGTAAGCGGAGTAGTGCTGATTGCAGAGTCACACATCTCCATCCACACCTTTCCTGAAAAGGGCTTCGTCACACTGGATATATTCTCTTGCCGGGAATTTGACGTTGACCAAGCGATCAAATACTTCAGTGGCGTATTCAAACCTGAAAGCTACGAAAAGCAAGTGCTTATGCGAGGCCGCGAGTTTCCTCGCAGCTTAGGCAGAGCCGGGATCGCAGTTGAGTCTGAACGTTTGCGTGTAGCTGCCGCAAAATAAACGAATCCAGACATCTTAGAAAGGCGCGGATTGCTCCGCGCCTTTTTGCTGTAAGATTTCCCACTCCAGGTAACACCATATACGGTGCTGCGCAAATAAGGCTGTATTTTTGAGCGCTCCAGAAGGTTGTGCTAGATAAATTTGAAGTGGAATAAAAGCTCTAAATGAGGTTATATTCCGGGCGAATTGAGGGTAAATTGATGATAGGGGAAGTAAGCTCTGGAATGTAAATTTCCGGATGTTTGAATCGAAGGCGAAATCGTGGTTTCCATTATTCCGGAAGAGCGGACAGTGGAGTTCCCGGCGAACAGATCTCTGGGCGAACTCTACATCTTAGACCAAGAAGGCAAGACCCAATTCCATGGCGATGCCCTGGGCTCCGTTAAGGTGCCGCAGGGTTCTCATCTTTCCTTGTATTACAGTTTCGACCCGGTTTACGGCTGCTCGCTTCTCTCGGATGTTAATGCCAACGGTCTTCACAGCCTTTCCTTTCTCGGCAGTGACGTCGGGGATGCCGAGTTGATCCACGTCGGTTGTCTCTCTGGGCTGAAGGAACTAGACGTAAGCTGCACCCAGGTAGGCGATGAAGGATTGAGGCACCTCAAGGGCTTGACGGAACTATCCAAACTGAATCTGTCCTCGACTAAAGTGACAACCGTCGGCATTGGCATCATATCGGGCCTGACTAAGCTAAAAGAACTCGTCTTAGACGATACGGAGATTGGAGACGAGGCGCTCGTCCACATAAGCAAACTTAGTGAGTTGCAAACCTTGAGTCTGTCTTTCACGGATGTGTCTGATAAAGGTTTGACCAAGCTCAAGGAGATGAAGAACTTGGAAAAACTTCGGCTCAATTGCACGGATATCGGTGACGATGGACTCGGCTTTGTCGGCCGACTAACCAATTTAAAGGAGCTGTGGCTACGCAGCACTCAGGTCAGCTATCCCGGTCTCGTAGAACTGACGAAGTGGCTGCCCAACTGCGAAATCATTATTTGACGTCTTGTAAGCGGCTAGCCGCAGGAGCCGAGCAGCTTGCAGATTCGGGCAGCTTCGCTGCATCGACCCCACTAGTTTGCCTAGGCCTCCTTGGACAGACTAGCCTCGGATAAAATGCGGCAGTAAACAGCGGCATCAACATTGCCTCCGCTAACGATGCAACAGACCTTTTGTTTGGCAAATATGTGCGCCTGCGAGATCACAGCAGCCACCGCCAGCGCGCCTGTCGGTTCAACCTTGAGATTGGCAGTCACGAACAAGATGCGCACAGCTTCTTCGATCATTTCTTCTTCGACTTCAACAATTCCGCTCAGCCCAGCTTGCAAGATTGGCCAATTGTTTAAACCGATGCTCAAGGTACGGGCACCATCGGCGATGCTCTGAGGTTCACTTTCGTTTCTGACTATTTTCCCGGCTTGAAGCGAACGAGAAGCGTCATTAGCGATCTTAGGCTCAGCGCCGTAGACGAGAGTGTGATTGCCATGTCGTTGCAGCGCCCGAATGATACCTGATGCTAATCCGCCACCACCAATGGGGACAACGATGGCATCAAATTCTTGGCCGGATGTTATCAGTTCTTCTCCGAGAGAAGCATTGCCATCTATAACCAATTGATCGTCATACGCGGAAACGACCTGAGCATCAGCATGTTCTAAAGCCAGTTGCTTGACCCGCTCGGCTCGACTAATCGACGTCGTGTCCACTATTTCAACATTGCCACCATAACGGCGAACGGCGTCCACCTTTACTTGTGCGGAAGTCGAGGGCATGACGATCGTGCAGCGCTTGGATAAAAGCTGACAAGCACAAGCGAGCGCTTGACCGAAGTTTCCCGAAGAGGCGGCAATTAAATGTGGTGCCTCAGTCTGCTGAGCCACATTGTAAGCCGCTCTAAATTTGAAACTGCCCGTGTGCTGGAACGTTTCGCTGGCGATCACGACAGTCGCCCCGACTAAGTCGGACAAAGTGCGCGAGTGCACGAAAGTAGTCGGTCTAATGGCCCGCCGCAAACTCTCCGCACAGTCCAATGTCTGTGTCATGAGATTTCAGCTCCCATATTATTAGTGGGTGATGTCGGCGCCGGTTGGAGTTTTTCCAGCCGTTTCAACATTGACAGCTGGAGCGCCTTTCTTGTGAAACACATTCAATTTGCCAAACGTGCCGAATGTCTTTCCAACAATCCCTGGTTTTGGACCAAAGGTTACTTCCTTTGTCGATTCAGCTTTCACTGCGGAAGGTAATTGTTTTTTTGATTCGGGGATTGCGGCAAATTTTGCTAAGGCATCAGCATTAGAATTGGCAACTGGCTTCACATCATCTTGCTTAGACACTACCGGCACTTGCTTAGACACTATTGGTTCTTGCTTAGACGCTACTGATTCTTGCTTAGAGGCTACTGATTTTAGTTCATCATCTTTGGCAGAGGACTTACCTGTGAACGGTAGCCGATCAGCTACTGCATGCGTGCCATCTTTAATGTTATCGCCTGCGGCTTTGGCACCGTGACCGATTGCTTTTGGAATGACGGCAACTTTACTGCCCATTTTCTTGGTGCCGCTGCCGATCGCCCGAGCGCCTTTCATAAAGAAACTGCCGGAAGCTTTGGCGCCACTGGCGATGCCGCCTCCGACTGCCTTCGTTCCCTTGACTACGTGATCGCCGGCCGCCTTGGTGCCGCTGACGACGCCAGAACCGGCTGACTTAAATTTATCGTTCACACCGGAAAGCAATCCAGAGCCGTTATCGACCGCAGTCGGCTTGGCTTTGGCGGCATTTTTCTCGGCTGGGGTTTCGAATCCGGGCATAGTAACGAAGGTGGTCGTTGATTGCGTTTCTTCTTGAGGCTCTCCGGCAGGCGCCTGCGACTTGGGCGCTTTGTTCAACAACTTGCTTGTCGGGGACGGAACGTAGTTATTGGGATCTAGTGAGGATCCAGGTGAACCTGGATTATTAGCGAGTGCAGCGGTGCACGTTGCCGCAAAGATGCAGGCAATGACGACCGGCGCGGACTGCTTTTTAGCTCTCATCAGCTGTATTTCTCCCTATCGGACCACTAAATGGGCAAACTTTGTGTTGTTATAGCACATGCGCGGAAGTGGTCATGAGCTCGTTAAGCGTCCGAGAGAAGAGCTCTATGGGTGTTTACAAGGACAAATCAGTTTTGTTAAAGGGAGTCAATAAACCGTTCAAATGTTTATAATGTCCCCATACACTTAAGTAAGAAATAGAAGGAACCAACAAATGCATCCAGCCGATTACCAAACGCCCTGGGCGCTTTTCTTAATCATCGTCGCCGCATATATGGTGCTCAGTCTCTTTGTCTTAGGCGCAAAGAAGGTTTACTTTGAACCTTACGTCGAGAGCGAAGAACCTAAGAGCCCAGCCGAACCTGTGCCCGCATCCAATCCGCCAACCATGTAGTGCAGCCGAGCCAGTTCATCGCAGCCGAGCAGTTCATCGTCCTCTCAGCCGAGCTAGTTCACTGGTGGGTGGGTGTTCACCGGTGGGTGTTCTCTCAACTTGACGATCTCAACTGAGCACGGCGCATGAGCAACGATAGCCTCAGAGACGCTGCCGAGCAAAAATTTGGTGAATCCGCGTCGCCCATGTGAACCGACCACAATCAGGTCAGCCGGCCAGTGTTTGGCGATATCCAGAATGCGATCTTTGATATACCCTTCAACAACTTCAAGACTGACGAATTCAGCGCCGAATTTTTCCGTCAACTGAGCAGCGCTGCTATCGATCAATCCTCTCGCTGAAGCCATCTGCTCTTGTTGAACTTCAACAGCCAGCGGCACGTATGCTGTTTGCCAGCCTGCATATTCCGGATGAAAGGGCTCGACCACAGTCAGCACCTTGAAGCTGCTTCCCGCCGGCCATGGTCGCTCAAGTACCGCATCCAATGCTGCTTTTGAGTAAGGCGAACCATCAACTGCCAGAAGAATATTCATATATATAGTTCTCGAGAAAAAAGATTGTGACGTAAGGCAAAATAGCTGATTGCATTATCCAACGTAACGTCGGCTTTGTCATAGCTTTCCCATGCAGCACCTACCCGAAGCTTTATCGCTTGCCAATGTAACGCGACCAGCAAATTTTATTGACGCGCCTTATTCATTCAGCTAGCATGTTGATACAATTTGGCACTGCGAAAAAGAATATCGAAATGCACAGCAACGGTTTTTATTACTGGTTTATAGAGGTTCACCTGGCGTGAGTTAGACCCGTTTTGGTCCTCGCAGGTGAACCGCAGAAAGCTTCTGCGGTTCTTTTCTTTTTAGAGCAAAAACAAATGAAAACGACAAATTGGTACAACAGCTTTTATTTCTTCACCAGCAGGATAAATCCCGGGCGGGCGTAACAAGCATCATTGTTTCAACCATTACCAGCCAGCCCGGTACCAGGATAAGGACCGGGCTGTTGCGCTTTTACAAGGAGTTCAATCATGGAAGCAAAATTGGCAAGTAAGAAAGGGAATGACGACAAGTCGATCATTCAAGTCGGAAACGCCGCGTGCGGTGGCAAGGATCTGATGATCATCGGTGGACCGTGCACAGTCGAAAGTGAAGCGCAGATGGAAGCAGTGGCGAATCATCTAAAACATGGACCAGTTCAAGCTTTGCGCGGTGGCGTCTACAAACCGAGAACTTCTCCTTACGCCTTTCAAGGGATGGGAATTGAGGGACTGAAAATTCTTTCAGACATCCGCCAACGTCATGAGATACCGGTGGTGACCGAGGTTATGTCGATCGAGCAAATCGACGCTGTGGCTGAAAACGCCGATATGTTGCAAATCGGCAGTCGCAATATGCAAAATTTCGAACTGCTCAAAGCTCTGGGAAAGGTGCAAACGCCCATTCTTCTCAAACGTGGCCTTTGCGCAACAATTGAAGAATTTCTCATGGCTGCCGAATACATTCTTGCTTGCGGCAATCCCAATGTAATTATGTGTGAACGTGGTATTCGCAGCTTTGACACCTACACCAGGAATGTTCTGGATCTCGGTGCCGTTATCGCTCTAAAGCAACTGACTCATCTTCCCGTGATCGTGGATCCAAGCCATGCAGCCGGTAAAAGGGAGCTGGTAGCCGATTTAGCTCGCGCCGCCATCGCCTGTGGTGCAGATGGACTAATCATCGAGTGTCATCCTGAACCCGAAAAATCTGTGTCAGATGCTCGGCAGGCCTTGTCTTTGGATGATATGGTGGAACTCATAATCAGCTTGAGACCTATAGCAGAAGCAGTTGGGCGCAGAATCATCCGCAATGACAAACGCCAATTTTCGATCGTGAATTCTTCCAACAAGCATGTTAAAGTCTCATTCGAAAAACATAAGTCGGGCAGCTTGCTGCGTAGACTATCCTAGGATATAAGTAGATTTAGAGCATCCAGCATCGCCGGAAGATAACATGCGAAGAACGAAAGCGCCTCCGTCTAACAGCTCCAATTTGCGAGCGCAAACTCGACTGGGCGAAATTCGTACCCGCATCGATGAACTGGACAGTCAAATTGCCTCTATGTTAAATGAGCGCTTACAGTTGGCCGGCGAGTTGACCGAAGTTAAAGCGCAATTAGGTATGGCTATCAAGGATCGATCCCGTGAAGAGCAGGTGCTTGACAGGGTTTCCAAAGTCGGCGAAACCGAACAAATGCGCAACGCTATTCGCAACACATACGAACGATTGTTTGAATTAAGCAGACAAATTCAACAAGACAATTCTATCGATCCATTGGTCACTACTTACTTTCCCCAGGTCACCATATTTGGTGTCGGCCTGATTGGCGGAGCGTTGGCTCGACTAATCAAAAGACGACTGCCGGATACAAAGATAATCGGCGTCGATACAGAAGAAGTATTGGCGGAGGCCTTGGAACAAGAGCTGATCGACAAAGCGATAGTCGACCCCAAAGCGGCTTTGCAACGCTCAAGCCTGATCATTCTCGCTGCTTCACCAAGCCAGAATATAGAGCTGTTGAAAAATATTGCTCCGTTTTTATCCAGGCGAAAACTGGTTATCGATGTCACCTCAACCAAAGGCGTGATTTCAAAATTAGCGGAACAGCTAAATTTGAAAGGAGCCGATTTTGTCGGAGGTCATCCGCTCTTCGGCAGTGAGAGAAGCGGATTAAAAGCGGCTTTGGACTTGAGTGTTGAAGGCAGCACATTTTGTGTGGTGCCCGGGGCAAAGTCTTCTGAAATTTCAGTGCGACGGTTGATCCGTTGGTTAACAACCCTCAGTTTTCGAGTTGAGGTTGTTGGCGCCCTGGAACACGATGCTGTCTTGGCGCGCACCAGTCACCTGATTCAACTCGTCGCCGTGCTGATCGGTTCACAAATTACGAAAGACCTGTCTGATGCTGACTTAGCCAAGTTTGCAAAACTTTCCGGACCGGGACTGAGACAATTCTCCAGGCTGATGAAGAGCCCACCTTCACTCTGGCAAGAGATACTCGAACAGAATAAAGATGACATCGTCGCTGCGCTTTCTGAACTTCAGTCAGGCATCGACGATTTGATTATTTCCATTAAGCAAAATCAGCCGAACGACGCCCGGTTGGAACAATTGTTCAGCGCAGCTGGCCGTTTACCCGCAGCCCTCGACTCTTAACGTTCTTCGCGTGTACGTTCCAAGCCCTTCAAGCGATCGTGCAACTGGCGCGATGCGGACAGCGTCGGCGAGAGCCACGAAATTGCCAGCACAACCAAAAGCAAAAAGGTCCCGACCGCCATGCCAATCAACCAGCCTGGCACTTTGTCACTGGCAGCGGAGCGAGCACTGTCATCCGACATAGCGGACATTGGGGGTGCGGAGCCGACGTTTGATGGTACGGCGACACTAGAGGAGTTAGATCTATCCCCTTGGGCCCGAGGAGCAGGCGCGGCTTGACGACGGGCCCCAAGCGGATCCGGAGTGGACACATGGTCGACTGCAGGCTTGACGGTTGCAACTACAGATAACGGTTTTGCAGGAGTCAAGACCGCATCCGTATGAGTTTGCGTAGGAATGGCGGCAACCGCGGCAACTGGTTTTGGTTTAGGTGCCGCTAACGCAGCAACCGGTTTGGCTTTCGGCGCAGTAACGGCAGCAATTGGCGGAGTCTGGTTAGCGGCGGTAACATCGGCAATCGGTTTTGCCTTAGGCGCGCTAACGGCGGCAATCGGTTTAGGCTTAGGTGGAGTTACTGCGGCAATTGGCTTTGGTTTAGCCGCGGCAACAGCAGCTTGCTTGGCTTGCTTCGATTTAGCCGGAGCGGTCGCGGCTACAGGTTTCGGTTTAGCCGCGGCAGCGGCGGCAGCAGCAGCGACTTGTGCAGCTCGTTTGGCAGCGTTTGCTTCCTGCGCTTGAGCGCGGACCGCCGCTTCAGCAGCTAGGGTCTTGGCACGAGCCGCACTTTCAGCAGCTTGAGCTTGAGCACGGGCCGCGGTCTCGGCAGCGCGCTCCTCATTAGTGCGAGCCCCCTTCTTTCCTTTGGCAGCCTTGGTGGGCATAGCACTGCCGGGATGAGCAAGCTTTCGCAGGGCCGCAGCCCGACCGGCAATAGCTGGACCAAAGCCGGGATTTAGACGCAACGCCTTTTCGTAAAACATAACTGCAGTGTCGTAGCAGCCTTGCCGCGCCAAATTGTTGGCGATATCCGACTCTTCAGAAGCAGGACTCGCCCAAGCACCACATGGAGCCAGGCCCAGGACAACTAACGCCAGTAATGGAAAGAGCTTCAAGGGTTGCCTCTTTTGAACCCTATTCAACATTATTACACCAGTCAAGCTTGCTTGGGAAAAACAGGCTCACTTTTCGCCGTACTACCCATTTCTTTAGTGCCCATTCCTGTTCTGAACCACGCGCCCATACCAAGAAAACACAACAAGATTATGAGTCGGATGCCAATGCGAGGCAGCACTCCAATCTGCGGAATCATCAGCACGAAAGAGAGGAGGAGAGTTCCCAGAAAAGGAGCGCCAAGACGACCAAGCCACAGCCACTTGGACGACCCTGTTCGATTCAAACGCATGGTCGTCAATAGTGTCTGTCCGATTAGAGTGGCGCTGATCGCAAATCCAATCAAAAGGAAGAGTTCAAGCGCGGCTAAAGATAATAGGGCAAGCGGGATGCCGATCTCGCTTACGAACAAAGCACGCGCACTGGCGACAAAGAGCAGACAGGCGACAATGCCGCACCAGAGGCTTCTCCAATAGCTGCTTGCGCAAGACCGACGAGCGCGCTCCAGCCTTGTTGGCATCAATTCGGAAACTACTAGAGTGGCGAAAAACAGAAATAAAAACGACTGCACCGGTGGTAGTGGCGTATTGGCCCAGTTGCGGAAAAAAAGTAACGGTCGCCTGCGCATATCATCTTTGCTTAAATCAGGCTGAAACTGATCGACAAAGTTTATTCCTTCAGTTGTAGCTTCAGCGGCTAAAACAATGGGGCACGTCGAGCACGAAAATATGATCGTGCCGACAACAATGAGGATCATCGTCGCCAATTTAGATTTGCTTTTGCAGACTTGCATCACTTTTCGCATTTGCCTGAATCAAAGCCTTTAGACCAAATAACAAGACCAAACCAATCAACCAGGAGACGTCACCATTAACGGTATCAAGAGAATCGGACGAAAATACGAAGATGAAAGCCAAAAGCACAACACCACTCAAGATCAGTGTTTTCATTGTCAAAGCCTTACTTGCAGAAACGTTCTGCACGTCGCCCATAATCCGTTGAGTCAAAGCCTCAGGCACATCGAACAGGGGCATTTCCTTGGCGGCAACAGTAATTGCATTTACTTGGTGACGCCAGGTGGTGCATTGGGAGCAGGTGCGAATGTGCTTCTCCGCGACCAGCAATTGCTCAGGAGTAAGACCGGCAGTTTCATCGACTGTCTGACGAGCCTGCATACATTCTTGTTCACTCACTATGTGTCACCTCCCAATTGGGGCATTGTATCTTGCTGAGCATCAGGCGACTGTTCGAGGATCTTACGCAGCTTGTCACGAACTCTGAACAGCATCGATTTGATTGTCGATACACTCTCACCGGCAATACTAGCAATATCTTCATACGAAAAATCGTGGTAATAGCGCAAAACAAAAACATTCCGTTGGCGCGCCGAAAGCTGCTCAAGCGCAGTAAAAAGTTCTTGCTGAGAAATTCTCAATTCCACTTCTCGTTCGACATTAGTTGAACACGCTGGTTCCATATACGGTTCCGCCTCCAACAAGGCATCAAGAGAACTGGACTGTTTGTTGTCCCTCAAATAATTCAAGCAAGAGTTAGTCGCGATCCTCAATATCCACGGTTTGAAATTGGCACCGCGACGAAACATATGCAGAGACTTGAAAACTTTGAGAAAAGAATCTTGTGTCAAATCAGCAGCAATTTCGTGAGAACGAACCATCTGAAACAGCAGGTTATAGACAAGCTTTTGATAGCGCCGCAGCAATTGCTCAAAGGCTTTTGAGTCACCGGCAAGAGCCAGATCAATCAGACCTTGATCATCTGGCTCATTGTCGGCAAAAATTTGATTTCTAGTCAAACTGCGGCCCTGCAAGAAAGTGGGAGTGCCCTTACCCGTTATAGATTATTCAGCAATCGGGGTCTAGCATTCCCACTGAGGAACCCGACAATTTTGTCAGAGATTGTTTTGCGTTGTTCAGGTTTCAGAAAGGATCGAACCTTCAAAGCCGTCGTCAATCGCTCATCCATTAATTTGTTTCGCAGTTCTCTAACCTCATGTACTTTGTCCACAATCTGATCGTCGGAAGCGTTGCTTGCCATTAATTGTGTTAGTTCAATCGCTTCCGCCCTCAATTTTTCACGTTGCGGACGCGTCTCGTCCATGCGTTCTTCCAGAACTGCCGAGATTTTCTTCTGCTGATCTTCGCTTGCATCTATCAGATTGAAGAATCGCTTTTGAAAATGCTTTCGCAGCGCAACTTCAAAATCCTTGTCAATAAAAGACGCCGTTACTCCCGCGCTATCACTTGCCCAGACTGGAAATACCTGGATAAACGTAAAGATGGAAAGCGCGCTTGCCAATGCAATCGCTGAGCCCACGTACAGTCTGCGTTTCATATTCATTCCTCATTTTCGGCTCTAAAATTGCGCCGGTAACTCGAATACCCAGCGCAGAGGAAAAAGTTTCGGAGAATCAAATATTCATAATCTTTGGTGCAGCAGCAATGAGACGTATCGCGTCTTCCCTTGAAGTGTGGCCCTCTCTGATTGCCGCTTGTTGATCGAGAGCGAAGAGCAAAACTGACTCATCAATAACTTTTGATTTTATGAGGATGCTACCTAGCGGCTGTCCACTTAGCTCGGCAACTTTCAAAGCATTTTCCAATTCAGTCGGTCCAATCACACCTGCGCCAAGAAGCAACTCGCCTAATTTGGCTGTCACTACCTCTTTCTTGCGTTCCCAACCTAGTTGTGTTAACGCCTCTTCAAATTCGATTTCTTGCTTGCTGGCCACGGATATAGCCATGATCGCCAACTCAGCGTTAACGACGTTGTCTCGAATCAGGGATTGAGCGTTGACCGCTACCTGCAACGCATGTTTCGAAAGATAACCAGACATGACCAACACTTTGCCAATCAATTGACCTGTGTCGCTGGCTATCTGGACGGCCTCTTTGAGGTCTTCTTTGCGCAAAACGCCGGCTTGGGTGAGCAGGTCGCCTAATCTGACTGGTTTAGATTCCACAGCGAAGCCCTGAGGTAACTTTTGAAATAACCTTAGCAGTATTTGCCCAACTAAGCAGGTTCAATAACCCAGACGGAGCAAGTTGGCATAATCCGCTCCTAACTCCGAATGTGGTGGCATACGCAGAAGCCCTATGTCAAAATGAAGATTCGACATAAGTCGGGCAGCTTGCGGAGTCGGGCAGCTTGCGGAGTCGAGCAGCTTCGCTGCCTAGACCCCTCTAGAGTGCACAGACTATCCTAGGATATGAAAGCCTTCCAAACTCTCTGACCGGTAAGCATGGACTTCGAGAACAGATTCGCAAAAGTATTTCTTTCACTATTCCTGGTGGCTTCTATTGGCGCAGCGTTTGCGGCGGCGCCAGGAACGCGCACACTAAAGTTTCCCAAGGATAAATCGTACGGAACAATCATGTCGCTTGGGCCAACTTGGACAATATTCGACGGTCATCCCTGGGGTGACATTGTTGCAGAGGCAAAAGGCACCATCAAGGTTAATAAGAGCATACCCTTGATGCTGTTAGCGAGATTTCCGCTCACGGACAATCCTGAAATATTAAACGAATTGCCGGTGGATGCCTTTGATTGCATCAGGATCGACAACCTTCCGGCTGGAGACAAAATGTTAGGCCCGCTATCCAGACTGACTGGCTTGCGTCGACTAGATTTCAGAGAGGGAGAATTTCACGACAAGGCTTTTGGGCAATTGCGCAACCTTGTCAATTTAGAAGGATTGACGGTGACGGAATGTTTTGTGACAGGAGAGAGCATGACCCATTTTGGTACGTTAAAGAAATTGAAATATTTGCATTTGAAAAACCTCGCTCTGGACTGGAAGCTGCTTGGTAAGTCCGGACCTCCGATGCCGGCAGTTGAGGACTTGTTTCTTGAAAAAACTAACCTCACCGATGAAGGATTGGCCTGGATCGAACGGATGCCGAACCTTTCAAAGTTGCTACTGGACAACAACGCGGAAGTGACAGATAAAGGACTGAAGCACCTAGTCGGTTTGAAAAAGCTTCGGCTGCTGACATTGAGGAATATGAAAGTTACAGCGAAAGGATTATTACAACTGAAAAATATGAACGACAACCGGAATATTATTTTGGAAAATTCCCACTTTTCTGCAAGCGACATCAGTCGACTCAAGTCAGCGATGCCTCACACAAATTTCGAGTTTTCCAGAAGCCATTTAGGGGCCGACGATTACGCACTTTTTGCACCGTTGCCTTAATTTGGTGCACTTAAGCATATGCGCAATTTCTGTGGCACAATCTCTGTGTGGATACGAAGATTTTGACCGAAATGCGCGTCAAGCCTCGCTCTTTAGAGCGGGGAAGGAAAGCGCCGCCGGGCGAAGCCAGCAAAAAACTATTGCAATTCGGAAAACCTCTGCTACCATACATACATACGGTGCTGAAGCTACAAGCAAGTCACTAGGCGGCTCGCGATGGGTGATGAGATGAAAAAGTTGCGAGCTTTCAAATTTCAATTGAAAGCAAATTCTCTTCAACAAACTAAGATGGCCCGGTTCTCTGGTTGTAGACGTTTTGTTTACAACAAGGCGCTGGGTATCCAGAAGGAACGCCTAGGCAGAAGTGAAAGAGCAGCTAACTATGCGGGTCTTTGCCGATCACTTACGGAATGGCGTCATGCAGAAGAGACTGCTTTTTTAGCGGAAGCACCAACACATCCGCTGCAGCAAGGGCTCAAAGACCTCGAAAAAGCATTTACAAATTTCTTTGCTGGGCGAGCGAAGTTTCCGCGTTTCAAGAAAAAGGGCAGGGGAGATTCTTTTCGCTATCCTGATCCCAAGCAAATAAAAATCGACGAGAGAAATAGTCGGATATTCTTACCGAAGCTTGGTTGGGTTCGCTATCGCAAGAGCAGAGAGATAGCTGGGAACATCAAACAGGTTACCGTGAGTCAGTCTGGGGACGCTTGGTTTGTAAGTATACAGACAGAACAGGAGGTAGTCGGGCAGGTGCATTCTACGGGCTCAGCTGTAGGAATTGATTTGAGAGTAACAAAATTTGCCACCTTATCTGATGGCACAACATATACATCTAAAGTAGAGCACCGAAAGTATGAAAGAAAGATTGCAAGAGAGCAAAGAAGATTAGCTCTCAAACAAAAGTTCAGTGAAAACTGGTGCAAACAGGTAAAAAAGATACAACGATTGTATGGGTGCGCACGAAATAGTCGGCTAGATTTTCAACACAAGACTTCGACTTCCATTTGCAAAAACCACGCTACGGTGATTGTCGAAGAACTCAATGTGAAAGGAATGAGCGCGTCTGCATTAGGAACATTGGAAAATCCAGGAAATAATGTGAGAGCAAAATCAGGGCTAAACAGATCGATACTGAATCAGGGGTGGTCTGAATTCCGAAGGCAATTGCAATACAAATTAGAAGACGCTGCAGGACTATTAGTCTGCGTCCCAGCGAAATACACAAGCGTCAAGTGTTCAAAATGTGGATTTACCTGCAAAGAAAATAGAAGAAGTCAAGCCAATTTTTCGTGTCTTGAATGTAGCCACGCAGAGAATGCAGATCTCAATGCGGCTCGCAATATTCTCGCGGCGGGGCTCGCCGTGATAGCTTGTGGAGAGACGCCACTGGGCATCTCGTTGAAGCAAGAACCCACCGTGTCGGCAAGAGCCCTTGCCTAGTCGGAATCCCCTCTCTTCAGGGAGGGGTGGGGGTCAACAATGGAAGCCTTCCAATCACTAATCACTGTGTGAGCAATAATGAAATCCGAAAATAGGTTCAGATTATCTTTGATATTTTTTCTAGTCTTTGCTCACACAACTTGTGCCTACGGAGCAGCGAAACGTCAAATTACCTTTCCATCGGATCAATCTTACGGAACGATTCTTGATCTGGGTCCCAACTGGAACGTATCGGACAAGCATCCGAAAGGCAAATTTTTCGCGGAAGCTAAAGGCACCATTAGCTGCAATGCAGATGATTCACTGATGCTGATGGCGCGATTTCCATTAACAGATAAACCAACTTTGCTGAATTCTTTTCCGGTCAACTCCTTTGAATACATCATCATTGACAACCTTCCAGCCGAAGACAAAATTTTCGGTCCTCTCTCAAGATTGACCGGTTTGAAACGTCTCGACTTCATTGAAGGCGAGTTTCATGACACCGCATTTGGACAACTGAGCAAGCTCGTCAACTTAGAAGCACTGGTAGTCAGAGAGTGCTTTGTTACAGGAGAAAGCCTGACCCACTTCGGAAGCTTGAAAAAATTGAAATACATTTTTTTCAAAAGCATTGCTCTTGATTGGAAGCTTCTCAGCAAGTCTGGACCAACATTGCCGGGAATGACAGACCTAATTCTTGGCAGCACCAACCTCACCGACCAAGGATTGGACTGGATCGTACGTATGCCAAATCTGACAAATCTAACCCTTGATGGTGATGTATCAGTCACTGACAAGGGACTGCTAAGGCTCAAAAGTTTGAAGAAGCTAAGAAGACTGGGACTGAAACGCATGAAGGTGACAGCAAATGGACTCTTGCAATTGAAAGACACCAACATCAAGAACATTCAAATAGAGGACATTGAATTTTCCCCAAGCGATCTAAAACGACTAACGACCGCCATGCCAGGCATTGCCTTCGCCTTCCGAAAGAAGGAGATGAAACCCGATACGATGGAGATGTTTGCACCGCTGCATTGATTCATGGATCTTTGTGCACGGATTGCGGTGATCGCGCTCACGGATTTACTGATCCGCAGATCGTATTATCCCGAGTTACTCAGGAATTGAGGTCTATTGAGCGGGTTCTTGCCAGCCCTTATAGCGACCGAGAATTTTATGCGCTTCACTTAGTCTTCCGATTGCGGATATGACAGCGTGGGTTACCTCTTCAAATGGAATTTCTATATCCAGAAAGAAGCGGTAATGCCAGGGCGTTTCGGGAATTGGACGCGATTCGATTTTAGTCAGATTGACGCCTAATATCGCCAAGTTTCGCAATAGATTTGCCAGCGCTCCAGGTTGATGCGCAAGTTCGACGACGCATGAAATTTTAAATGGCGCCGCAGGTGGTGCAGGAAGATGACCATTGACGAGGGTAATCACGCCGAAACGAGTGCGATTACCTGTGTGGTCTTCGATGTTGCGACGAAGGATAGACAGACCGGTTTCGACTGCGGCAAATTCGCTAGCAATGGCAGCGATTGTTCTACTGCCCGTTTCCTTCACGTAAAATGCGGCAGCACTCGTATCCCAGTAAGAAACCGCCTTGGCTCCCGTCAGCTCTTTCAGGAACGTTCTGCACTGGTCCAGAGCGACGGGATGAGAATAGACTTCGATCAGCTGGCCGATATCGGTATCACTAAAACCAATCAAGTTGTGGTGGATAGGTAAGTAGATCTCTCCGACCATTTCTACTTTGTTTTTCCAGAGCAAATCGTAATTAGCAACAATCGAACCCACGGACGAATTTTCGAGGGGAATGACGCCATGCGAACATTCACCGGACAAAATGCGGGCAAAAACCTCGTCGAAAGTTTTGCAAGAAACTGGCGTCACATCTTCTAGACGATTTAAATCCTCTGCAAAAATTTTGACTGCTTGATGGCTGAACGCTCCAGGGGCTCCTTGATAGCCTATTTTTAGCTCGGAGTCTGTTGCCATTTTTTAGAGTGTTTTCGATAAATCAGTGAGCGGAATAGTGACATCGTAATCAACGGTTCCCAACTTTGTTTGGGGCAGAACTAGTTTTATAGTTTGACCAGCACGTTTTTTATCACTGAGCATTGTGTTGACTATTTTTTCCTTAGAGATACCTGCCGGTATTGAAGTCGATAACCCGGCTTTAGCCAACAACTCTTCGACTTTATCTAGCGCTTCTTTGTCGATTCTCTTTTGCTTGACACTAAATTTAGTATCGAGAAACAGTCCGATTCCAACTGCTTCTCCATGAGTGACTTTGTAATCACTTAGTGTTTCTATGGCATGACCGACTGTATGTCCAAGATTAAGAATACGCCGTAGTCCCGCTTCTTGGGGGTCTTTCGCTACAACAAAGAGTTTCATTTTGATGCAGCTGGAAATAATTCCTGACAGTCCAGGATCATCATGAGCTAGTGTATGACCGAGTGAAGTTTCCAACACGTCGAGCATGCGCTTCGGTCCCAACTCATAGTCAGTGGTTTTGGCAACGGTATCTTCAATCATGCCGTACTTGATGATCTCGCCAATGCCAGATCTAAACTGACTTTCAGGCAGTGTGCTCAAAATTTCCTGATCCGCCAAAACGGCCTTCGGAAAGAAAAATGTGCCGGCCAAATTCTTTCCTGCCGGTAAATTGATTCCAGTCTTGCCACCAATTGCGGCATCAACTTGTCCCAAGAGAGAGGTCGGCACAAGAACCAAATTCAATCCACGTAAATATGTGGATGCCGCAAACCCAGCCAGATCTGTGACGGAACCGCCGCCGAGTGCAACAACGGTGTCTTTGCGATCAAACTTTCGTTCTTGTAAATGCTCCCAAATTCTGATCAGCCAATCCGGCGTCTTGCACGCTTCACCATCCGGAACTTCCAACGTTGTGACCTGATAGTCTTCTTGAGGCAGAACGGACAAGAGATCGCGTAACCAGTGCACCGCGGTTGATGGCTGACATAAGACAAGGACGCGCTTCCCAGAACCTATCTGGGCAAGAATGTTCGATAGTTTCTGACGTGCGCCGATGCCGATTGCGACCCGGGTTTTCACTTCCAGATTCGTGTTCCAGAGCATTGTGATCACTGGTCCGCGATGGCGTGACTTATTGCGCATGGTGGACATTTAGAACTCTCCTAATGCGTCTTCGTTGCCTTCAGGTTCAGCATCCATTCTTTGAGGCTCAGCAACAACTTCTTCGTGCTTACCGTTTTTACCATGCCCATTTCTGCAAAATTTTTCGTATTCCAAAAACGATGCTTTTAGGTCGGCGATCGAGTCTCCCCCAAACTTGTCAACCATGGCGTTCGCCAAAACCAAGCATACCATCGCCCTGCAAACAACAGAAGCGGCGGCGATCGCACAAACATCCGAGCGTTCGTAATGCGCCTTTTGAGCCTCGAATTCCGGGAAGCTAAGAGAGTCCAAACCTTTGCGTAACGTCGGTATGGGCTTCATGTAGACGCGCACACAGAGTCTTTCGCCGTTGGTCATGCCGCCTTCTAAGCCGCCTGCATGATTCGTCTTCCTGCTGAAGGGATATCTCGCACTGCTATCTGTTGGATATATCGGATCGTGCACGCGTGAACCAAATTCACCAGCAGCTTCGACTCCGTCGCCGATTTCGACGGCTTTCATCGCTTGGATGCTCAACACCGCCTGGGCCAGCAATCCGTCCAATCGTCTGTCCCACTGCGTATAGCTTCCCAATCCAACCGGTAAGCCATCGACCACAACTTCAATCACTCCGCCCAAGCTATCGCCTTCTTGCCAGGTGGACTTGATCAGCTCCTTCATTGCTTCGGAAGCTTCGTCATCCAAGCAAAACAGTTCGGACTGTACAACTTTTGCGTCTATTTCCTCAGCGCTCAAAGTCGTCGACTTTGATTTCGCTTTAACGGAGCCGACTTGAATCACGTGACTGGCACTTTTGATCCCGAAGGTCTCAAGCAACTGACGACATACGCCGCCTGCAGCTACGCGCGAAGCCGTTTCCCTGGCACTGGCTCGCTCCAGAACATCTCTAATATCTGTTTGACGGAATTTTAGTGTGCCTGCTAAATCAGCGTGACCCGGTCGAAATCTTTCAATCAGCTTTTTTTCGAATTGTTCAATTACTTCAGGCGAGCTCGAATCCACCGGTTCGATTGACATGACGTGACGCCAATTTTCAAAGTCACGATTGCGAATCATGAGCGCGATCGGCGCACCGGTAGTGATACCATGACGGACGCCACCAATGATTTCAGCTTTGTCTTTCTCGATTTTCTGGCGGTTGCCGCGACCGTAACCTTGCTGTCTCCTCCACAAATCTTCATTGATCTGATTCAAGTCCAGCTTCAGGCCCGCGGGCATTCCTTCAAGTACTGAGACCAAAGCAGGTCCATGAGATTCACCAGTTGTTAAAAAGCGCAACATAAGTTTTGTCGATTCCGCCCTGTGAAAGTGTCAACAATCTTACAATATGACTTTCCGCGATTGGAGTTGTTCGATGACGACTGAAACTAGTCTTCACGGTTCGCTTGCCGTGCCCGGTGACAAATCCATTTCGCACAGAGCGCTGATTTTTTCTGCTCTGTGCAAGGGAAGGGTCACTATTACAGGCTTGTCGCCAGCGGAAGATTGCCAAAGCAGCGCACACTGCATGACTGCGCTGGGGTTGACGATCACGCCGGACGCGAATGAAACTGGACGGCTAACAGTTGACAGCCCAGGGCTTGATGCGCTGACCGCACCAAAATCGGTGCTCGACGCCGGTAACAGCGGCACGACGATCCGCGTCATGAGCGGACTTGTAGCGGGGCGTCCGTTCATCTCTCAATTTGACGGAGACCAGTCATTACGCAAACGCCCGATGTCACGAGTTTTGGACCTGCTCGCGCAGATGGGAGCGACTGTTAGTTTCGAAGCAAAGCAAGGATGTGCTCCCTTTTCCGTTAAGGGGACGCAGTTGACAGGAAAGCATTTTGATCTACCGGTTGCCTCTGCTCAAGTGCAAACTGCCTTACTTTTGGCGGGTCTTCAGGCGGAGGGCAGCACAGTTGTATCGCTGCCTCAGATTGCCAGGGACCACACATTGCGCATGTTTAGGCACATGGGAGTGCCATTCGCAGAGCCATCTGCAAATAGTGTGCGAGTGGAAAAATTGCACAAGATGCTCGATGGATTCAGCCTCGACGTGCCTGCTGATATTTCGTCCGCAGCCTTCTTCATGGTAGGAGCAGCCTGTTTGAAGGATTCGGATATTACCCTTAAAAATTGCGGGGTTAATCCAGGCCGCACGTTGGTTATCGATGTGCTGCAAAGAATGGGCGCAAATATCGAAATTCTGAACGCTCGAGAAGTGTCTGGGGAGCCTGTGGCTGACATTCGCGTCCGCTACGCGGGACGACTGCAGGGCACCACCATATTTGGTGACGAGGTGGCTTCAGGAGTTGATGAAATTCCAATTCTATCCATCGCGGGGGCTCTATGTGACGGGCAATTCGTCGTCGAAGGCGCAGGCGAACTGAGACACAAAGAGAGCGACCGCTTGACGGCAATCACAACAAACTTGCGCAACATCGGCGCCGACGTCCAAGACAGCGAGGAAGGATTCACGCTCAAAGGGCAAGCAAAATTGCCCGGCAACTGCGAATGGGCGACCCACCTCGACCACCGGCTGGCAATGACAGGGTTGATTGTCAACTTGATTTGTCCAGGCGGAGTCAGACTCGAAGAGACCGACTCAATTAAAATCTCGTATCCCACATTCCAACAAGATTTGGAGCAACTAACCCGGCAGCTAGTCTAGCCTGGGAGCACCGGCAGCTAGTCTAGCCTAACCTGGGAGCGCCGGCATCCTTGCCGGCATCGATCCCCTCGGCATCGATCCCCTAACCCTTCCTAGACTTAGGCTTAGTCTTCACAGCCTTCTTCGCCGTGCGACGGACCTGAGCCGTGCTCGTAGCTCCTTTGGACTTTCGCTTAGGTTCCGCATTCACTTGCCGACCATTCGTCTTCAGTGACTTTCGCTCGACCGCGATCAGATCACCGGTTCCCAGGCGAATCGGCACTGTTTTCATAGATGCCTTGTGCGTTTTGTAGCCCTTAGATGCTTTCGTAAAGTCGCTCGCTTGAACCTCAAGCACGTCAAGCGGCTCCTTGCAATATATGGAGAAGTGGCAAGCGGCTTCCAGAGCCAAGCGGCAAATCTCTTCCCCATCATCCAGGACATCAAAAATCCCATACAAACATCCTTGCGAATAGTCGGAGCCAGCTCCCTTGGCGGCAAAGCGCTCATACTCATGCACACTGAGATTGTTCGAAATCCCATAAATACTCGTAGGCGTCACCACCAGAAAAACGTTATACATCGTGGCGTAAGTGTCTTTCCCTGTATCAACAAGCGTGTAAGTCTTCTTCAACTCTGTGTACAGATCCAGAAAAAACGAGAAGACATGAGCTCGATCAGTAAACGGATTCTCCATCATCTTATGGTTGTTTTGGAACAAGTGTTCAATGACGTTATCGAGCAACGTATAGCCGCTAGTGGCCAGGTACGCGTGCCTCAGCTTCATGATCTTCGACCCGTTGATCAGATCCGTCGTATACTCGTTTCCGAAAGTTGTGATGCGATCTGCACCCAGAAAAACTCGCCCGTTCTTTTTTACAGCCACCAAAATAGTCATGAGTGTTTTGCATCCTTTACGATCACCTGGGTGTTAGATTATATTAAATCTACGCAAGATCCGAGCCTATTTATCTACAAATGTCGTGCTGCGCTTGAGAAACTATTGAAAATGAGCGGCGTCTACATCAACAGGCAAATTAGTACGTAAGCGTGTCGACGTTCGGCGATACCACGCCTGTTCAAAAAGGAACTCGAAATGAAGTGGCAGACATCGGTTTTCTCAGCTCTTTTGACTCTTACATTGTTAGGGCCAATCGGAGCTCAAGCTCAGCGGATGGCATCGCCCGACGCACTAGCCTCCGGCGGTGGCGCAACTGGAGATAACCATATAGGTCAATGGTTCTATCGTTATGACCAGATCAGACGCGGCGCTCAAATGAACCCGCAAGAACGCGTACGAGCTGACAACTTGATGTCCAAAGGTCTATCAATTGTGGTTCCGGGTCCTGAAAAAGCAATCACCGGACAGTTGCTGGTGAAACTGGTCAATCGAAATAAGGTTGCTGCTGACCAAATGAAGTTGTTACCACTCTACAAAGAAACGGAACAGTTGCACCGCGGGTACTACCAGTATTTCGCTAATGCGCAGAGTCTTTTTTCAGATTATTTGAAAGTGCAAAATGACATACTCGCCCGTGATCAATCGGGCCGTATGATCGCCGGACAATTGATGGGCAGAAAGCAAGAGTTGGCGTCGCTCGACGAAAACAACAAAGCCTTGGATGCTCAACTGCGTCAGCAGTATGGAATTCCAGCTTATCGTTACTAGCAAAACTTTTGCGCTCCCGCACCGCTCGCATACGTTCTGCCACCGTGGGTGGCACCTAAGATTCTGGCACTCTAAAATCAAGCTGCGCCTTTTCGTTTGACAGTTACCTGGACATCATAGCCAAGCTTTATTAGCCAGCTCATAAGCATGTCGACAGAGAATTCTCCGATGTGGCCTTGAAAGAGATCGGACACACGAGGTTGTTGAACTCCTAATGCTTTGGCGGCTTGTATTTGCGTCCAGTCACGCTCCTTGATTATGCGCTTGATCTGCGAAATCAAGTCTGAGCGAACGAGCAAGTTAGCTGCTTCTTCATCATCAAAGCCTAGATCCTTGAAGATGTTATCAGAGGCTTCCTCAAACATTGTTTGAGTGTCTTTGCGGATTTTGGCGCTCGGCTTCGATTTCGGCATAGGCACTCCTTCATCGCTCCTATTATAAAAGTACTTCTATATTTACGCAATAGTGAATCAAGCGTTATAAGTTATTGGGACATAACCAGCGAACGCGAACTTAGAATCCTTCAATTGGAATGATAAAGTGATACCAGCAGTTCTAACCAAAAGAACAATGATGACAAAGAAAGAGCTATTTCTAAAAACTTTATGGATTCCAGTCGGAGTCGGAGTCGAAGTCTACGTGTTGTTTGTTTTAAACTTGGGAGATGTATGGGTGATTCGCGTGTCCGCCATCGCATTGTTATGTCTTGCCTTCATCCTTGATTCATCGGGTCGTTAGAAGGTCAACTGAGTTTATTTTTGGTGTTAGCCCACAGCAATTCTTGCCAGTACATCTCTATGCCAGATTTATGTGACCAACTTATCGAACTACTAGGTAAGCCAGGTATTAACAGCGATGTTTTGAAGCGGCTGACTCAAGATATTGGTGAGACACCTGTTCACCACGACACACATCCCAGACTCTGGTTCTACGACTTTCCTCAGTCGGGAATCATCCTGGATTTTGATAGCAAACACCAAATGTTCACGGCAGTGACACTTTTCATATCAATTGTGCCAGACGAAAATGGAGACCTTGGACCAGGTAGACCCTACAGCGGTAACCTTCCTTTTGGCATAAACAAAAGCGATACATTCGAAGAGGTTGAAGCAAAACTTCCAGGCGGTGCCACGACTGTTAAAGACTATCGATTTCACGCCGACCTACGCCCTCTGATTGTCCAATTCCACTTCAAGCCTGGACGGACTGAATCGAAGATGTTGTTTGTATCGGTTGATTATTTAAGATCTGGCCATTGAATGCATGCCAATAGCAATTGCGAAGCCTGATGATTCTGCCACCATAAGTGGCACTAAGAAAACGATCAATGTTCTCGCATAAACAAGGTAAATCCAAGGGCGAACCGCGTTATCCGCATATTTACCGTATAACTGTTATGCTAAAAGGATTCACTACGTGAGGCTCTCGTCCTTGTCACTGCTTAAACAATTCCATCTATCTGAAACTCTCTTCAGAAGGAAGTATTCCAGGATTTGGCTTCCAATGCTAAGCATAGTCGCAATACTCGGGATCGTTTTGGTTGCCTTTCCATGGACTTTAGGATGGATTATAACGACGGTAGAGTTTAGTTTGATCTCCGCAACATTTTCGTTATTGCTTTTCTTGCCCATCTATTTTCTAATACCTAGAAAATCGAGGTGGTCAGTGCGCCGCCAATTCCTGGCCGCATTCATTGGATGGTCTATGGGCTTATCACTGTGCTGCGTGTGGTGCTGGCACGCACATTCGTATACGGAGGTCATTCCTGTGAGCCAAAGATGGGCCGGCATTCGATCGAGCGATCAATATTGGGAAACGGTAACAGTCGGGCAGGAACTTTTAGTCGCTAGAGATTTGCTTGAACGCGGCCTTGACTTTGCCATCTGTGGACTTTTCATTGCAACTTTTGCAGTGGAGGTTTGGGATCGCCGAAGGCAAAGGGTGACAAACGGTTTTGACCTTATTTCATCTGAGCAGATCCGTAGATTAAAAGGCTCCCAATAAACATTTGTATTGCCAATTCGGAGAGCCTAAGATCGCGAGACAATTTCCAGGCAGTCACAAAGGAAAATCGCCTTTACGCGAGTACAGTTTTTGTAGAGTGTTTAGATCGCGCTGTGAGATGCGTGAGTATTCGTCTGTGTCTTTAAACATCATGTCGCCGCGTTCTGGACTGTGCCCGATTAAACCAAGAGCGTGACCAAGTTCGTGAGTGAGTATGTTCTGCAACAAGAGCAGCCTATGATCCGGCTCTCGAGCCTCGATTACATCGAGGTTAACCTCAATGATTTGAGGAGCCACAGTTCCTGTTTTTTGCGATGCGAATGGAAACAGTCCTCCTGTTTTCACCTTCCATTCAGTAATCGTGTGGGCACCAAATTCGGTGCTACTACGATCCGAAGGCATGCCGAGATGAGACCAAATGATGCTAATACGCGCCTGCGGCTGAGCGCCAACCGGTGCAAATTTAATCATGGAGTTCGTGCGCGTTTCCCAGGTCTGAAGTGCCTTGTTGCAGGCGTCTACGTAGGTTGGCTGATTAGGCTGAATGAACACTGGGATTGGCATAGCGTTGAACCGAAAAACTCTTCCACTGGTGCCAAGCATTATCTGATCAAAATAATCCGTCGCCGGTTTGAATCCGTCTTGCTCAATCCTCAGGAAATGAGGAGGTGCAACGTCTATGGGTGGCAAATAATTCGATAAAGGCAGATATTGATTCGGACCAGAAGTTTGTGCAACAGGTTGTGCGATTGCAATACTGCCCAGCCAGTAGACGGATATCAGTAAAAGACTTACGGACTGGTATCTAATGCAGTTCACCGCTCATTGGGAGCCAGCTTCAACTCCTGAATGACAGACTCGATGAAGTCACAAAGCTTGAGGCGAACTGCATCGTACACTCGAGCCAACTCCTTCGACCAACAGTAAAATTCAGCACCACTTCCTTCATCGGTGGTCATACTAAACAAACTAGTTTCTGGTTCCTGCATATCATCCAGCTGAGTTTCAATCTGCTGAATGCCGATATTGCAGAAAATGCTCTTCTCCGCGAGGTGACGCTCATCGCAACAGACAAGCTTGCCGTTGGTGTCTAACTTTCCCCAGGCGCCGGACAGAAAGCGGTACATCGGCACTTCCAAATCCGATTTTCTAGGCGCCGGCAAGAATATCGAAAACTGGCGCAGGCGAGGCTTTTCGTAAAGGCTGGATAGGTCATCCTTGCGATAACCCAACAGTTCACGATTCAGCCAAATCAGCCGGTCTGCTGGTAACCGGTCACGCAAGTATCTGAAAACAATGAGCAGCGCGTCAGAGAGCTTCATCTCCCGACGACGGAGCTGCCGACGGACCTGGTGCAGTTGTTGGTATAGCATATGGGATTCCTAAGGCTACATTACCAATATATCCCACCCACCAGCGGTGTGAATTAAAAGCCTTACTATATAAATGTATGAGAAAACCCTCGTTCTCTGCGTCTCAACTCTTAGCTGCAAAAATTGTTAAGCTATTCTCGCTGATACCACATTCCCGTGAATTTGATTCAAAAAAGTATGCACCATTAGCGGTGCCTTGCCTGATCTGCATCCTTGTCAAAATGCATTTTCTTGATATTTGGTGAGCGAATGACCTTGTGGAACCAAATCGTCGCGAAGTGCTTCCTTGAAGCTGAGATAAATTGACGGTTGCGTTTACAAAACTTTATGATAACGTAAGAGAAGGGCCGATGCCGGTTTACGGATTTCTACAAAAGAGTCGAGTTGATCAATGGACGAGCGATTACGCGAACTAGCTGAAAGTCGCTATGGGCAGAAGGAGTTCTTAAGTGCACTCTTTGAATTGGCTCTGGAAGAGCAGTGGTTCGACCTCCAGCATCTGATCCAACACGACATGGCTAAGGCGATCCTCGCTGACTATTCTTATGAACTCGGCAAAGGATACTTAAACCAAGAAGTGTTTTATGGAAATTGGGAAGCCGTGATAGAAGTCGGCTGGCAGGTCTTCTGCAACCATACTGGTTTGACCATGGATAAGGTCAATTCCCATCTTACTGAGTTAAGAGAAGCCATTTAGTCGAATCCCTGAATTGCAAAAGCCAATTAGTCTTCGATTCGATCAACTGGATTTCGGAGCGGCGACTTAGTTTCCTGATTTTCCAATTTGATTGAATTAGCGAGCACCCAGTCTCGAATTCCGTTTTGACTAAAGCGCGTTATTCGCCGGACGATCCCGAATAGCGCACTACGCAAGCGATTCCGCCCGGGAATTTGCCTTCATTGCTGGCTTGATCCAAGACCTCGGAAGCGAATGACCAGACTCCGGGATTATCGGCAGCGAAACTCAAATCGACTCTGTCGGATGGATTCAAGGTGATAGTGTCTCGATATACATGAGGCTCCAACGCATCACCACCATTGATTGACAACACTTCGAATCGGTGACCTGTGAGATAAAGAGGAATTGCGTGTTGAGCGGTATTGATTACTCGCAGTCTGACACGCTCCCCCTGGCGAAGCTCCACAGGTGGTATCGCTGGGGCCGCTTTTCCATTCAGCAGGTAAAAAGTGTGGACACCTTGGCTCATAGTTTTCAATGGAACTGTGAGATGAGTCGAAGGCTCAGTAGCTGTGCGTGAGTCCGAGAGGTTTAGCTCCGAGAGCACCATTGTCATATCTTTATCTTCTGAAGGTCCCGAACGCGGTTCAACAACAAAAGCTCCGAACATGCCTCGAGTTTTTTGATCCTCATTGATAACTTGTGGGTGATACCAATATGTTCCGGCTTGTTTAGGAACGAACTGGTATGCATATGTCTCACCAGGTTTGACGATACCGGCATCCTTTTTGGGCAGACCGCCCACTGACTGAGGCACGACAATACCGTGGAAAACCAAGCTTGTCGGCACCTTCAATTGATTATGGAGAACAATTCGAACCGGCTGCCCTTCAGGTACGCGAATCGGCGGTCCTGGAATTTTGCCGTTATAAGTGAGGCAATCGGCCGTCATTCCTGAATACAATTCCCATGTTGCCGATTTGGCAAATAAGTGCAACTCATGAGCATTTGCGTTAGCTTTGCTTGCCGCCATAGCTTGATTGTTCAACTCATTCATTGAATTCATCGCATCATTTATTGTGGATTTGATGTCTTTTACTTCAGAGTGCATCTTACCCAACTCTTCTCTTTCAGCCGCTTGCTCCGCTGCCATACCCTGAGCTCGCGCGGACGAACATAGGTTGAGTAACAAACAAGTGGCAAGAAAGATGCGAAATGAAATCATCATTTGATTATCGCAGTTGAGCATTTGGCGAAAGTAGAGACACGATTGGAGACGCCGCCGACTAAGAATTTCTCAACCGCGGAACGTCCTTGCGCACCCATGATAATGAGTTCGGCGCCGATGGACTCAGCAAAATTGATGATTTCATCGGCCGGTTCTCCGTTCTTTAAAACATTATCGAGCCTGGTAATGCCCAACTCACTCAACTCACTTTCCGCGGCTGCAAGACTGGCCTCACCCGACATAACGAGATTGTCTTCAATGGCGGCCACAAATTGCACAGGTGAAATAAATTTGTATATGCCTTTGACTGAAACAACATTTATTAGTGTCACCTGCACTTCGCGGTCAGCCAGACCAAACAGAGATATCGCTTTCTTTGCCGCATTGAGCGCAGCATCTGATCCGTCAATCGCGATTAATACTCGTGTCAAGGGAACTCCCACTGGAACATTCCTCATCACCAGCACCGTGACTGGTGCATGATTGATGACTCTACTGGTGGTGCTGCCAATCAGGAATTGTTGAACCCTCGAGTGAGTACCGGCAGTCATGGCAATCATCTCGAAATTCCCATCCCGTGCAACAGCCTCAATCATCATCGCCGCCAAACCACCAACGACTTCTGTCGTGACTTTGGCACCCTTCGCTTCCAACTTGACTTTCAATCCGCCAAAGACCTCAGCCACCTTCGCTTCGATTTGATGCTTTAAATCGTCAGGAAAATCTCCCATCGTGCCGAGGATTTGCTCATACCCTGGCAACTCGTCTTTCACATAAAGTAGATGCAGTTGTGCACCCGAAATCTCGATGAGCTTATCAAGTTGTTCTACAAGCTCGTCGTGGGGATGCTGAATATCGATGGGCAATAAAATCTTTGGCATATGGAACCTGTGTTTCTACATCGAAGTATATTATCTCAGCTTCAAGCAATGCTCTTTAGCTGGCGCGAGAACGGTAATAAAAATGCGCTATTCCACGCACTCCTCATGACAAGTGGATGATCGTGGATATTGCTCCTGGATTAGATGCAGCCGTCGGCATTTGATCCCGGCACTCCCAGGCTAACCGCTCCGGAAATTTGATTACAAACCGTCCAATACTCTTTACGTGCGCTGCGGCGCACCTGAGCGCCATTGTAAAATAAGCGCCATGTCCAACCGTACGCGGTTTTCTGAGGCTTCTGGCATTGATAGATAGGTATACCCGCCCAGAGATGGGCTCGATTTGGTCCGAACAATCCAAATTTCAGACTTTGTTGGACATCGAAATTGCTGTTTGTGAAGCTCAAGCAGAGCTAGGTTTCATTCCCAAAGAAGTTGTTCCGGACATCAAGGCAAAAGCCAAATTTGATATAGATCGAATTAAAGAAATCGAAGCTGAAGTAAAACACGACATAATCGCCTTTCTTACGAACGTAAATGAAAATGTTGGCGAAAACTCTCGCTTTATCCATCTCGGACTGACGAGTTCGGATGTTATAGACACAGGCATAGCACTGCAACTGCGCAAAGCTAGCGAATTGCTGTCTGCTGATCTTCAGCAGTTACACGACGCAATTTTAGAACAAGCGCGTAAACACAAACATACTATTCAAGTTGGACGTTCGCATGGCATCCACGCTGAGCCGATGACATTTGGCTTCAAACTCGCAGTCTGGTTGGAAGAAGTGCGTCGCAATCAAAAGAGATTGGACGATGCAACAGAAATAATTTCTGTCGGTCAGATAAGTGGACCAGTTGGCACTTTTGCAAACATATCTCCGCGAGTGGAAGAACTTACTTGCAAGTATTTAAATCTGAAGGCGGCCCCAATTTCTACTCAGATCATTCAACGAGATCGGCATGCTCAGTACATGTGCACGTTAGCGATCATCGCCAGCAGCTTAGACAAATTTGCTACTGAGATTCGCCACCTGCAAAAAACTGATGTGCTGGAAGTAGAAGAACCTTTTGAAGTGGGGCAAAAGGGTTCCTCGGCCATGCCGCACAAACGTAATCCCGTAGGCAGCGAAAATATTTCAGGCTTGGCTCGCGTAATTCGTGGCAATGCCATGGCTTCGTTGGAAAACATTCCACTCTGGCATGAGCGCGACATCAGCCATAGCTCTGTCGAACGGATCATTCTTCCCGACTCCACCATTTTGCTAGATTACATGCTCACTCGCTTCACCAAAATAGTTCAAGGGCTTGTCGCCTATCCGGAAAATATGATCAGGAACATGGACGTGTTCGGTGGTGTTATCTTTTCGCAAGCAGTAATGCTCAAGTTGATCAGCAAAGGATTGTTGCGCGAGAATGCCTACAAATTAGTACAAACAAACGCAATGGCAGCCTGGAACAAGCAATCCGGCAACTTCAAGAATAATTTATTGGAAGACGAAAACGTCAATTCTGTTTTGTCACCCAAAGAAATCGAAGAATGTTTTGACCCCGCTTCATACTTGAAAAACATAGATCACGTATTCGACCGTTTAGGAATTTAAAAATGATAATCGACACAAAAAAGAAATTAGCCGGCATTTTAGTTCCAGTCTTCGCACTTCGGCGCCCAAACGATCTTGGAATCGGAGATACAGCCGCTATGCGGGATGCCATCGATTTTTGTGCTCGCAATAAGATTGGTATTTTACAAGTTTTGCCTATCAATGAAACTGGTGGTGACAATAGTCCATATGGTGCAATCAGTTCCGTTGCGCTGGATCCCTCGCTGATCACTCTAGCACCAGATACAATACCAGGGCTGAGCCAGGCAGACTTTGAGAAGATCGCCAGTGCCGATTTAGTCAGGAAGTTGAGAGCAGGCGCCGTAGAATATCCACAGGTCAAAAAGCTCAAGGCTGATTTACTTCGCGCTGCCTTTGAAAAATTTGATGCCACTGACATTAAAAACAAAACCGATAAAGCAAAATCACTTGAAAAATTCGAAGCTGAAAACACACGCTGGTTGAAACCGTATTCTCTGTTCCGAGCATTGATGGATGAGCATAACGGCAATGCATGCTGGACACAGTGGGAGCCTGAGATTCAAGATTACAAAGACGCTGAGCTGGCCTCAGATATTGGCAGCAAACCTGATCGCAAAACGAATCGCAGATTTTGGTCATACGTGCAATGGATTGCCTATCAACAATGGTCTGACGTGAAAAAGTACGCTGATCAAAAAGCTGTCCAACTGATGGGCGATTTGCCATTTGGCGTCAGTCGATACAGCGTTGACGTCTGGGCAGAAAAACAATTGTTCGATCTTGATTGGTCGTGCGGCGCACCACCTGAAACGTTTTTTCAAGGCGATGTATTCACACAAAAGTGGGGCCAAAACTGGGGCATGCCACTTTATCAGTGGAGCGAGCACAGACGTGAGAACTACGCGTGGTGGCGCCAACGAGTGAAACATCTGACCGATCTGTTTCACTATTTTCGAATCGATCATGTGCTCGGGTTTTTCCGAGTCTACGCATTTCCGTGGATTCCGGAGCGCAATCAAGAGTTTACTGACTTGACTGAGAAGGAAGCAGCGCTCCTGACGGATGGTCGCTTGCCTCAATTTTTGCCACGCAGCGATGATGAACCTATCGATGCCGAAGAAAATTGCGCGGACGGCACGGCGATCATAAAAGTGTTGCTGAATGCTGCTGGACCGTCAGGGATCGTCGCTGAAGATCTCGGTACAGTACCACCATATGTGAGACCACTGCTTCACAGTCTGGGCATCGCTGGATTTGCTATTCCAATTTTTGAAAGAGTGGAAGAGACTCGTGAATTCAAAGAGAAAGAAGACCTTCCCGTGCTCAGCCTAGCCACATATGGAACTCACGACCATCAACCGATCGCAGCATTTTACAAGGGTCTCGTCGAGTGGTGGCACGGACCAAAGGGTGAGGATGGCTGGCTTGAAGTTCAAAGGCTGATGCGTTTTCTCGGTCTAGACGATCAAAATCCGCCACTCGCTTTTGATCAGAATTTGCACTTTGTGTTTATGGACGTGCTATTGGAAACTCATTGTTGGGTTGCAATGCTGATGATTACCGACCTACTGGGAACCACTCAGCGATTTAACGAACCTGGTTTGAGCGGCGATCTGAACTGGAGCCAAAGACTGGACCGTCCTCTCAGCGACTACGAAAAAGACCCGCAATATGCTCCGTGCATCAAAAAGTTTGCCGAGCTGATTGAAAAGACGCACCGCGCTCCAAAGGTGCTGAGTGCTTCGGTTTAGAGTTTGCCGTAATATTTCGCCGAAAGTGGTTTACTATGCTGGTAGCCTCAGGTGAGCTTGGAGTTTCTCGTTTAAATGATCCCTGCATTTCTTATACGCGCCGGTGTTGACTGGGTTCGACATAACACTGACTATAAGGACTCAAACCCTTACTCGCGCTGCGAAGAGTCGATTAAGACTTGCCAATTGCTTTGGGAACAGCAAATGGGTAAGCCTGATTTGGTTTTGCTTGAACCAGCGATCGTCAGCGCTTACTGGGAAGAGTTTTTCCACGCCGAAGACCCACTGGCAGACGAAAAAGAATGGCGAGAAGGATTAACCAAACGATCCGGTCAGTATGACAGATTTGACGATTGGCAAGATTGGTTCAAAAAGAGCTACGCCAAGGTCTACAAAGACAACAACATCTGGATGAGCGTGCTAATGACAGCTTGGGCTCACACGCATCAGTATGAAGTCAGGTACACGGAAGATTCGTGGGAGTTTAGACCGTCCCGTTCGTACCTGCCAACATCTCAAATGTGGCGGATGGAACCGCACATGCAAACAGTCGCCGAAGTTTTGAAAGAAGTCTGGATTGACGAACTCCGAGCTTACGAAGAGTCCGGATTCACCGTCGATGAACAGACTTCAGCCTATCTTGGACGAGTCGAAAGCTTAGGTTTCGACTCTAAGAAATACTTCCTGAACTGGCCGCCACGGGCTCAAAAGGAGCGGGAAGAAATTGAGATTGGCGACATGGTTGCTGACATCGTCCTGCCACCAGGCGATTCGTGGTATCGCCATCCAGACAACGTAATTTTCGCTCATGACTGCATCGACATTACTGCGCTCGTCAATCGAGCAAAATACGTCTTCGGCAGCCAGCGGCGGTTGTTCGAATTGACTATTGATAACGGCTCAGTCAAGGCAAAAATTCAAGCATCCGCCGAAGGATGGTTGGTTCCGGATTCCGAAGGCGCAGTTGTCTAACACGCCGTGCTCACGGTGGTGAACGAGAAATCGCCAGCTTTAGTGACTGCCCAGTGGACTTTCTTTTATCTTTTTCCAGGCGCGCGGATACTTGGCGGCGGTATGTTCTCGCTTGGTGACTAGGATCAAAGAGCGCTGCTTTTCAAGTATCGAAGCGTCGAGCGCGATCACACTGCCAATTTCACCGCCCAGAAATTTGGCCGCTTTTCTAGCTTTGTGAGTTTCGTCGACAAGTTGTGCTTCCGTTTTCTGCAATATTAACAAACCACGCAAAGCCAGCAAGGGCAGGGCAAGTTCAGCGATGATTTCGGAACCACCGACAGCGCGAGCAGTGGCAATATCAAAAGTCTCACGGTACCGCGGATGGTGCGCGATATCTTCCGCCCGATCGGTCAAGACCGTTACGTTATCAAGCTCAAGCAACTCGACGCACTGTTCGAGAAAGCGAGTTTTCTTCTCGACTGAATCCATCAACGTAAACTCGACTTCCTCAAAAATAATTGAAAGTATCAGCCCTGGAAACCCTGCCCCAGAGCCGATATCAATTAAGCGACCGGGCGGTTTTCTCTTTTTGAGTTGTTCGGTTATCACTTCCACAAGAGAGAACGAATCCAGCAAGTGATCGAGTGCAACCACTTTTGGAGCCGCATTTGAAACAAGATTGGTGTGCTCGTTGTAGTTCTCAAGGTGAACAAGATACTGAGCCAACTTATCAGACTGTCGCTCGCTCAAGCTTACGGAAAGTCTTTCGGCTCGTTCAGACAGAAGGTCAACGGCCTCTTTAATCTCGGTCTTCAGAAATTCCTCGCTCGGCGAACAGCCAATTGCCCAATCTTGGATAAATTGAGCTGCCCTAAATTATAAAGCCGGAAAGACGAAAACTCCCGAGCGCCCCAGCCTATGAGAACTTCTGTGTAGCTATTTGCTGTCATGTTCATAGATCACCTAATTTCTAACCTAATACGTTTACTGAACAGGTGTTAATAATGCTTCAGAAAGGCATAATTAGTACGGTGACCGCGGGGGGACCACCTACCGGGATGATGCGCGCTCAGGCAGGCTTTTACTACACATGTCCATCGTCCAATTAAACATCAGAACCCGAATCGAGCTGGAAACCCGCGTCCTTGCGGCTGCTTTAAAGCAAAGCTTTGAGAGAGGCGATGCTGATGGCGTTAGCCTTGCGCACCGTCAACTTTTTCTGCTTTTGAAAGACAAAAAGCCCGGAAACGGTAGCGGCAGTGGTCCCGCGTCCCAAGCCAGCCAAAGTCCCACAAATGGTGATGTCTCGGTCAGTTCCACTTCGACCGCCGGAACGGAGCATCAACCAGTTTACGTTCCGGCAGCCTACGCAGAGCCTGAAATCCCCACATATACACAGCCTTATCAACCGTCCGCTGAGGTGGAGGAAGTTGACGAGGAGGATGATCCCGAACAGGCTCACGCAATCGCTCAATATCTTCGCTACAAGCAAACACGCGATCAAGGTCAAGCAGATCCTCAAGAAGACCAGCCTGAAGAGGTTTCGGCATCTCAGTCTGAGGAACAAGTCGAGACACCTGCTCAACCAGCAGCCTCCAGTCTGGCGCGGCAAGCGACGCCGAGCGAGGAGGAAGACTACGTTCGGATGCGCAAAGTGAAACCGCATCCGAAAGCCGAATTGCCATTTAATCAGCCGTCTTCAGAATACGCAGAGATTTACGGCTCCGCGCCGAGTGAGCCGGTAGCAGCTATCCAACCCGCTCCTGTGATTCAATTGGCAAATCCAGATTTTGGACAGACGTCGCCAGAGGCGCCTGGTCCATTTGATGCCGTTCCAGAGGCACCACCACAGTTCGCTCAGCGCCAGTTTATTAGCTCCACACCTCCAACCGGATATGTCCCTGAGTCCGAAGTTATGCAAGCGGAGCATCAGCCGCGTCAAGCTGGCACTGTCGAACCTGGGAGCGCCGAACCTGGGAGCGCCGGCATCCTTGCCGGCACCGAACACGCTTCGGACCAACCTGTTCAAGACTTTCTCGCTGCGGTAGACGCCTCCTCAGATCGGGCCCAAATCCAGCCTCCCGAGCCTGAATTTGCCGCGTCGGATCAATCCGCAAGCCAGCATCCCGAGCCGGAATTTGTCGCGTCGGACCAGTCTGCAATCCAGCATCCCGAAC
>PLXC01000127.1 GCA_003151275.1 Candidatus Melainabacteria bacterium
AACTACAACAGCCACAAGCGCCTGCAACTTATAAGCAGACGACGATCTATAAGCATCTCGATTTACTCGAACATTTAATTGATGATGCCGTTGGCATATACAAATTCAAATGCATCAATGCAGACGAATTTCTTGATGTACTGGACAAAGCTCGCGCCAGATTGCCGGAAGAATTGCGCGAGGCAGCTGACGTTCTGCAGCAACGCGATGAGATCATCGCTGAGTCACAACGTCGTGCAGAACAAGTAATCACAACGGCGAGACGACAAGCCGAAAGCATGCTTCACGAGTCAGAGTTGCTCAAGGCCGTGCAATCCGAAGTCGAAAGAATTAGAAAGCAGGTAGTTTCAGAAGTCGAACTAATGCGCCGTGAAGCACTGACTGAAGCGGACAGAATTCGTTTGGACGCTGAGGAAGACGCCACACGCGTGCGTGAAGGTGCCGACCACTACGCCGAATCAGTCCTGACCAGAATCGACGCAGACCTGAACAATTTAGGCACCAGATTACAAGAATCCCAAGCCATTGTGCGCAACGGTCAACGCCTTCTTGGTAGCGTCAAGAGACACAGTGGCAACACTGCCAGCGTTCCTTTGACCAGCCCATTGCTTTCACCACGGACTGAACAACCCTAAAGATTCAACAATAAAGGACTCTGACTGGCGTTAGGTCTGGGCACGACTCATCGAGTCGTGCTTTTGTTTTTGTTCTATTGATATGATTCTGAACAGGCGGTTACTAACATCGGTGAGAAGATTTTGTCCACTCCTGGAAAAATGCTGTTTTTATCGTTGGTGACATTACTTTCGCTCTGCGGGAGTTTGCCGGCCGAGTCTGAAACTGGCAACGGCATTACGGTAACGGCCGCTCCCAGCACAGTCGAATACCAGTATTACGATGTGGGGGAAAAACCGGCAAAAATACCGATTGGTATGAAAGCTCTGACTGAACCGCTCTGGAAATTCGCTTGCCACTTCAACTGGGTGCACTATGACCAGCCATCTGTATATCGCTTTCAAATCAAGTCCGCAACCTGCGACATCGCTCTACCAGTGCTCATTACGCTGCCCAAGGACGCACCTGAGCATCTTAAATCGCACGAACAAGGACACTTGAAGATCAACGAATACTTCTACACAAACTACTCCGAGGGCGCAATTAAAAGAGCGGCAAGTTTACTGATTGGCAAAGAATTGGAGATCAAAGCAGACAGCTACGACGAAGCAAAAAAACAAATCGTTCAGCAAACTGTGCAAGAAGTAGCAAAAGTCTACCGAATCCAAACGTCTAGCCTGGCCGAGAGGGCCAATGTCTTTTACGACGAGCTAACCGATCACGGACGCAAGAACGAGGTCGATTCAAGCCTGGCGTCAACGCAAGCAATCAAGCAGGCGGAGCAATCTCAAAGACAGTTTGCAGCGTCTGGCCAAGAACCCAGCAGCCAAGAAAGCGGCAAAGATCCGGCCTCTGCACCCTAGCGATGGCGGGAGTGATGACGCCGCCCATGGTGCACCGGTCCCGTCAAAGACTCCAGTGGAACGATTTCAGCATCTGGGCAAGTAACCGCAGAAGTTGAAAAACACTTATAGATCATTTTCGACAGGGCACGGATCAAAAGGTTTGCTCTTCGATCATTGTGTGGACGTTCGACTTGCACCGAAACGATATATCTTTGGCCGGTTGTAGCAGTAACAATGCCTGCGTCACCGACCATGGTGCCTATATCGCCGGTCTTGTGTAGGATTTTCGCTCCAGGAGCCAGACCAGGAGGCAACAAAGTGCGAATCCGCGTGCGCTCCATCGTTTGATACATCCACTTACGGCTCTCAGCGCTGACTATCTCGCCTCGATCAATCCGACCGAGCAGATATACCATGTCATAGGGACTAGTTTTATTAGTGCCTTCAAAATCACCGAGCATGTTGTTGATGCGAGTGCGTTGAAGACCCCAGGCGATGTAATCTCGATCTAGTTTTTCTTTGCCACCAAGCAAATCAATAATCATATTTGTCGCCGTATTATCAGAGACGATGATCATCAATTCCGCCACTTCCTTGAGCGAAATTTTGGTGCCTGCGGGTCGCCACTGCAACCAACCGGAGCCACCTGTAATTAGATCCTGCCTGACTTCGACGAGCTGATCGAGTGCCACTTGATGTCGGTCTAATGCTTGTAGCAACGAAACATATACCGGCACTTTGATCATGCTAGCGGCCGCATATTCATCATGACCATGGAAATCAACGTATTTGCCAGTCTGCATGTCGACGACAAAAACGCCGGCTCGCAAATTTTTCAAAGTCGCAGCAATTTCGATCTTCTTTCTCAATTCATCCAATGGATATATAAGCGCTATAGGCGGTGCCACATTAGCAGTCGCTACACTCGCTTGTTGCTTGGCTGGTTGGGCTCCAAACTTGAAGGGTGCAACCCCCGTCAAAGCGACGAGACAAGAAATAGCACCATAGAGCAGAAGCCTCTGCCCTGGCGGCTTTCGCCTGCGCAACACAGCCTTTTTTAAGACCTTGTCGGCAAAGGCTTTCTCTTGCTTGGCGCTTCGTTCTAGCACAGCATTTGTCATATGGAAATGGACTCCCACACCTGTTTTAAGATAGTGCCGCAAATCGCGAGCTCAGCAAATAAAAACAGGTGCCATCGCGATCGCTCAGTATATTCTAGCGAAAGATGGGCGATTTAAGCCTGATGAGTAGAATTTTTTTCTCGCGGAACAAATAGATATAGCAATAAGCCTACGCCAGTAGCAAGACTGACAGCTATTTTGGCGGTCGAGCTTAAGTCAGTGCGCGGAGAAATAAATCCCTCAATCAAACCTGCCACCAAAAGCAGAGGCACACAACCGCCAAACATTCCTCCTGCATCTTTGGCCGATAAACGCAGTGCATCCAGACGCTTATATTGGCCAGGGAAAAGTAAAGATTTGCCAAGCAACAACCCGGCACCACCGCTGATAAATATGGCCGTTAACTCAAGCACCCCGTGCGGGGCAATGAAAGAAAGCAGCCGTCCGGCCATTCCGTAAGTGTGGCAAACACCAAATACGGTGCCAAGCATCAAACCATTGTTGCAGAGCACGAAGCTGGTGCCGATTCCATAAGTAATACCCAGACAAAATGCCAGCACGGCAACGCGGATATTATTGGTGGCAATTAGGCTTGAAACAGTGGAACTATAATGTTGAGCGGAATCCGTCCACATTTGGCGATGCTCAATCATGTTCCACATTTCGTCTGAAAGCAGTGGCTGACCTTTCGACGTTTCCAATTGAGCGAAGTGAACATCCTCAATGGTCATAAAATAACTAATGGCCATAGGGATGGCAAAAATAGTGATCGCAAGTGTCACATACAAAATATGCTTGCGCACGAGCCGCGGAAATTCGCGATAGAAGAAATCGAGGAGGTCAGCCCATCGGTTCCGCTTCGTTTGATAGACTTGGTTGTGCGCTCGAACCAGTAGATTATTGAGATATACCTGGACGTCGGAATTGAGGTTCATCACCCGAGCCCTGGAAAGATCAGCCGAGATGGATCGATAAATCCTTCCGAATTCTTGCAACTGACTGCGATCGAGCCCAGAAAGCCCCTTGCTATCGACGATCTTGAGAAGCGCTTCTAATTTTTGCCAGACCGGTTTTCTTGTTCTCAGCCAACGTTCAACATTCATTAGGGGAATAGAGCTCTCATGCAACAGCCGAATTACTCTATCTCTACCCCAGAGAACGTAGACCTACACCTTGAGCTGGCGGGAATCGGTAATCGAGTCCTTGCCGCATTAATCGACACAATGATCACTTACGCCATCGTCCTGGTCATTGGTTTGCTTTTCTGGGCATCGACCACGATTACGGGAATGCTGGATTTGCCTGACAAGACGCGGGCTCTTCTGACTGGCGTGGCCGGCATGGCAGCAATCTTTTTCGCCTTTGTCGTCACTTTTGGCTACTTCGTTTTCTTTGAAGGCACGTGGCAAGGTCAAACACCGGGCAAGAGAATTGTCTCAATTCGAGTGATCGAGGCAAATGGGCAGCCGGTGGGCTGGTCTGGAGTGATTTTGCGCAACTTGATTCGCACGCTCGACACCGGCATGGCATTCGTTGGACTGATCCCGATGATCGTAGATCGCAACGAAAAACGCTTTGGCGACTATGCAGCCGGCACTATCGTCGTGCGCGAAAGAAAACCAGACCTTGTTAGCGAAGACTTTTTGATTACGGATAGCTACAACACAGAATCGATCGATGTCGGACGCCTGACACCACAGGAATATGACTTGCTCGTCGGCTTCTTAAGAAGGCGAGTCACTTTGGCTAAGTCCCAACGGCCTCTTGTAGCCAACCAGCTCGCCGCATACATGCGGCAAAAACTAAACGACTCGTCCAGCGAGCCATCAGAAAAGTTTCTTGAGCGAGTTTACTCAGCTTACAAGGCGCGAGCCGACAGCTAACTGTAGGCGAACGCTAACGCCCATTCGGACGCTAATACATACATCGGACGGTTGCACACCTAAATGTAGCAAATCACCGACTATCGTTTTTCAATCGGAACATAAGTGAGGTTAGAAGGTCCCGTGTATTCAGCACGAGGACGAATCAAACGGTTGTTCTCATACTGCTCGAGGACATGAGCTGCCCAGCCAGCCATGCGGCTTACCGCAAAGATTGGCGTAAACAAATCAGTCGGGATGCCAAGCATGTAATAAACGGAAGCCGAATAAAAATCGACGTTGGCATTCAATTGCTTGTCATGCAAGACCATCTCTTCAATCTTTCTCGACATCTGGAACCACTTCAATTCGTTGGTGCGCTTGCCCAATTCTTCGGACATCTTGCGCAAGTGAGAGGCTCTAGGATCTTCGGTCTTGTAAACGCGATGACCGAAACCCATCACCTTTTTATGCTCTTCAAACATTTTGCTGATGAATGGTTGAACGTTCTCAAGCTTATCGATCTTGATCAACATCTTGATCACTTCTTGATTGGCGCCACCGTGCAGAGGTCCTTTGAGGGTGCCGATAGCAGCGACTATCGCTGAGTGGATGTCAGTCAACGTCCCAGCTGCCACCCGAGCGGCAAATGTTGAAGCGTTCAATTCGTGATCAGCGTGAAGGATGAGAGCAATGTCCAAAGACTTAGTACTCAACTCATCAGGCGTTTCTCCGTTCTTCAACAGATAAAGAAAATTCGCGGCGACGCTAAGATTGGGGTTTGGTGCAACTGGCTCTTTGCCATTTCGGATGTTGTCCCAGTAAGCGACAATGATCGGAAGCTGCGCGGTTAGGCGAGTGGCCTTGCGGATATTCGCTTCGCGGTCATGATTCTCATCGTCTGGGTCATACATTGAAAGCATCGACACTGCGGTGCGCAGCACTTCCATCGAATTCGCTTCTTTTGGAAAAGCCTTCATCGCTTTGACGATTTCAGGTGGCACGGTGCCATTGGTGTGCAACGCTTTGGAGATAGTCTCCAACTCTTGCTTGTTAGGCAGCCTGCCAAACCAAAGCAAGTAGACAACCTCTTCGAACGTCGAATGTTCGGCGAGATCATGTATGTCATAACCCTGATAGATTAGCCGTCCTTCTTTGCCATTTACATCGCAAATGGAAGAAGTTGCCGCTACTATGTCCTCAAGCCCTGCCTTGACCATAAGGTGCTCCCGATTTCACTGAATTGATTAGATTTACTGGATTTATACACTAAATGACAACTAGAACCTGCCGTTCATAGCCTTATTTTCATGGATCAAGCCTTGATTATTCACCCAAAGCACATCTTACCGCTGAGCCCTGTGCCCGAAAAAGCCGAACCATTCAGCCTTCACCAGACTCGGCACGTAGCCATGATGAAGCTATTGAGAATTTTGAGGATCAACTTTCAAGAGCAAAGTCACTTGGACCATTATTTGATCGGCTTGATCGGAGCCGTCGCTCTAGCCAAGCGATCCCTCTTACCCAACCTGTTGACTAACTCGGGGCTTGCCTCCTTTGTCTTGTCCTACGGCAACGAAATTGGCATCCACTCTCCGCTCACAGATTTAACTGGATTTGCAGAAGTTAGTGCCAAGTTGTTCGAACCATGCCTCTCACCCGGTTTCGATTCTTTTATAGAGAAGCATCAAAACAAACTTATCAAGGTACTCGCCCAATTTCATACGCCAGCTGGACTCGATGAACCGCTTTCGACTGGCTGGCTAAAGCAATGCCTGGTCAAAACCAGCCTGCCTAGCAATAACTCGACGGATGGTCATCGAACCCGAGCCGGTCTTGACGACCTTGGGCAATTGACCCAATGGTTTACCCCGGCTTGGATTGCCGATTTTCTTGTCGAAGAAAGCTTAGACGGAGATGCTCACGCAGTTTTCCTTGACCCCGCATGTGGTGCCGGACATCTATTAATTCCAGCTCTGCGCAAGCTCTTTACGATGAAAAATCAGAAATCCTCCTCAGTCGACGCGCTTACTGCAGTTCTTGACAAGCAATTGTTTGGCCTAGACATCGATCCTGATTTGCTTGAACTGGCTAACTTTGCTTTGTATCTTCAAGCTCGTGATTTGGCCGGCATTGTCGAACTGCCGCAGGCCAACCTTCTGTTCATTGATGGCTCGGAAGAAGATCGAGCAATCGGCAGTCTCTTAATCCCAATCGACGCTCTTGCTTCGTTTTCAAAACTTTCGCCACCAAAGCAAAAAGAAAAGCAGATTCAAACATTGCCAAAAGAATTCGACGCAGTGGCGATGAATCCTCCATACCTCAGCCACCGAGTCATGCCTCGGCCAATTCGAAATTTTCTCAACTTGAATTATCCCGACAGCCAATATGATTTGTATGCAGCTTTTCTTGAACTTGGGCTCCGATTGTTGGCTCCCGGCGGCAAACTGTCTGCCATTTGCCAGCAAAGTGTACTAACCGTGCAACGGTATCAGTCCTTGCGCGCCACAATGTTGAAAGACGCAGATATGGAAGTCGTAGTTCAACTTGGCTCAGGTGCCTTTGCCACCAAATGCGGTGAAAAGACAAATAACGCGATAATCACATTTCGCAAACGTGGCAAAGGGAAAAGACAAAATCTTCGTTGCTGGCAAATTCTCACAAAAGCCGACAAGGTATCTGCGGAGACCAATGGCATCAGTCATCTACCGGCTCGAATCATCTCACGGGCCGACGCGAACAAACTCTCTACATTGATGCCAAAATCGCCGTTTGCCTTCTGGGCACCACAGGAGATACTACAGCTTTTCAAAACTCATCCACCTTTGGAAAATAACGAAAGTGGCATCGTCTGCACAAACGGACTGTTCACATGCAACAACGAAAAGTTCGTTCGGCGGCACGATCAAATAGAGCCGGGAGCCGCGCACGATTATGTACCTTACGACAAGGGCGGCGGACACAAATGGTACCGCACCAGCCCTCTAGTTCTTTTATGGAAAACTGATGGTCAGGAAATACGCGAATATCGACTCAAGCGGGGTCAGTCAGCACGTCTTCCGGGAGAGGGATATTATTTCAAGCCAGGGGTGACTTATTCCTATATTGGCACGCGCGGTTTTAAGGCTCGCTTGCTCACACCAAACTCCGTCTTCGATGTTGCCAGTTCAGCAGTTTTCAGCGAACATGTGGACATCCTCTACATACTTGGCTTTCTCAATTCTTCCCTGGCTCGCTCAATATTGGGTGTCTTGAACCCGACAATCAACTTTCAAATTGGCGATATCCGGCGTCTGCCCTTCAAAATTCCCCAAGCGGATGTCCAATTAGCTGTATCTGATCTAGTATCAAAGGCTGTTGCGCTGGCCAAAGAGATAGAGACATTAGATCCAGGTTCACCTAGATTTAAAGGACATGTCGCAGAAAGATATGGCGGCGATTCAATCAAGTCGCACGAAAAGCATTTAAACCAATGTAACGCTTGGGCTGTAGAAGAACGACTGATTCAAGCGCAAATCGACACTATTATTTTCGATATGTATAAAATCAGCAGCTCGTGCCAACAGTCGATTTGCGAAGATCCATGGGTGACTCGAGGAGCGGACTCTTTTGCTAAGGCTGCCTCCAGCTATGCGCCGACCCACCTTCGGACGATGTTAGACTAATAATGTTGAGCACATGAGATGGAAGCTTGATCGGCATCTCTAAATGGAAGATATACAGTGGCCCCTGACGATCATTCCCTGACCATCACACGCAAAACGTGCCTCGTGTGCAGGAAAGATTTCTTTACCACAGTTGGGATGTGTCCCACTTGTGGCGATACCAATCTCGTTGAAGTGAAACGCGACGCGTTCATCGGTCGAACACTGGCCGATCGGTATCAGGTGGAAAGCTTGATCGGCACCGGCGGAATGGGCGTCGTCTACAGGGCCTGGCAGGAAGGTCTGAAGCGCTCTGTAGCCATAAAGGTGCTGCGGCAGCAGTTTCTCAATGACGAGATGAGTGTAAAAAGATTCCAACAAGAGGCAATCGCNNGCTTTGCACGACTATGGTTCGACCGACGACGGCTACTTATTTATGGTCATGGACATAGTTGAAGGCCGCAGCCTGGCTCAAGAAGAACGGGAGAAGAAGACGATTGGTGTCGAGCGAACAATTAAGATTGTCGCTCAGGTTTGTGAAGCATTGGAGCATGCACATAGGAATGGAGTCGTTCATCGAGATTTGAAACCCGGAAACATCATGTTGATGAACTTCCATGACGATTCGGATTACGTAAAACTGGTCGACTTCGGCATCGCGAAATTGCTGATCAAGGAAGAAGATCAAGAGTTGACGCAAAAAGGTGACGTTTTCGGCAGCCCGCTATATATGAGTCCAGAGCAATGCCTGGGCATGGACCTTGATGGACGCTCGGATATTTACTCGGTCGGCGCAGTTCTGTATGAAGCTTTGACCGGTGACGTGCCTCATATGGGCAAGAACATCATTGAAACGATCGATAAGCAAATCCATCGAGAACCGCAACCCTTCAATGTTAAGCGCCCTGACATTTACATCCCCGAACGACTAGAAGCCGTGGTCATGAAAGCCCTTGCGAAAGATCCAGCCAATCGTCAACAAACGATGAAAGAGCTGGCGGCAGAGCTGCAAGCGTCAGTGCCACGGAAAACCGAAGCGCTCAATCTGCGCTCTAAAATCGAGCCAGCAAGACAATCGGCTAAGAAAAATCAACTGCTTCCTCTGGTTTTGGTTCTAGCAGTTTTGATCGGTTGCGGTCTGGTTGGATTCAACTTCATGCGAGGCCAGACCGCAAACCATCCGCCATCATCCACGGTACCAGCGCCGCCAAGCACCACTGAAACAAACACCTCTGCCTCCACAACTTCAGCAGCGGTTCATGGCGCCGTTCCAAATTCAACCAAAGCCCGTACCCAGTCAGAGTCAAATCCACCTGCCAAAGTAACCCAAACTTCGACCTCTACTACAGTACCTCTAATGAATGTGCCGCCAAAAGTTGTCGGCACTCCCCTAAAACCGGAATTGGGCTTGCAACAACGCGGCAACGACCAGAAAACATTGAATCAAGCGAAGAGCAGTCATTTACAAGTCCCACACCGCAAAATACCGGCTCCGAAAGCTAAGGCTAAAATCGCATCTCCGGCGAGAGTAGATCACTGGAAAGATTTCGGCAAAACGAAAATCAAGCCGGAAAGCAAACCGACCGCGCTAGATCGTTTTTCACACATGAAACAAGAGCTGCCAAAAGATTAAGCCGCGAATCTACGAGGTACAAGACCATTGCGCACTGCAAAGAGGTTGTCGACAAGCATTGCCTTGGGTCCGGCTATCTAAAACGTTGTCTCTGGTCGTCGCGATTTCAACGCTGTATCCAGTCAATTCTTTGTGCCTTAGTGCGCCTGAGATTGAAAAATCGTTGCGGTCGCAAAAAATCGTCAATCCGAGCGCGCGCCTCACATCATCGCTGCTCGGAAATACGTTGCATTTGTCGATCTTTCCAGATAAAGAAGTTCAAGAACCCGTCAGCACTCTGAAGATCCGAGCCGTATTAATGGCTAAGACAATCATGTCTGCGGACAAAGCAATTCAGCGAGCTGACGTTCGATTTTACGAAAAGGCGTTAGCTGATCACTATACGGAGATCACAGTCCGCTCGGTGGACGTAAAAGCATTTGGTGCTGGTATCACCACAGAAGATGAGCTACTGAGTTCACTTTTGGTCAATACTGGCGTTGGCACAGAAACGTCTACCAGCCCCACACAGTCCGTGGTAAGTGCGACTCCACCGGCAGAACCAGTTACTGGCAGTGAAGGTGCAAAAAGAGAAGAGCGTATGAAATTGGCTGCGCGCATTCAATCACTCAAATCCAAAGGAGTGGGGGTAAAGCCATTTTTAGCTCAACTTGCTGCGACCGACGAGCTGGCGAAAAATGGCCCGTCCATTCCTCTTTCAGAAAAAATGGAGCAACTGGAAGATAGTGTTACTGACCAAGAAAAAGTCTTAGCCGAGAGAACTCGCATTGCCAGCAGCCGCAACACTCAGCCAGTAAAACCAGCTCAGACGCAGGCTCAGCCAACATCTACACGAGTATCAAGCATGTTGGCAGGGGTATCCGCTGGAAACTCTCCCTATCTGAGACTATTTGAGTCAATGGCACATGGGATCCAAGAAAAACTCGGCATTGACCCAGAACTGATTCCAGAGAATGGACCGTACGTGAAAGAGCGATACAACCTTGCGTTAATGATTAAACTCAAGAGAGAGAAGGGGCTCGCCGGGCCAGGCATAATGCCAATGTGGGCAGAATGCCAAGAATTGGCCAAGAGCAATCAGGAAAGTCTAGTTGCCTTCAAGATGCAAACCATAGCCCAAGCGCTGAGACTTCCAGATCCAATGCGACACCAAGAGTGGTACCAGGCGCAAATGGACGCTTACAGGCAACAATTGCACGATAAACATGAACAGCATAAGCGAAACGAATAAAACGAGCAGCGTTAAAACTCAACTAGTATCGAATCAACTCAGCTCGACCGAAAACCGTGATACTGCATATGGTGCGACTGAACGCCAGCAGAGTTTTAGACAAAATTCCTCTCCTGAAGCACTCGTAGTCAATATAAGGGCAAAGCTCTTGTAAACGGTTCGCTTTGAAGAATTAACCCGGACCGTTTACAAGCGATCGACTGAAACAGGGCGCACGTGTTCTAATTTGTCTTGCCTCGATCGCCTGTGGAGACTGTCGTGCCTGAAGAGGATTTAGACGATTTTGATCAAGCTCTTAAGCTAGACGTCCTGGCTGCGTCACTGCGCGCAGACACGCTCCAATCAGCCGAGTTGCTCGAGCAACTGGCAAGAATGCTTCAAGCCGCTGTGCCTGAAAGCGTGAGGATTTCCAGGAGTGGGTGGTTCTTGTCAAAGGACCGTCCGATCGAAGAGTTGACTGTCAAGTTCGATGAATACCAATATCAGATCGTGAAACAGAAGCACGGCACGGTCACGGCACGATCCATGAAAGTGGTTCGTGGTGTGGTGCTAAAGACAACTGAAATTCCTGTCGAAAAATGCATTGAGGAAATTCTCGCCGAGTTGGAAAGAATGGCTGCAAAAAACGCGCAAACCCGTAGAGCTCTCAACAAATTCGTGCTTGGATAACAAATGTTTTTTTGGAAGAAAAACAACAAAGACGACAATCAGCGTCGCGAACGAGAAGTGGCAACACTCAAAGCTCTAGCTGACGGTCAAGTGCCTCCGTACGCACGCGAACGGATAGAGCGCCAGAAAGCAATGGGCAACAACTTTTTTACAAGCGATCTAACATCACGCGAATATTTGCTCTGTCGCCAGGCTGGATTCCAAACTGTTGGACAAGTGATGGGAACATCCTTTTTCAATGTAAGCTTCTGGGGTTTCTACAAATCAAGATGGAACAGCACCGGTGAGTTAGACAGCATCACTCACGCTCAATCAGAAGCACGGCGACTGGCTGTCAGTCGGATGCAGCATGAAGCTAAACTGCTTGGCGCATCTGGAATAATCGGGGTTCGCATCGTAATCAAAAACCACGATTGGAGTTCAAGACAGACTGAATTTACGGCAATTGGCACCGCGATAAAAATTCCAGACTATCCGGAGAACATGCCACCATTTACCAGCGACTTGAATGGGCAGGACTTTTGGAAGCTATATCAAGCTGGATACAGACCTCTTGGGTTAGCATTCGGCATTTGCTCATACTACATCTACACTGACGCGGCAACGCAAAATATCGTCGGCAATCGCTTTTTCGGCTTTAACGCTGCATCGAATCAAGAAGTGCGCACGTACACTCAAGGTTTCTACGAAGCAAGAGAGCGTGCCATGAATAGATTTACGAACGATATCGCCATGATCCACGGCGACGGAGTGGTTGCTGTCGCCGCGAACTACGACATTGAAGATATTGAGTATGAAGTCAACGACCGCACCTATCACGATATGCTCATCCACTGGACCGTAATGGGCACAGTGATCAGCACGAAAGAAGAACGGTTGGACAAGCTCCCGCAGCCGATCTTAGTTTATGACTTGGCTAGCCTCAGTCGAAGTGCTGTCGTTGCTGACACCATTTATGGTGGCGGCGATAGTGGAGAAAATTATGACTTGGACGACGACGAATAACCTGCACGCGTTGAGGAGAATATGATGCCCGACCAATCTCAAGAGACACCGGACATTCCGGACCATGCCAAGGAACGCCTCAAAGAGATGCGAGGCACCGGAGCAAAACGGACTTTGTTTACTAGTGATTTATCTGTAAACGAATTCTTATTGGTTAAAGAAGCAGGCTTTGAGCCTGCCGGTTTCGTCGTAGGCAGCTCGATTTATCACATTGGCTTTCAATCTGCTAAATGGACGAAAAATGAAGAGATGCAGGTTCTCACCCAAGCGCTCTATCACGCGCGCGAATTGGCCATGACGCGGATGGAAGAGGAAGCTCAAGAGTTGGGCGCCGACGGCATTATCGGCGTGCGCTTGAAGGTCAAGCACATGAGCTGGAATGCCGACTTGGCCGAATTCGTTGCTCTTGGCACTGCTGTTTACCACCGCGACAGTGTTAACGGTGGCACCAGTCCTTACCGAACCATCGATGGCAAGCCATTTACAAGCGACCTGTCAGGTCAAGATTTTTGGACCTTGCTGAAATCCGGTTACCGCCCAGTCGGCATGGTAATGGGAAATTGTGTGTATCACATCGCGCACCAATCGTTCGGTCAGTGGTTCAAAAACGTCGGTCAGAACGCTGAGATGACTAACTTCACGCAGGGGCTCTACGATGCCCGCGAGCTGGCCATGGAACGCATGCAGGTCGAAGCTGAACATCTTAAAGCAGAAGGGATTGTCGGCGTGGACATTCACGAAGGCTCTTATGGCTGGAGTACGAACGTAATCGAGTTTTTCTGTGTCGGCACCGCGATCATCCCAATTCGCGCAGACCATCACATTCCGGCCCCGCAGCTCATGCTTTCGGTCAACGACTGAGAACTTAAAACCTCGAGCCGATACCAGTCGCCGATTTCAAGAGGCGACCGGCTTGTAACGAACCAAGTAGTGAGCAAAGCGCGGCGTGCACGCGCGTAGCGAACGGGTTTGCGCGGAGGAGCCGAAGGCACTGAAGGCGACGGAACGCTTAAGTATGGAACCGATTTTCTCGACTCCCGTCATCTTCGGGGTCAGAGACGAGGTAATTTCACAATGGCAACCATCTATCCATTACGGGCGCTCTTGCCGGCGCTGCTAGTGGCGGGCTCCATAAGCGTCCACACAACCGCACTTGCTGCCGAGCCCAAGGCATCCGATACCAGCCCTGAATCGGTAATTGCCGCGAAAGAGGATCTGCATTCCCCTAAGGCTTCCAATGAGAAGCAAGTTCAGGCCAATGCGCCCGACATGCAAACGGCGAAGGACCTTAATAAGGCAAACGAAAAACTCAAATCAAACGACCTACAAGGCCCAGCCGACGATCCACCAATTCACGGCTTCCATCCAATCAAGAGAGCACTTGCTCCCGTGGTTCGCCTGGAAAAAAATAGTGTCGAGTTGCAACAGCAAATCATGAAATTGACTGGACCAATTTCCAATCTTCAGCCTGCCATGCTGGGCTTGCACAGCAAAATGGATAACGTTAATAACCGCATGGGTTCGATGCAAGGTCAACTGGGAGCGATGTCAAAACAAGTTGGCCAAGTTGGCTCTGGCATGGATCGCGTTGGCAACAAGATGGATGGCGTGAGAGCCGATATTGCTGGAATGCGCACACAGATTGGCCAACTTGAAATTCCAATTCGTCAGTTGCAGCAGCCGTTGCATGAGCTGCAAGAACCGCTTCAGAACGTAGCTCAACCTTTGCGCGATCTGCACAAAGAGTTGACAGAGCTTAAGGCTCTTCTTGCTACCATCTTATTTGCCATCGTGGCAGCGGCAATCGCCGTGGCAATAGGCACGCCAATTGCAGCGGTGCTGATCTACAAACACAGAAGCAAACTGTTTCCTGATCTGAAAGAGAAAGATTTGGCACCAATCAACAAAGATAAAACTTTATCGCGGGTCTAGCTAAATCAGAACAGCCATTCGAGCTAGCGCCAGTCAAAAAAAAGAGGGCACGACTGTGTTCCTCCTTTTTTTGACTGCCTGTTTTTGTTCTCTGTTAGCTATAGATCATCGCCGCGCATCAAACGAGTCCACTCCTCATAAATGAATATAAAGGCGGAGACGACTGTGAGCGGGTCTCTTGCTTCAAAAATCACTGGCTTATTGTGCTCAAATACGAAATGACCGATGAACTGCAGAATCCACCCGCCCACCTGCAACTGAAGGAAAGCTTTACGGCTAAAGGGCAGGCAAACAAATGCCATCGCAATCATCGGAATGCCAATCATGTGCGTCACTTTACAGCCCTTGGTGCGATGTTTTGACTTATAAAAGCGCAAATGCGCTTTCAAATCGTCGCGTGGGTTCAATTTGGTTGGTAGTGGTGAAATAGAATCCATACAACCATAATAACAAAAGCCGGTGAGCATATGCACACCGGCTTTTAAAGTCAGCTGTCTCACCCGTCTATTGGTTCTATTTATCCCTTGTGGTCAACAAATTGGCAAGGTCATCGGCATGCTCTTCTTCCTTTTCAAGAATTTCTTCAAGCATACGTCTAGTAGTCGGATCAGTCTCGTTGATGTACAAAATCATTTGTTTGTATGAATCGATCGCAATACGCTCCGCGACAAGATCTTCTTTGATCATATCAACCAAATCCTTGCCTTCTACATATTGCGAATGGCTGCGCTTACTCAGCACATCGGGGTTCATATCTGGCTCGCCATTTAGCTGAGTGATTCGCATCGCAATTCTGTCGGCGTGATCTTGTTCTTCGTGAGCATGCTCGAGAAACTCCTCAGCAATCGACTCGGAGTTAATTCCACGGGCCATAAAAAAATGGCGCTTATAACGAAGTACACAAACTAGTTCGGTTGCCAACGCCTCATTCAAAAGCTTGATAATTTTCTTGCGATCAGCCGTGTATGACTCGGTGATCGGGCCGTCCTTCATGTGCTCTCTTGCCCGCCGCCGAATTTCCGATATGTCTGCTACGAAATCGCTAGCTGTCATGTTTGCTCCTTAGATACTCTGTGGCATTAATTGTTGCGCGAACAATGCGCAATTTGCACCGCATAATGTGGCTTATGTTACTACACGCCGGGTTGGCAAACAACCAGATCAAGATAAACTGCTAAGCTTATCCGCAAGACAGTCGCTACTGCTCAGCTGCTGTACCGTCGCCTTTCATTTCGCCGATCACAGACTCCGCAGAGCTTGTCTGCGCAGCTGGCTCTCCCGCTTGTTTAGCATGTGCCTGCATCCACGCCAACATTGATTGAAAACCGCTTTTCTTTATCCTGGGCTGCAATCTATCCGTTAACCGTTCAAGAAGATCCTTCTCTCCGATAGCCAAACTTATTACCTTGTTATTGTGGTCATTTAAACGCCATGTCATTGCATCGCGCTTCTTGCCTACTAAGAGATTAGTCTTAACAAGCAAGTCACCGTCCGCGTTCGACTTGGAAACGTACTCTACTTTCGCCTTGGAAAAAATACGATGCCATCGCGGATAGTACCGTTGCTCCATTAAGACGCGCAATGCCGCGGTGTAATCATGTTTTTGCTTTGGCGTCAACTTGGACCACTGCGCAGCGAGAGATCTTTGGGCCATCGAGTCATAGTCAATGTATGCACCTGCGCTGCGATATCCTGAAGTGTCAACATTGTTTCTTGAAAAGACATTGACCACGTTTTGCACAGATGTCCAACCCGGCTCGGCGGAAAAGCAAGGAGTAACAGTACCAGCTGCAGTGATGAGCAAAACTACTAACTTCCGCAATCCATCATTCGCTTTTCTCATACAGCCCAAAACTCCTTAGTAGCTCAAAGTGCCGCTTTTCGTTGATACAACAGCATCGAAGAAATAGCCAACCCTACGCAAGCCCATGTCAATAAAACACCGAGGTCTCTTAAATAGTCAGCAGGTGTACCAAGCATGACGCCCCTAAATGCGTCAGCTGAATAGTACATTGGAAGAGCCAACGCGCAGAATTGTTCCCACTTGGGCATTGCCTCCACAGGTATGATGATGCCACTTGCAAACATGAGAGCAACCCCGGCGATCGACACGGTCATTGTATAAATTCTGATTGTTCGCAGCAGGCAGGCTGCAGCCAATCCAAGACACGTGAAGGAGAGGACCGAGACCAGAGTTGTTGCCACCAGTCCGGCAAAATTTGCGCCCAGAGTGAATCCATTTATTGGAGCGGTAATGCACAAGGCTATCCAGAGAACAACTGAAGCCTCGACAGTGACAGTGAAACTCTTGGCGATGATCGCTGACTGCAAACCGTTTGGAGCCAAAATAATCTGTCTGTATGTCTTTTCCATCCACTCGTAAATCCAAGAAAAACCCAGGTTCATCGATGCCAGCACATAGCATAAGTACGCCGCCAACCCAGGCGTGACAAAGTCTCTTAAACTTATGTTTGAAGGAAATAGCGCTGATGTGCGAAGTGGAATGCTCAACGACTTGTTTTTTTGAGTGAGAACATGCAACAGTCCCATCGAGATTTGATTGTCCACAAATGGATTATGGCCTTCGGTCAATATTTGAACGGAATCTTCTAGTGGATCCTGCGAAACATTCGCCAGAGCAACTATTTTGCCAGAAGTAACATCCTGCTTCGCTTGGTCCAAATCATCATATTTAGAAACTCTAAAACGGTGTGCTTCTTCGAGTCCATTACTCAAATCACTTATTCCTGATGGATCGAAGACACCGAAAGGAATGCTTGTTGCACCAGATAGTGTGTTTCCAACAACAGCAATTATGAGCACTGCTAGCAAAATACTTGAGATGAAATACAACGGACGCCGCGTCCATTGCAGTATATCTTTATTGATGATTGCCAGAATTTGTCGCACGCTTACCTAGTTCATTCGTCATCCATGCCCTGTTCAACAAGTCGATCTGCATCAAGATCTGTCGCAGCTTCCACGGCAAGAAATACTTCCTCCAAAGTGGGCTCGCTGGTGGCAAATCTCGAAAATGAAATTTGCTCATTTTCAAGCCACGCTAAGACCTGATATAAGCTGCGCACCAACTTACCATCCTGAGGTTGCGCGAAAGAAATACTATTGCGTAAAACATCTCGCCGCACTTCGACTGGAAATTTCGCCTTTAGCTTCTCGAGTTTGACGAGCAATTCGTCTTCCGCAATTTCCTGATTGAGCCGTATAGCAATGCTGCGAATGCCCTGTATTTTGTGCCTCAGGTCATCAATTGTGCCATCTGCTACTAATTTGCCTCGTCGAAGGATACCAATTCGGTCCGACAGCAGTTCTGCCTCTTCCAAGTAATGGGTCGTGAGCAATATGGTTACACCCCGCTTGCGCAAGGCTTTGAGTGATGTCCAAATCTGCCTTCTCGACGCCGGGTCAAGCCCAACAGTTGGTTCATCCATGAACAGAACCTGCGGCTCATGCAAAAGCGCACCAGCAATACTAAGTTTACGCTGCATTCCTCCTGAGAAACTGCCGGCGATATCATTGACACGATCAGACAACCCGGCTTCGTTAAGAAGAACTTCAATACGTTGCAGCGCCTTTGTCCGAGGAATTCGATAAAGATCGGCAATAAAACTAAGGTTCTCGAACGCCGTGAGCTCACTGTAAATTGCCACATCCTGCGAAACGATGCCAAACGCTCCCTTCGTCTTTTCTGATTGCTTCACTCCATTCAATCCACAAATAAAAAATTCACCGGCACTGGGCTTCAACAATGTAGTCAGCATATTGATGGTCGTTGTTTTTCCAGCACCATTGTCGCCGAGCAATGCATACAGTTCGCCAGGATAGACACTCAAATTCAACTGATCAACTGATACCCGCTCGCCAAATCGCTTGGTTAAATTGATCGTCTGCAAAGACGGTTGTCGCTTTTCACTTGAGTTCGATAGTTGAGTCGGGGGCGCCATTTTTGTTCTCTTGGTTTTAGGAGAGTATCAGGGAACGGACCTTGACTCATGATCAGAAATCCAAGTTTTAGCATCATCACTTGAACACATCTGCTAGCTCGATATTCGGATAGTTATTATGAGCCTATTTGCTCGGACATCGGATCGTTAGTCGCAAATCAACTGCTGTGCTCAATAAATCGACCACATTAAAAGGTGTTACCCCTCTTCCAAAGAGGGTATCCCAGTTCATGTAAACCTATATTACATCAGCATTTGCGGACTTTCACAATTCCGGGAACGCCCAAAGGATAATGCTTTCCAGCTTCGCTTAAAGCCGCGTTTTTTGCTTAACATATTAAATGCGATGAGAAGGAAGAAGGGTACCCGATGCCCCACAAATATTGGCGGGATTTTTATCGGTTTCGTCTGCGGTCTGTTTTGGCTATCTGATTAGCGCTAGCAGTTTGGTCCGGTTGGTCTGCTAGGTGCCCCACAGGCACGGAGCAAGCTGTCGATATGCGCAACTTTGAAAACCTTATAAACGCTTGGGGTCAGATTCGTAAACTCGACAGTGCTTCCTAACGAATCCGAACGCAACAATAACTCTTCCAACCACTCCAACCCATCAACAGTGATGAACTTGCAGCCTGTAAAATCCAAAATCAAATTGACACCTGTTGCTAGGGTTCGATCAATACTGTCGATGCCTCGTTCGAGTGGACCGGATATTGTCAGCACTTCACTGCGCCGGTTTTCGACAGCTTGATCGCCATTCTCGCCAATCATTCTCAACTCCTCATGCTCCCTTAGGGACGTTCTCTTGGTGGATATGCACCGATCAGTAATTGAGCAACTTCGGTAATTAGCGGCAGAGCTGGATTGGTGCGCATACTCATGTCTTCAAAGGTGCTCGTAACAAGTTCAACCATGCGCTGCTCATATTGATCTTGTGGCACACCAAGCTCGGCAACAGACAGAGGTTGCCCCGCGTTGCGCGCCAAATCATAAACAGCTCTTCTTAATAGCACGCACATCTTTTCCCGAGTTGGTGTTTCTCCACTCTTCGCGTTCTCGTCAGTTAATCCTAAGAACTGTGCTGCGCGTGCATATTTCTGATCTGCAACCCAGAGTGGATAAGTCGAGGTAGGCATGAATTTCCGTGGAATTTTTGAATTGTACTCAAGCGTGGATAACAGAAACACACCATTGGCTTTTCCGTGCGGTATATCAAAAGCAGCCCCCAGACTGTGAGCCAGAGCGTGATTAACACCGACAGATGCATTACCAATTGCCATACCGGCCAAACAGGCAGCGTTGTGCAATTTATGACGCCAGAGTATATGACCAGGATTTTTCAGCGTTTCTGGCAGTGCTTCAAAGATCAGTCGCATCGCTTCCAATGCCAATCCATCCGTGTAATCAGATGAGAATGTTGAAGCAAGAGCCTCTAACGCATGAGTCAGCGCATCAAATGCGGTATCTACCGTGATTTCTTTGGGCATGCTCTTGGTCAAATTAGCGTCGATGATTGCCACGTTAGGCAATAAACACTCATCAACTAAGGACAGCTTTCGTTTTGACTTGTTATCCTTAAGCACCGCAAACGGTGTCACTTCGGAACCTGTACCCGACGTGGTTGGAATCGCTACCAACTGTGTGTGCACAGTCTGAGGGAAGACCGAAATTCTGTGCCTGAAATCAAGGAAACTAACTGCCACTTCTTGCAGCTTCAAGTCTGGGTTGTCATAAAACAAACGCATGATCTTAGCCGCGTCCAATACTGAACCGCCACCAAGCGCGATGATCGTATCAACGGGACTTTGACGCATAACGGCGACTGCCTTTTCGATCGTTGAAAAATCAGGCTCAACCCCTACATCACTAAAAACATCAACTTTGCAATCCGACGGTAACCTTTCCAGGACCATTGAAAGATGCCCACGACGAGCAGCGGAACGCGACGTTACTACGATCGCCGACTTTGTTTTGAGGCTGCGCAGATGGTCGATGCTACCAGGGTTTATGTAGATATTCTTGGTGGTCTGGAAGGTTAGCGTGTAATTCTTTCGCCGGGGAACCCGTTTGTAATTGATCAGATTCTTGATGCCGACATTGTCTGTGGTGATATTGCCACCACCGGTTCCACAACCGAAACTAAGAGTCGTGTTCAGGTTGTTATAAACACCACCCAATCCGCCAATTGAAGTTGGGGAATTAACAATAATGCGACCAGCGTTAATTGCATCGGCAAATCGCTCAACAACAGAATCATCTTCTGAAAATACACCGGCCGTATGCCCAGTGCCACCAGCATAATTGATATCGAGAGCGCGATTGATCCCTTCGTCCACTGAATTGACTACGACAAAACCTAGCACCGGCATCAGTTTTTCAACAGCCAGTTTGTGGTGGCGTAGGTCACCTTCTAATGGGCAAAGGAGAATTTTTGTGTACTGGTTAACTGTGATTCCGGCTTTCTCAGCAATAAAATCAGCAGACTGTCCGACCAATTTATAATTCATTCCGCCAGTGCGCGGATCTATTGCAACGTCGGCAACCTTCTTCACTTCTTCAAGCGTGCAGACATGGCAGTTCAAACGCTTGAATTCAGCCAAAAGGGACGGCGCGATTTCAGCGTCGATTACTAGTGTTTGTTCAGAAGGACATTCGGTGCCATTGTCAAAGGTCTTCGAAATGATCACGTCCATAGCAGTCGATGCATACGAAGCGGATTTGTGAATGTAGACAGGCGTGTTTCCAGATCCAACACCCAGTGCCGGCTTGCCTGAACTGGCTGCGGCTTTCACCAATTGAGTTCCGCCAGTGGCAAAAATCAAATCGACTTCCGGATGCACCATCATCAATTCTGTTTCGCGGCGTAGTCGCGGCGATTTCTCCACCCAGGTGATGAATCCTTTCGGCGCGCCGGCGGCGATTGCCGCATCATAGACAATTTTAGCGGCAAGGTTGCTGCAATCTGCAGCCATTAAGTGTGGGCTGAAGATAACACTGTTGCGGGTTTTGGCGGCTGCCAAACTTTTGAAGATTACAGTCGAAGTCGGATTTGTCACCGGCGTGATCGCCAGAATTACGCCGACTGGCTCAGCCACTTCGACCATGTTGTCTTCGGGATACTCTTTGATGATGCCAACAGTCTTTTTGTCCTTGATCTGATGGTAATGAAACTCTGAAGCCACGAAATTTTTGAGGATCTTGTCTTCAATCATGCCCATACGTGTTTCTTCGTGGGCGGCGATGGCCAGCTTGTGAACGTTCTCGATGGCAGCGACGGTCATCGCTTTGACGATGTTGTCGACCTGCTCCTGGCTGTATTGAGTCCAGACGGCAGCTGAAAGACGAGCCTGGCGGACCAGGTGATTGACGCGCTCCATAAGAGCATGTTCTTGGTCTTTTATTGTTGAAGTCATGGCTGTCTGGTCCTTGTCGTCCGGCTCCTGAGTGTCATTTTTATAGAAACTTGGCAGACGGCTCAATCTTCCAAAGAGCCCAGGAGACCGTGCAGGCTGCACATCGACCGTTTCCAAGTGTAGGCGAAATTAGCCAATTTGCGCCAGCCGTTTACAAATATAGAATAAACCTAATATTCTTATGGAAGAAAGAAAACCAAAGTTTGCCCGCTCTGATCGGCTGAAGAGGCGTTGCAGCGCCTTTTAATAGATTATCAAGGAATCCTCTTCTTTAACCGACATCCAAGACGAACACGTAATTTACCCCTTGGAATGTAAATAAGTTGTGACTAAAATAGCTCAGGCGATGCCGATTTTCAAGGTTTTAATTCAGTAACCCCGCTGGGGCGAAAACATTTCGTGGCAAAAGCACACATCTCAATACCTACAGCACAAGTCCACCTGGCGAATTCAGTTTCGCTTCTGATTGGCTTAGCATTTGTGGCCCAATTGGCGCCACTACATGTGATGCCGTCGGCTGCGGCCGCGGATTTCTCAAGGGCAAAGAAAATTTTTGTACCGCCATCTCGCATACCGCGGCGGTTTGACTCGGAATCGGCGAGCAGCGAAGCTGACTCTTATTCCGCGCCAAACGACCCAGGCTACAGCACTCCATCCGCTTATACGGCGCCCAAGTCAAGCAAAACGGCTGGCAACAGATATGGCCTTATCCCGCCGCCACCGCCTTTGACGCCAACTCTACTGCCACCTGGATTGCTCCACATGCAGGCACAGCCAGCTGAAGCGATGGCAGCTAACCCCGTGAAGGCACGTTGGTCGACAAGTGTGCAAAAAACTCTTAAGCGCGCTTCTACTTCTCCCAAAGTGGCGTCCTTTCTCGACCGGGCCCAGACAAAAGCCCAGAATCTGATCAAAGAAGGAAAGCTAGATCAGGCTCAAGAAATGCTGAAAAGCTATGTTAAGGCACTGCCCAGAGACCCTGCCATTAAAAGCGAATTTGCCAAAGTGACCGTGCAACGAGCACAGCAATTGCTCTCCGACCAAAATATTGACGGTGCCGCCAAGATGGCTCGCGAAGCTCTTTCAGTTCAACCACAGAATCAAGCAGCGCATACTGTGCTGGCTCAGGTCTTGAAGAAACAGGGTTTGAGCAGCGAAAGTGCCCCCGATCGAATCAAAGCTGCCAACGGTCTTCTTGCTAAGGGCAAAGTGTCTGAAGCTGAAATGGAATATCAATCGGCCAATCGCATCAAACCGGCGGCCGATGCTTACGTTGGCCTGGGAGACATCGCGCTCAAGGGCGGCGATAAGCAAAAGGCAAAAATTGAATACCAAAAGGCACTAGAGCTGGAACCCCACTCTGGAGCTGCTTTACGGCAGATGGGCATCATTAGACTTGAACAAAGCGATGTCGTCGGCGCCAACTCTGACTTAAGCCGCGCCCTCGTTGTTAACCCGCACGACAAAGTGGCGTCGAAACATTTAATCGACCTGTGGCAAAAGCAAGTCACTCATAGCCCTGACAGCGCAAACAGCCATTTGGGACTAGCACGCGCCCATCAATTAAGTGGCGATTTGCAGTCTGCCCAAAGCGAGTACAGAAAAGTTGTTGAAATCGATCCTAACAATGCAAATCTTCCTGCGGCGCGACAAAGTTTTAAATTAGCTCTGGCCAGACAAGAAGCTCAACGCTCTGTCGAAGCCGCCCGTGGACTTGAATCTGCCGGGGCCATCCAAGAAGCACATGCAAGAGTTTCAGAAGCAGTCAAACTTTGTCCCGGCGACAGCTCATTCAAACTCTACCAAGCGCAGTTGAGCGAAAAGCTGGGCATGAACAATGAAGCGCACGCGGCCTACATGGGAGTATTAAAGGATGACCCGGGTAATGCGGAAGCCACACAACGACTGAATGGTCTCTCCGTGGCGGCGCCCGCCCTACTCTTGCCAGGGCTAGCACCACCAATAGCACCATCTTTCAGCAATTCATTGTCCACAACTCAAGCCGGACAAGCATTCAGCGGCGGCGCACAAGAAGCACCACCGGCGATGGCGATCAATGGCATCCCGAAAATCACACCAGTATCTTCAACGTCGCAAGTCTCAAGCATGTCAGGCTTCCTGACCAGCCTTCGCAACTACAGTGTGCAGCAAAAATATCAGTCTCAGCAAGCTGAAGACGCTGCTCACCTAGCGCTCAGGGGCCTCACGGGAGCACCGGTTGCCGCAAGCGCCGCGACCGGGCTGGACAGCGCGGTGACACAGAGCCCAGTCCTTGCTTCAGCCAGCTCAAACTTGGCCAATGTCAGCAGTCTGCTTGCCAGTATAGGTATGGCCTCGACTGGCGCAGCATCAGCAGGAGCCTCAGCACCCTCTGCGGTAGCACCACCAGCCCTCCCAGTTGCTGCTGCAACAACTGGAGCAGTGCCCGATTCCGTGGCCGCTCTGGTCGACCAAGCCGCGAGCTCAGGCAATCTGTCGAGCCTGCTTGCACAAGTTGCACCAGCTTTCAAAACCAAAAAGGTGCTGACCCAAAATGACATGACTCAGATCTATCAACAATTACAGAAAAAATACCAGCCCAAAGCCGCTACTAGCGCCGCTAAGACTGGTACAAATGCAGCCGCAGCGCCCGCTGCAGCATCGACTGTTCAGCAAAATCTCGAAGAGCAAAATAAGCAACTTCAATCACAACTGCAACAGGCCCAGCAGCAACTCAGTGCGATGAAGGGACAACCGACTCTTACCGCAGAGACACCGACTCCCAGCCCGTACCAATCCGGTACTCCGGAGATTGCCACCTACACTACAATCCCATCTGCCGCATCGACGACTGCAGCCGCCGCAACCATGAACGCACCACTCTCCATTCAATCGGTCCTTCAATCTCTGCCTCCATCGGTAACGAGCTCCCAAGCCTTTCAGTCAGCAATGGCCAATCTGCCCAGTTCCGCCGCAGATCTGCAAACTTACGCTGCGAATTTGCCGCCTTCCACCCAAACAGCGCTCCAAGCCATGCTCAAACCGCCTATCGCCACACCGCGTTCTGCGTCATCTGGATCAGTGAGACTTGAATTGGAGGGTGTCAAACCATCACCGCTGGATATCAAATTGAAAGTGGTATTGCGCAACGATCAGAAGATAGCTTTGAACGTGCCCTCTTCGACTCGAGCCATCATCAGAATGAGGGGTGAGCCACAGCGCGTCGTCAAAATCACATTCCCGGCAAAGAACGTACCGCCCAATGGCGAGATGCATGGTGTCATTAAAGTGCCAGGGCACAACTTGAGTCCTGCCGCTGATTTGTTCATTCCGAACATGCTGCCAGGACAAGGAATCGATCGCGACTTACATTTGACCGTGCCGATTTCATTAAAGTAAGTCGAGCCAATACCAGGCTTTTTCCTAGTACCTATTGATACCCAGTCATGATACGGTCGATTTAAGTTGGGCAGAAATTGCTGCAGCCGATCAGCGAGAATTATTTCGACAGACCAAACTCGGACGTTGCTTTGAAATGAATAAAGCCTTTTATTCGCTTACATTTATGGCTCTAGTCTTGGCGACAGTGTCACAGCCCTCCTACCCAAATCAAACAAAAATGATCATCCAAGCTCACAGCGCCTCTGACAAACGGCAATCGCAATCGATCGCAGAAGATTGGCAACACGCCGACGCCGTCTTCATTGGAACACTAAGTCGTAGCGGCACAGACGGTGCCACATTCCAAGTTAAGGAAACGCTCAAGGGTGACACCAAAGAGACCGGCACGACTATAACCATCCCATTAGATCGATATCTCGTCGGAAGTTTTCCAGCAAACGCCGAGGAGAAGTTAGCAGCCATTTTTCTTACTCGCGACGGCAGCAAGACATTCATCACCTCCGAAATTTACGGCGATGCCGACAAGATTTCGGCACTACGGTGCTTGTCCTCGATCTTTGTGAAACCATCGGAACATGCTCGACTGACGGCGCTCGGTAATTTATTTAGCGACCCCGCCAGCCACTGCAAAGAGACATTTAAGCAAGACGCGAAAGTGATGTTCAAGAATGAATTTCTATCAGCTCTCGCTCAGATGCGTGACCAAAATAATTTCGAGATCGTGGCGAAATTATACGAGCACACGGATTCCAAAAGCAAATTCGATCTGCTTGAGTGGATGGCCAACACCGGTGATCGGCGGGCTTTGCCGTATCTCATTGCTGCTGTAAAATCTCCCGATCAAAACCTAAGAAACACGGCGACGACGCGTCTGATTTATTTTTATCCGGGAGACACAGGCGTTGATAAATGCATTGAAGAAACTTACGCGCACGGCTTTCCGGATACAAAAAAGGCCGCGTATGACTACTTGTTAAAACGCGGGCGCGTTTCCACGCTCAAATCTTCGGATCCCAAACCGACTATGACTCCCTATCAGCGAGCTGAAACGTTGTACGGAGAGGGAAAGATCAAAGAGGCTCTGGAATTTTATATCACCGAAATCCAGTCAGCTAAAAACAACTCATACGTGCGCAGATGGTCTGCACTGAAAGCGACACCACACGCCACTGCCGAACAGAAGGAGCGAATTCGCAAAGCTCTATTGCCGTTGTTAGCGCAAGATGCTTCCACTGGTAATTATTTAGAAGCAACGGATGCCGCAGAAATCATGCAAAAACTTCATCATAAGGATTGCCTTGATAGCCTCATAAAGCTCCTGGACAGGAGAGATTCTTTATTCGCCAAGGCGAACAGGATGGCTGCATTTGCCATCCTAGAACTGGGACCTGACGCCCGTCAGAGGGCTGTGCAACATCTCATCGCTCAGATAAAGAGCCCCAAATTTAGCAGCGACACGAGCGAAAATCAACTGGTCACACTTCTAGAATTGGCATGGATAGGAGATCCAAATACCTGCTCCAGCGTCGATCAATTACTGGCATCAAGTCCAGCATTGCCACTTTGGACAAGTATTCATCCTCTTTTAACAGCCAAAGATCAGTCGGGCAGCTCGCTGCAGGAGCCGAGCAGCTTGCTATCCTCGGATAAGTCGAAGGACGGCTTGTATTTGATCGACGTTCTGAAAACTAATCCTTCTCTTCCACATATTGCCAAGGATTGGATCATCGTTCAACTAGGAATTCTCAAAGAAGAAAGGGCCGCTGACTTGATTCTTGCCCATCTCAAAGACATGAAGTATCAGTATGATGGCTATGTTTCGGACGAAGCACTCAAATCAATCGGAGGCAAATACGTTTGTCAACAAATAGAAAAGATCGCCTTGGGATCTGACGAAGAAGTGAGCCGAAACGCAGTTGATATATTGTGCGAAATAGAGAAAGAGAAATGTTTGCCGGTCTTGCGTCAGATAATTGGGTCGGCAAAATCACCCGCTAAAACGAATGCACTTTCGGCGATGTGGCGTTTAGGCACTCCAGACGATCTGCCGCTGCTCATCACGCTGAATGACTATTGGAAAGGAGATCGACACTATCACTATTGGACTATGGATGCGGTTGCTTCAATTCGACAACGACACAACTACAATGTGAACGGACCGATCAATCATCATTCATGACCTTCAGGCGAGTCCTGGACTTGGGAGTGCGCATTGCAGTTCGCGTCTATGTGTAAACTGCGTCTTGTGGAATTATTTGTCGGTATCGAAAAATGTTGCGCGACAGGAAAGTCTGCCGAAGTCGCGACACGGTTAGCTACTGCTGATTTTGTGATACCTAAGGCGGTGGCACGCCGCGTGGGAGTATAGGACAGGATCGGTACCGGCTTTTCCCTATGTTCTTTCCGAGCCCATGCAGATAAGGTTGCAAGTAATTACCAGGGTTGATCATATGAGCACAACAACCGCAACGCCAGCAATCAAGTCAGCCGCCGAGATTTTGCCGGTTCGCTCGGTCGAGTTCAACCACCTTCCGATGACTGTGATCAGGGCGATGCTCAGGAAACACGATCACATTTACATGCTCGTCCTCGGCATCGTCCTTCTCGTTATCTTAATCGGTGCCAGAATCTTTCCGATGATCGTGCCCGTCTGCTTCTTGATTGTTGTACTGCCATTAGCCCTACTGGCAGTGGGCGTGAGGCTATTTGCCAATGGACGCACCGGGCTCGTCAAGTTCGACAGCAAGGGAATGTCCCTCTACATGGCTGAACGACCGCCTGTGCTATTACCCTGGCAAGCCCTGCGACAAGCTGACTTGAAGAAGGATAGCAATCGGTCGGGATGGAGCGAGGCCAGGCTGTATCTTTCCTTCGCCGAAGACCTTCTACCGATTAACCGCGAGCAAATAAGCCTGTGGTGGATGAAACCTGGACGCAAGGGTGAACGTGTCATTGATATTTATTTGAAGGCCGTAGCAAAACGCGACCACCTCAAGCTCATAAGCGTTTTGACAAGCCTGTTGCCGCCTCGTCTGATCAGCAACAATCTCACTACGTTCATTTCGCCGCTCCATAACCCGAGTTTCACCGAGTTGTGGAGCGAATCCCTAATGATCACATCGCGAAGAACTTCAGTGACACAATTGTCGCCTGGTGATTGGCTGAACAATTATCGTTTTGAAATTATTTCAATACTTGGCGCCGGCGGGCAGGGCACAGCATATGAGGCGATCGATCACTTCCCGGTGCATCAAGAGGCGTCGCGAGTTGTGCTCAAGGAATTTGTTCTGCCCTTGCATGGCGAATTTGCTGCAGCCACCAGCGCCCTGGCTCAGGTGCAGCGGGAAGCTCAAATTATTGGCAGTCTCGATGCTGAGTTTGCCGTCAAATTCTATGATCTCTTCGTCGAAGACTCCCGTGCTTATCTGGTTCGTGAGTTTGTCGATGGCTGGTCTTTAAAGGAGTTGGTAGACAAAGTGGGAGCTTTGACTATGTCGGAGGTCTTACGACTTGGTGTGAACATGTGTGAGATTCTTGATCATCTCCACAGCCGAGTGCCACCAATCGTTCATCGAGATTTCACTCCGGACAATCTGCTTTTGAATAACAAAGGCAAGCTCAAGCTGATCGATTTCGACATCGCGCGTTACGACAACAGCTCTCACTCCAATCAAGTCGTGGGCAAGCCTAACTATTTATCTCCCGAACAATTCAGAGGTCAGGCAACGGTGCAAAGCGATATTTATTCACTGGGAGCAACGCTCTTCTTCCTCAGCACGGGACGACAACCAATGCCAATCTCCACGTCCCATCCGAAATCTTTCGATCAGTCTTTGTCAGACACCTTTGATGCAATTGTAGCCATGGCTACAGAAGTGGATTGCAGTAAAAGATACCACTGCGCCTCAGTTGTGCGCGAAGAGCTCATTAACTTGCTGGAGGAAGATGATGCAACGTTATAGCCCCAGCCTCGTCAACGACGCCCCTGCTGGTTTTTTGGGCACTGTGCTGCTTTTGTCGGATTCGGTCTTGAAGTGGGTCAGCGTGGTGGCAGAAGGAGCCGCTTTGGTTTTTGTGTTTCTCCTTCTCGCCGCCCTGACTATTATTTATTTGTTCTATCTTGTGTATTGGCTGATCACCACTATAACCATGACAGAGGGTTTCTGCTTTCTCTTGGGCGCAATAGCCTGCTGCCTAACAATTTTTCCTGCCTTGGTCGCCCAATTTAGTAAAACCGAGCTGCGCTCTCCAGCGTCTAGTTTGGCGTGCGAAACACCAATCATTCTGGGCACTCCCTGGTGGACCGTTCCATTTTCGGTGATCTGCGCTCCCGGGCTCTTTGCTGCCCTTGTTGCAGTCGGCTTGTTTATGCAAAATACAATCATGCCTTGGCCCGGCGCGGTTGAGCAGTTTATTGCCGGCGCCTTGTCCATCTGTCCACTGCTGATTAGCTACAAACTGTTCATTGGTCTGAGCAGCAAGTACTGCGCCATAAGCATTAGTCCAACTGGATTAGTAACCAATCAAGGCGCTAACTTTTCGCGAACGATGTCTTGGGCGAACGTATCAGCTGTGACAATGGACAAACTAGACGATGTGAAAGACTCTCACTATCATGCCGATGATTTGCAGCAACAAAAATTAGTTTTCACCTCCCTCACCAGGTACTCCATATCAATTGCTCTGAACACACTCAGCACCAGGGAACGAGAGCGCCTGGCCCTGGAATTAAAAACGCATTTGCCGACGCGCGTATTCAGCGAGTCAGGTATTAACTTCATAAAACAAGTATTGCCAGAGCCGGCAAACAAAATAGTCGATAGTAATAAAAGCAGCTCTGTCACACCTTCTCTTACAGACATGTGGCAGCAAGATCTGAAACAACACATCGGTCGCACAAACTACGTGCCTTTAGAAATTGATGCCGAGCTTCAAGACGGGCGCATCCAGATTACCGACTATCTCAGCTCCGGGGGATTCTCGACCACTTATATTGCTAAGCGCATGTCCAATTTGGAAAACAAAAAAGAAACAGTGGTGATTAAGGAATCATCTCTGCCGCACGGACTCAGTCAGGGCGCCAGACTGAAGATTTCAGACATGTTCGCCCGCGAGGCAAGGCTGCTGCAGAAATGCAACCATCAGCGAATCGCGAAGGTTTTGGACTTTTTCAATGAAAACGGACGAGAGTATCTCGCTCTGGAATATTTGGCAGGGGTGAGACTCAGTGACGTAGTTCGCAAAGAAACCCAGTCATCAGAGCGGCAATGTGTCAGCTGGGCGCTCGAACTTGCTCAACTGCTCGATTATCTCCACACTATGGCACCGCCGATTATTCATCGAGACTTTACCCCAGAGAATCTGATTCTGCATAACTCCGGTCACCTGTACCTGATTGACTTCGGGGCTGCCAATGAATTTCTCGGAGGCGCAACCGGCACTTTAATCGGCAAACAGGCATACATAGCGCCCGAGCAGTTTCAGGGCAAGGCCACTACCCAAAGTGATATTTACGCGCTCGGTGCCACCCTGTCGTTTGTTTTGACCGCTCAAGAACCGTTACCTCTGAGTCCATCGCACCCCAGACTTGTCAGACCAGAAATCTCTGAAGAGCTCGACCAATTGATCGCCCGTTGTACGGAACCAGATCCTCTCAAACGCATCGGCTCTTCCCGCGAGCTCATTGCCACTCTGTCCACATTTCGGGAGCGTCTCGTTGCGGGCAATTGAATCGTCTTTCATGTTGTCTACGCACATCTTATTGATTATAGTCGCACCAAATGCAGTATCACATCACCCATTGAGCAGGTTTGTGGTACAGATAACGAATAGTTGCTTTGTCGGCTGGTGACAAGTAGTTGCTGACGCGGTTAACATTCATGATGTCCCACATGCCCTGACTGTGCGCCTTAATCCCGAGAGCATGTCCAAACTCGTGGGCAGACGCGCCCTGCATCTTTGGTGCAGTGCCGTTCACCATAGTCGACAATTCAATGATCACAGGCTTCTGTCTAATTTTGATTTTTTGCGCCTGAGCGATTGGGTAAATTTGCGCAGACGTGATCCCTCCGACTGCTATGCCGCCTGGCGAATCGGACTCCTTAAAGTTGTCAGTGAAGAAAACAAGAATGTGGGCAAAGCGCGGATCGTCGGTAAAGGCGAAGCTAAACAATCCCTCTTTCTCAAATTCTCGCCATTGTTCGATTCCCGCAGCAACTTGGTCATTGACCTCAGGTGTCCAAGCAGTCGCCTGAATCAGTGTGGAAAGCGGGGTCGGGCTTTGCAACATCTCAGTCACTTGCTCCACTCGCGTGCTTTGGATTTGCGAGAATGGACAATCAGGCAGCTTCAATCCCGGGCTGATCCAAATCAAGAGCGGCATCTTTTTTGCTTCCCAACGAACCCGCTCCCAGTTAACGGCTTGTTCACCAGGATTGTAGGGATCGTTGTCATTACCACCACCAGATGGATGTGCCTGCGGGGGTAACGGTCCTTGATCCAAGCCATCTATGAGGTGGACGCCATTTACTCGTGGCAGCGCGTTTGTGCCAACATCAGTAGAACGCGTCTGGAAACCGGCTCTGGGGAGCTTTCTGCCATATTGAGCTTCGGCTTTGAGAACCCAAGCACAACTAATGGTCGTCCAAATAAGAGCTGCGCCAATAATTAGAGGTTTTGATCTCATTACTAAAACCGAGCCTGCCTCAATCCATGATCTTCTGAAAACAATTGAAACATGTTTTATATATCGACATTCTATCCTTAGCATGACGCTTTAAGCGGTCAGATAATATATCAGTCGAGCAGCTTCTGAAGTTGGGCAGGTTGATGAGGCCGCCGAGAAGCTTGAAGACTAGACCCCACTAGTGTTCACAGACTATCCTAGACAGGTTGCTTACGTAATTCCAAATGCAGAAAGAGAAGTCAGTAATAGTAGACAAATACGAGGCATTAAGCGAGGAAATCGCAGAAGTGGTGGCTGCGCAACTTCGCATCAAGCCCAACAGTTGCTTTGGTTTACCCACTGGTAATTCGCCGCTTGGCTGCTACAAAATTTTGGCTGATTGGTCAAAGCAAAGAAAGATTGATTGGTCGCAGAGCAACTGTTTTGCCCTAGACGAATATGTGGATGCGGATGAAAGCATTAGTTTTCAACATTTTTTGCAGACAAACCTGTATCAATATACAAATGTCAAAGACGAAAACAAATTCAATCCCAGTACCTGTGACGACTACGATGAATTGATCAAGTCTCATGGCGGTCTGGATCTGACCATTTTGGGTCTTGGAGCAAATGGTCATATCGCTTTTAATGAGCCGGGGACCTTGCTTGAAAGCTGGACGCACAGCATTTTGCTGACTGAATCGACTCGAAAGTCCAACCAATCCTACTTTGCAGCCAGCACTACAGTGCCATATCGAGGAGTGACGATGGGAATCCGAACCATTCTTGGCAGCCGGAAACTGATCCTGATCGCCAGTGGAGCCCACAAGAAAAAAATTCTAGAACAAGCCTTGCTCGGGTCTGTGGACCCGAAAATTCCTGCTTCCTACCTCAGCCTGCATCCTCATGTGACGGTGCTGACCGATTTTGATTTCTGACGGCTCATCGCTACCCGATTGCCCGGATGGACTTTCTCGCTGGAACTGTGCGGATTGCAGGCTGCCGATCAGGCAAAATCGCTGGCAGCATTTCACTCAAAATGGACTGACGATAATTCCATTTGCCACCGAATATGATGTGTTCGAGCATGTACTGCTCAAACATCGATTACCTCTTCAAAAAATGTCGGACAGCAATTCGGAACTCGAATCTTTAAGCCACTCGCGGAGCGTTTAGACAATACAATCAATGGTTTACTTTTGGTTCTCATTCTTTTTGAGGATGAATTGCACAGCCAAGTGCATCAAATTAAATAGCAAGATAGGTTGACGAATGTGACAAGACCAAAAGGCAATAACGCTGATCTTTGCATTGGTCGGCCCGCTGCAGACAACTCAAAGTGCCCTCAAAACCCAATCACCGGCTACTGCGGATTAATCGTCATCCTGGTTGCAGCGGTCGGGCTTGTAATCTTTCACAACCAGAGACCTGAAATTGTTGAAACAATTTGGCCTTGGCGCAAAGTGATTATTGTGCTGGCTGTATTTTTGACGATGTTCATTGTGGAAATCGGCGCATTGAAGACCTATCGCAGGAACTTCGATTTCTCCAATCCCCGACATCTATCTGGAGATGGCTGGCATCGTATCTTTGAACGCTACTTGGCACTGACTGTCTGCCTGACTGCTGTGGGCGTCTTTTTACTGTTCTGGGATCGGGTCTTCCCCGGCTTTATCAACTTTTACTGCCTGGCTGTGCCAGTTTTAGTAATTTTGGCCTTACCCTATTTCTGGCTGGTGGAACGTTATGCACGCAAAGACGGTCCGATCGATGAAATGCTGCTATTTGGCAGTGGGCTCAAGCTGTTGTGCAGATCTCTCATCGATCACCATGCGATCAAAGATGCCTTTAAGAACTTGAACAGTCCTGATATTCACAACCTATTGCGCGCTCTTCTGATCAAATGCTTTTTCATTCCCTTTATGACAGTAAGTTGCATACACTGGTGGCAACTGTGGGAGATTGATACTGCTGAGGCGATTCGATGGTTTGGCCGGCAAACATCTTTGCACGATCTTGGTCTGATCGTACGAATGATTGAGCGCCTGATCATCACACTGCTCTCGGTGACTGATCTCACTATCGCTCTGATTGGCTATCTCACTTCCATGAGACTTCTAGATACACAGTTCGTTTCTACCGAGCCCACTGCCAGTGGTTGGATAGCAGCTCTCATATGTTACCCCCCTTTCAATTTTTTGCTTCAAACCTATATCTGGAGCAAAGTTTATCTTTGGCCGGAGGCTGCTTTTGCTGCCCAACCAATTGTTTCCTCAATTGCAGCAGTGCTGATCGTTTTGCTAATGATAATCTACGTCTGGGCCACGATCAGTTTCGGAATGCGATTTTCCAATCTGAGCAATCGGGGCATCATCAATCATGGACCCTATGCATGGGTGCGGCATCCTGCCTACGCCAGTAAAAATGTAGCCTGGTGGTTGGCCATCTTGCCATCGTTGGCCGCAGCACCTTGGCTGGGCATGGCTCTCCTGGGCGTCAACTTGATTTATGCGGCCAGAGCCTGGACGGAAGAAAGACACTTACTCAAGGATGTGCACTACCAGGAATATTCAAAAAGAATCCTCTGGCGATTTATTCCTGGTTTGATATAAATGACCGAAATGCGCGTCAAGCCTTGCCCTGAAGAGCGAGGAAGGAAAGCGCCGTGCCATACAAACTGGAGCAGGCAGGAGGACTATTAGTCAGTGTGCCAGCGACATATACGAGCACTAAGTGTTCAGAATGTGGGTTTATATGCAAGGAGAATCGGAAGAGTCAAGCTGATTTTATATGTGGACCAGCAGTCCCTGTTGTTATAGATCTCGAACTCGCTCCAGCAAGGACTTCAGCTCATTGCCGGAATCGCATCATGAACTAAGGTGCTCATTTTGATCGCCCATATTTGGACAGATGCTTTTACAATGGATTGATATCAGCTCAACTGGTGAACGATGACACTCTTTAGGTTCAAGCATCTGCCTATCACCGCATTGGCTCTTACTGCCAGTATGTGCGTGCTTACTAGTGCTCGAGCCGAGAGATTCGACCCTGATTTAATACCACCTGATGTCACTTTGCCATCATCGACAGTGCCAGCTGCTGTCATCCCTGCTGCCTCGACGCCGGCACCTGGATTAGCGGGTGCTGCAAGTGCCACAGAGGTAACTCCTGGACTACCAGGCGCCGCGGCTCGACCTGCTAACAGCGGAGCTCCAGCGCCTCCGCCTGCTGGTTCCGGTGCTCTCAACAGTCCGTATGTTCCCCGCGGGCAGGGAACTCCAGGCGCGGCGATGTTCAAGCCTGATACCATGCCCGATCCAAATAAGGCCGATCCGATTGCGATCATCGACACTGATAAAGGCGAAATTACAATCAGACTTTTCCGCAAACTAGCCCCGGTGACTTGCGAAAATTTCATTGACTTGGTCACTAAGGGTTTCTACAACGGACTAACCTTCCATCGCGTTGAGCCAGGTTTCTGTATCCAAGGTGGCTGCCCGAACGGCACCGGAACGGGTCTGTACATTCCTCATGGAAGCTCTCAACCTCGATTCGTGCCATTGGAAGTAAGTCCCCAACTGAGACACAATGCACCAGGAGTTGTGGCAATGGCTCGCTTCGGGGCAAGCCCAAATACGGCAAGCTGTCAGTTTTACATCACGCTGGCACCAAAACCGAATTTGGATAATCAATACGGAATATTTGGCGGAGTCGTCAGTGGCATGGATGTGGTCAACAGTATCGCTAAGGGTGATCACATCAAATCCATCAGCGTTCAGGAGAGCCCATAATACTCCAAGTATTCGCTCGATGACTTGAGCAATTTGACCAACTATCCATCTCAGAAAATAATGAACTGCGCAAGTTCGCGAAGAACTACAACATGCTGAAGACTCTTGTTTCTAGTTCGCTAACTTCTTGCGGAGATATACCTAACGTCAATGCGATTTCGTCTGCTGAGTGGCACCTGCCGTCCTTGAAACCCCATCTAAACCGAAGAATCTCTGCTTCTTCAGCGCTAAGTTTACTCAGAATATTTGAAAGCGCCTTTCGCTGAATTCTTTTTGGAGAAGCGAGCTCTGCCTGACGCTCGGCTTCGCGTCGTTTGCGTGGGTGACGGAGCTTACGAAGTGCTTTGCCTTCAATCTGGCGAACGCGTTCTCGAGTCAATCCGTATAGTTTGGCCACCTCTTCAAGCGTACGTTGATGACCGTCATCCAGTCCGAAGCGAATGCGCAGAACGTCACGCTCCCGGGGTGAAAGATCGTCCATGACCTGGATTATATCTTCGCGAAGGAGATCAAATGTTATCGAATTCGGGCCAATCAGATTTGATGGAGGATCTGGATCTGGTGGAAAATCTCCAATCGATTGCTCATTTGCTTGATTCGTCAAATCAGCCGGCGAAGATGGTAACGGAGGCAACGTTGGTAAGACGCGCATACGTTGTCGCGTCGAAAGCTTAGCTCCGCAACTGCAAACTATGGCAGTTGCCTGGATCGACTTACCGCACTTAGAGCAGTTGATTGGGTTGTCATCTCTGGACATCGTCCCGACCTCAATATTTAAAATCCAAAGTCGTGCCACAATAATTTCACAACATGTGGCTATCTTTCAGCATACAGCTTGCCCAGCCCATATTTTCTAACTAGCTACTCAGCTGAGGTGCTATGCCGCACACCGATAAGGCGGGGGACACTTCCCCCCCGGATCAGGTGGATGTCGAACATGTTTTAAATGACATCCATTCCGACCGTGAACGATTTACCAAACAACAAAAAATTGGAAGTGCAGCCTCCACCCAGGAGATGCAGGTGAAAGGCATACTGCCTGATTTCGCACTCACCTAGAGCACCACATTTAGTGGCTGCTCAATTGCCCCGCAATATCTGGGGCGATGTGATTGATCAGTTTTTTACCACCGAAGTGGTTCAAGTGAGCCGTATCCCAAAAGTCTTCATCAGTGAAATCTGGCGATTCGCCTAAGTCCACGAACTTAACATTGGGACGCTGCGCTATATTAGCCAGCTTGTTTCTGAACGACTTGTAGAAGTCTGGTGGCATAAGGTTACGGTTTTTCGATGCCAATGGCATGTTGACCAAAACAACTTTTATGTGCCGCTCGGCGCACACCGTCAGGACTTTGTTCAAAAAGCCTTCTTGTATGCTCAGGTCTTTCTCACCGATGCCATGATACCGCCGGCGGTATTCCTTAACACTGTTGCTCCAGCGCTCTTCAGCCGAACCGGTAAGCATAAAACCTGCCGTATTCTTATCCGGATCCGGCTTACCCGCCGCAATTCCACTATCTTTTGGAATGCCAGCGAGATTGTAAAAACGATCAACTACTCTTTGCACTTCATGTTGCAAGCGCCAACGTTTGCCGTAGAAAAAACATGAATGACTGGCGACAAAATCCGCCTTGTCTTGCCAGCCTGGCAAGAAGGAATCTGCGTAACGTGGGAAATTATCCATTCCAACCAAGCGCTTGAAGGTGAAGGTAGCCATCGGCGCAGGTAGATCAGAATCACTAAAGTCACGAGGGGCAATACCAAACATTAGTACATCTGGTTTTTTATCGCCTTTGAGAAAGTCGTTCACATAAATGTAAGCGTCCGAAATCATTTCTCCAAAAATAGCCAAACTGTAAACGCGCTGCTTTGGTGCGCCAACATCAGCAAGTTTTTCTTCGAGCGCAGTTGAGCTGTGGTAATGAAAAATATCGGGAATTCTTGGATTTTTCTCGGCATCCATTGCCCAAAAGGGATGCATGATCAAGGAGGAGCCCAAGAGCATGACAGTCGGTCGCTTTTTTAGCTCGGCAAGTCCATTGATGGCCAGGTCAATAGAGCCTGAACCGCTCCAGAGGTCACGAGTGGAGTCATTGGCAGAGCCTTTCAAAGGTTTTTGATCAAAGCCACCGACTAGCAAAGCACTGTTTACGGCGACAAATAAGCCAATAGCCCAGCACGCGGCTGTTTGCAGCCCTTTCTTAGCGGCAGGCTTTTTCTTGAAGTCCAGCCCCGTTGGTTGGGGACTCGAACGTTTGATCTCAACGGTACTCGGCAAACTCGGTCTCAGCTAAGGGTTGCAGCCCTGAGGACAGGCACTTGACTATTTTAGGGCTTGTTGAGGACTGAAACTCTAAAGACTATTAATATGAGCGGTAGTCTGCTTAGAAATCGATCAGAAATGGGACGCCAAATCGGTCCAACCGCACTTGCTCTCTCCGGCCTTTGATTGCGCACCGCATTCAGTGGCAGCTAGAAGCAGACACCCGTTTTAGTGTTCTTTTCAGTCAGTCAATCAATCGTCGCTTCTAGTTGGTCAAACTCTAGATGCTGTTCGGATCCAAATATGGTGGCAGCTCGGTGTCACGTCCTGGTTGCGGACCTGTTCGAAACGGCTGCATGAACGGGGTTCCATTCGGTCCAGTGAATGGTGAAACATTTGGTGCACCGTCGGGCAACCTGTGTATCCCACGCAGAGATTTGTTGAGTTGTCTCATCGCTTCGTTCATTTGTTGAGCAATATCTTCTGGACGATTTGAGCCGAACGGACTGCTATACATAAAGCCTCCACCGAATGGCGAAGACAGATCGCCACTTCCTAAGTCGGGTGAAGAGGGATACTGGCTAATGGAGGGAGTATCAACATTGAGAATTTTTTTCAGGCGAAACACCCGATCTGAAATGTTCATGGCTGGTGATGGCTGACCAAAAACCTTCAATTCCAATCGTCCTAGCCTTTGGGTTGGAGTTTCTGACGCAAAACCTTTTTTCAATATCTTTTTTTCCAGCGCGGCAATTGAAACTAAGTCCACAGCTTGATTGGCGCCTATTTTCGAGGTCTTTAAACGCTCAGCTGCAGATTCCTGCAATCTGTCCAATCGCTCAACTAGACCACCATCTTGTGTCGCTCCAAACAACAACAATTCAAGGCGTTGAATGCGTTTATCAGTTGCATCCTTGTCATACAAGCGCCCAAAGTAGCGCTGCTCAAGAGTGTTTATGTCCGGCGCCGCAGACTGCGCTGCCGGCTGCGCGACAGCCATGTAAGAGGGCTCTGCAAAAGATGCTGAGCCTACGAGTAAGGGCATTGTCACCGCCAATAACAGAAGTGGTTTCCTGCTAGTGCCCAACATGGTCATGCTCCTCTAGTCCTCGAACGATCGGCTCAATAGAGCCTCATATAGATAGAATAGCATTGTAAAGGGGCGCCGGACATAGAACGTCCCAGCCAGTTAATTAGCAGCGAGCAAAGCCCAGCATACGCACCAACGAACGCTTATAAAAGGGAAAAGCGCCCATTTTCATGAGCGCTTTAGATTTTGATTGATCTAGCGAGGGTTACTCTTCGGAAGCGTGGAACTCAGCGTCCACAACTTCATCGGATCCGCCGGCGCCTGAATAACCTGCGCCACCATATCCGCCATCACCACCAGTAGCACTGCCACCGGTGCCATAGTCGTAACCTGCAGCACCAGGCTCACCGCCGCCGCCTTCATCACCGCCGCCGTTAGGCGCTCCGCCTCCGTGCAACGCAGCAGCTTGTTGCAACAAGACCAATGCGCCGCGGAGTTCGTTCATGATGCTCTTGATCGTTTCTTGATCGGCGCCGTCTTTGAGTTTCTGACGCAGATCATTGACGAGCATTTCGGCTCTGGCTTTTTCACCTTGAGTGACCTTATCGCCAAGTTCGCGAACGTGCCTTTCCACCGCGTAGCAAATGCTATCGGCTTCGTTGCGCACATCGGCTTCTTCTTTGCGACGACGGTCTTCTTGAGCATGGCTTTCCGACTCTCTGACCAAGCGATCGATGTCGTCTTTCGACATGTTGGTGCTGGCAGTAATCGTAATTTTTTGTTCTTTTCCGGTCGATTGATCGCGCGCCGTGACATTCATAATGCCGTTTGCGTCGATGTCAAACGTTACTTCAACCTTTGGTTGCCCTCTGGAAGCAGGCGGAATTCCGTCAAGCCGGAAGTTGCCCAGCAGTTTGTTATCTCGCGCCATCGGACGTTCACCCTGGAAGACGTAGATGTCTACTGCAGTTTGATTGTCATCAGCGGTCGAGAACACTTCCGATTTTCTGGTTGGAATTGTTGTGTTGCGTTCCACAAGTTTGGTCATCACGCCGCCCATCGTCTCGATTCCGAGTGATAGAGGAGTAACGTCGAGGAGTACGACACCCTTAACTTCACCACCGAGAACACCAGCTTGAATAGCTGCACCAACTGCGACCACTTCGTCTGGATTAACGCTTTGGTTAGGCTCTTTGCCACCTGTTAAACTCTTGACCAGTTCTTGTACGGCTGGAATTCTTGTCGAACCGCCAACCAACACAACTTCATCAAGTGCTTCGTAGCTAAGCTTCGAATCTCTCAACGACTGCTCCATAGGAGCGCGGCATCGCTCAACAAGATGACGTGTGAGTTCGTTAAAACGAGCTCTGGTCAGCTTCATTTCAAGATGCTTCGGTCCAGTGGCATCAGCAGTGATGAATGGCAATGAAAGGTTAGTTTCAATTACCGACGAAAGTTCAATTTTCGCCTTTTCTGCCGCCTCGGTTAGACGTTGCAACGCTTGACGATCTTTGCGAAGGTCGATGCCTTCAAGGTTCATGAATTCGTCGGCAACCCAAGTAACGATGCAATGGTCGAAGTCATCGCCACCAAGGTGAGTGTCACCAGAGGTTGCTTTAACTTCGAAAACGCCGTCGCCTACTTCGAGAACGGACACGTCGAATGTGCCGCCGCCTAAGTCAAAAACAAGAATCGTCTCGTTTTCCTTTTTGTCCAACCCATATGCAAGCGCAGCAGCCGTCGGCTCATTGATAATTCTGAGCACTTCCAACCCGGCAATGGTGCCTGCATTCTTTGTCGACTGACGCTGCGAGTCATTGAAATAAGCCGGTACTGTAATCACAGCACTGGTTACTTTTTCACCGAGATATTTCTCAGCGTCTTCCTTCAACTTACGCAGAATCATTGCCGAAATTTCTTCAGGCGAATAATCCTTGCCTTGGATAGCGACTTTGCAACCGCCGTCACCGCCCTCTTTAACTTTATAAGAGACGATTTTCTTTTCTGATTCCACTTCGCTAAATCTGCGCCCGATAAAACGCTTAATCGAATAAACGGTGTTCTCAGGGTTCAACACTGCTTGGCGACGTGCCAACTGCCCGACCAACCTTTCACCGGATTTAGTAAATGCAACTACAGACGGCGTCGTTCGCCCTCCTTCAGCATTGGAAACCACGGTCGGCTGGCCACCTTCCATCACGGCTACCACTGAGTTAGTGGTTCCCAAATCGATGCCTACTGACTTACCCATCTTTGAAACTCCCTATGCTCCTGTAAAAGCTCTAAAAGCTGGAGACCCAACGGAATTATACTTGGGCCTTCGTCCTAAACGGTGAAGACCCGAGACTTTTTGCACGTCTATGTTAAACGGCGACCCGCCTTGCTCCATGATGACAATGTGACTTAGTAAGATTAATAAACTTATACAAAGCTTTATACTTCGACTGCTAAAGCTTCATCGCTCCTTATGTTGAGGTTGGCAGGTGGTAATAAGTGGACACTGATGTTATTCCACGCAAATCACGCTTTACTCGGTCTTGCCATTGCCAACATTGTTCCAAGGTCCTGGCAGCTTTCCGGAATGCTGGCAGTACCGATTGATAGAACCAGTGAAGTAGTTTCAATGTCGTCAGCCAGGGGCGTACTGACAATCACATCGGCAAGCCTTGAAGCAAAACTGCGCGCCGAAGTCCCATCAGTCAAAGGCAGCAACAAAGATAGTCCAAAAGTTTCGTAGTGCCCCAGCAAATCGGTTTTGCGCTTCAAGCGATCAATGCGCGTTGCCACTTCCCTAACGCCGCGCAGTGGTAAGGGGTCGATCAATTTTATGTTTTTGGACGAGCGCACTCCCACATCAATGATGATGATTGAAAAAGGTTGGCTGAATCGTTCGAAGCGTAGAAATTCTTTTTCCAAGAAGTAAAGAAAAGCTGGGTATGTATACAGCTCCGTGTCTTGACGGAGCATGCTCTTTTCAAATGTTCTCACCGTTTGCCAATCGACTGCCGGGACGCCAGACACTACCTGCTTTGCAGTCTCAGGCAAATTAGTAATGAAGTGAACGAGGTCGCAACTGACAAGTGTGTACAAGACAAACACCCAATCAGTCTTAGGTAGAGGGCGGCGACGCAACACCTCGACGAGAGTACTTTTGCTGTCAATGGATTGATAGAAGCCTTTCAAGAGGCGCATATCGCTGCATGCACCCTTCGCTGCCATTTGCTCAAACATAGATTCCGTAATGTTGTTGTGCTTGCGCACGACGAAAGATTCGAGTGTCAGCCCTCGAGTGTTTAAAAACTTCTGCTGGTCGTCGAATGCGGCGCCTTCCATAAGCAGCCAGTCGAGCCGCTTCTTGACGGTCTCAACACTGGTCTTAGGTTCAGGATAAAAGCGAAAAGCACCCGAGCTCCAGCCCACTAGCTCGATGATGGCGGCATCACCCTCAACCCCACGCATCGAACAGTGCAATGGTGAACCTTCATAGAAGTGCACGTTTGCCACGTCTGTATGCGAGGCAATTTCCAAACGTCCTGTCATTTTACCCATCGCTACAGATTGCAAGACGTTTGGCACAGAAAGATTTTCAAGCTCTCCTTCAAGCGTGGCACGCTGAAGTTTCGACATTCCACTGGTGGTGGATTGATTGATTCGCTCTTGATTTGTGGATTGCGACTGAATCTCGTAATTGCTGGTGTTGACTTGATTGGATCTATTCAAGTTACCGCTGGTACTCTGCGTCTCATAATCTTCTCGAGAATCAGCGGTTCCCGGCAAAACGATCGATTTAAGAGACGCGCCTGGAAATTGAGCACTGATTACATTGTGGATGACACCAGGATCAGGGGTGACGTAACTCCACTCAAGAAAAGAATCGCTGCCGTGACCTCGATACAGCATCCAGAGCCAATCTCCTTTCGTCTTGTCGCGAAAGATAGTCAAGATGTAGTCTTCAGGAGCGTCGCCAAAAGGCAGTTCAACCGTGCGCCCGGCGTTTAATTGGGCCTCGGACTGGAGAGCGTAGATTTGCTTCAAAACCGGTATGGTCGCCTGTTTTGGCAATCGAATGTTATGGCGATTATCCTGCCGTTGGTTTTGTAGCATCGAAATTCACTCAGCCAATCTCTGCATCCGGGTAAAACCCGTCAGAGACAAAATAACGCCGCGAGTGGCCCCTGTAAACGTTTTACCCAGAAGACATCGAAGTTGTGCAATGAAGCGAAAATCGGGGTGGAGCTAACTAATAACTCAGCCCTGGGGTCCTACTACAGAAGTGTCGCTAATGCTGGCCGGCTCGAGCAATTCGCCTATAGCGAGTGGACAAATCGAGACCGTTGTTTTGTTGTCTTTGGCAAGTTTAACCAGGTCGGACGACTGATAACGAAAAGGCACTTGTTCGACAAGAGCTTGCCAATGCAACGGCACGATGCGATTCGCTCCAATTTGCTCAGCAATTTTGAGAGCCTCTGCCGGTGAAGCCACACCATATTTCCCGCCGATCGGGAGGCAGGCGGTATGCACCTGAAAGTCCTTCAGAGCGGTCGGAATTGCAGTCGTATAGATAGTATCCCCGGCGTGATAATAGCCTTCAAAGTAATAGCCATTCACGGGTTTCCCTGGCGCTGATGAACGAGCAAAGAGCCGGAGAATTGTTTTGCCCATCCGGTTGACAGGATGATGGGCGGGGACGGCAGTGATTGAAAGCCCCTTGAACTGAATGGTTTCGTTATGAGCGATGGCAATAAAAGCGTCCGCAGGAATTTTACGCTTGTACTTACGCTGCATCCACTGCACCAACGTGCGAGGAGCAAGGAAGCTGCACTGCCAAGCTTCCCACAATTGCACTGACATCAGTACGCCATGGTCGAAATGTCCGTGGGTCAATATGACCAGATCGGCCTTGGGCAAAGTCGTCCAATCCACAGGGTCTTTGAAGTATGGGTCGACATAGATAGTCAGGTTATTGACTTGAAACTGGACAGCGCTATGCCCCAAATATGTCAGGCTCAATTCGGTTCTCCGTCTAAGCAGGCAGAAGCTGCTGTGGACAGCGGAATGTTAACACTTTTGAGCGTTTTAATTAAGACACCGACTCGGCAAACACTAGTAAAATCAAACTCCTGTTGAACGAAGTGCGGCAACGGGCGCTTGCTCAGCCGCTAAGAGTTTAGTCACGACCTACGGAGAAATGATGGTTACGAAACGCTCTCTCACAAACTTATCACTGGCCTTTGCCATTTCGATGACGCCAGCGGCAACACAAGATGCGACTGCCAAAAATAAAACAGAGGCAGAAAAAGCAAACCCTGAAGGCAAGATGAGACCCAAATCCAAGGCCGGCGAGTTACTCAAGTATCTCAATCCTGCTCAGGAAAAGACTTACTTGAACGATTCGCAAGATCGAATCATCAAAAAGAGAGCCTTTAGAGGAACAGAGATCGTCGGTGCTCAAGCCACTTCTAACAAGGAATTAGGTTTATTTGCTTCAGTCGATTTGTCTCAACTACAAGATGACACTATTCTGAAAGACATCCTCGCACAGCCTTCTGTAAACGGTCTTTCTGTGATGGTGCCGTGGCAATCTGCCGAACCTGTCGAAGGACAATATGACTGGAAGCAAATCGATCATTTGCTGGAGTTGGCCGGTCAAAACAAGAAATCGATAATTCTAAGAGTCACCACATGCGGTTTAACGGATTCGGACACGCCGAAATGGGTGTATGACGCCGGAGCAAAATCCGTATCTTACACAGGAGCCGATGGCAAAACTTCCTTAATGCCTGTTTTTTGGGATGCGTCTTACTTAGCAAAATGGTCTAACTTCATTAACGCTCTCGGCGCACGTTACGATAAGAGCGCCAATCTGCACAGCGTCGGCATCACCGGTGGTGGCGTCGGCGGCGGCACTCTTGTTATTCCAAACGTTGCCAGCAAGGAAGATCACCTCAAGCTAGAGAACTCTTTAAAATCTGAATTCGGTATGAATCAGCGGCAGCTCGTCCAGCACTGGAAATATGTAGCGGATCTCTTTCCTCACGCATTCCCCAGCGGGCGCCTCAATTTCGACATCGACCCACCGACTGCAAACAGAGCCGGTGAAGACAGTCTTGACGAAATCACCGACTATCTCATTTACCGATACGGCCAACGTGTCTACTTGACCAGACAAAATGTAGGCGATGCAAAACATGGATTTGATCAGTATCGCGTCTTGCTCAAATTTAAGCCTGATACCTTCACAGGTTATCGCTTAACACCTACGATCACGGCAGTAGCGCTGGACAGGCTGTCAAAATTTGCTCTTGATGATGGCATTAGCTTCGTCGAAGTACCATCTCAATTTTTTGTGGCGAAAGACGACACTATTGCAAAAACGCTTGAACAACTGCGCTCCAAGCTAGGCTACCAACTGGTATCGCAGAACATAACTTTGCCCGCGGATGTGAAGTCTGGTCAGCCATTGAAAGCTTCCTTCACTTTCGTCAACTTGGGCAGCGCAACAGCTATGCGCCCCAGCCGTCAGTTTGACAAGGATGTAGCAAGCAGTTATAAGGTGCAACTGGAACTCAGAGATGGAACAGGCAAACCCGTTGTTTTATCACTGCACACGCCATCGATTCCCACACAGAAGTGGATCGCGGGCAAGCCAATTACGTGGGAAGAAAGTTTGAAGATGCCCAAGCTGACTCCAGGGCAATACACTGTCTACCTCTCCTTGATCGATGCGGATACAAAGCGCAAGCTGCAGATGCTTGATGCTGTCACGCCAGACCACCTGACTGCAGAGGATACAATTGCAGCAGGAAAACTACAGGTGGTGGCAGAGTAGTGCCATTCAGCGATCCCTTCGCAGTACCAGTACCTAAACAAAAATCGCGTCGACAAATTCGACGCGATTTTTTGACTTGATTTGATTTCAGAGACGTGGATTCGCCACCCCTCTTACTCTCACATTACCTTTTTGGCCAATTCGCGATGAGCTTTGTGTGCCACAGGCACTCTCTTCGAATCAATCTCGTGCACTGACAATACGCTACCTAGAGCAGTTTGAGGAACTGCTATTGGCTCCATATCGTTTTGTTTCTCCAACGCTGCAGCGGCACGGGCAATCAATGTATCGTGATCGGCAACCGTCAGGCGTTGAATTAGTCCAAGCTTTTTCATGAACTTGATCATCAACCATGAAGCATCAAATTCGTGAGGCAACATGCCGCTTCTGGCAGAGCCAGGGCAGGCATGGTGATTATTGTGCCAGCCTTCGCCCATTGCCAACAGACCTACCCACCAGACGTTCACACTGTCATCGGAAAGAGCGTAGTTTTTGTAGCCAAACTTAGGTAAATGGCAAACCACATTTAACAGCAATGGAATCTGAAGAACCGCTACTCCTGCCAGCAATGAAGCCAGAGCGACCTGCCAACCAAATAACGCCCATAAGATCAATCTGAACGCAAAGCAGCAAGCAAATCCAAGCGCATGACCTCTTGGAAGATTTCCACCTTGCTCAAGAAAGCGATAGATCGGATCTGAGATCAAGTCTTTGCACTGAACTGCTGGATCAAGATGGCTCTCGTATTGTTTCTCTGCCAACCAACCAGTGAATGCATATTTAATGCCCCGAGCTCTTGGTGAGTGCGGATCCAAAACAGTTTCAACGTATTTATGGTGGGCGCGATGAATGGTGGACCACCAAATCGGCGAACCTTCAAAAGCGAGAAAACCGGGTAACACCCAGAAATACTCAACTGCCTTAGAACAAGAAAAGGAGCGGTGCGACAGCAATCGGTGATAGCCGATGGTTACGCCCATGGCGTGCCAAACGTAAGAGATGATGAAAACTAAGATGAACTCAACCACTATTTCTTCCTCGATCTAAGGCTTAGCGCCCTGACTTTCTGACTCGTTCGATAAGCCTGGCAGCTTTCGGAGTCGGGCAGCTTTGCTGCATAGACCCCACTAGTGTGCCATAGGCTATCCTCGGACAAACTCCCGCTCACTATCTGTATAACGCTGATTCCTGCCTACCTCGTCGAATATCCTGACTCTTGTCTGCTTGCTCGATGAATTTGTCTATCCATTTATCTGCCATTAATAGGTCTAGAAATTGCTCAAGTGTTTCAGGTACTTCAGCAACTTGCAACACACGCCGACCATCATTGTCAGGTCCTGGATACTGAGTCCAGGCAAGCCGGTCGATCTCCAGACCCTGGCGATTGTAATAATTCAGCAAAGCTAATCCAACTTCCTTCGATACTGTCGACTTATCTTTGACCTGCCAGTCCCGGAGAATGGTTCTGCCGATACCGATCAAGTAATAGGCACGCTCTTTCTCGAACTTCGGCTCATCTATAAAAAACGCCCAAGTTGTTTCGTCAATGTTATCTACATAAGGCTCGCAGCGAATTTCGAACAGACGACCTGAAGTTGATGTAATAGAAGTGGGACCAAATCCCGAACTCATCAGATGAATCTCCAAAACTCGCAAAACGTGAGCGTTAAAACTGATGCTTTTCTTATCGGCTTGCAGTTGCAGCCGTTTTCGGTAGTCATCGGGAATTCGAAGACTGATATTGGTTGTCTTTTGCTTATCTTCGCCCATTTGTACTCACGCGTGTGCAATTTGTAGTGATGCGAATATCGTAGCACAGACTTTTGCCAATGGTAGCCCAAAAAGAGGTCCGCCTTTGCCTCCATTTGGTTAAGGAGAGGCAAAATGCCAATAGGTTGAGGTCACCCATTTTAAGAGGTTGCAATACTGCGCAACAATACGTCAGGTTAAGGCGTTAATGTCTATCGCACCGGGCGAACTAAGGTTTCTGCCCGTGTTGCCAAAGAAGTTAAGCAGGCACAATCTGCGGTAAGTCCTGCCGTCATCCTCAACCCAGACTTGAGCATCCGTCGTCGCACTAGTAGGCTGCCCAGGCGCCGTTCGAAAACTGCGCCTGCAGCGATTCCAATCGGTCGGCCTGACGGTCTTAGGCGGTAACGTTTACGGGTTGCGAAGCCCAATGAAGCAAACCGGTTTCAAAAGGAGTACCTAAATCATCATGGTGCGGCACAACTCTAACGGTAAATCCATGTCGCCCGCTTTTGAAGTAACGAATCGCCCCGGTAAATAAACTTACCCCACTAGATTTGCTTTCATCACTCAATAGCATCGGAATGATTTCACCTTCACTGATATTGCCAGAAGGACCGATCGGTCCATGATAGATCTGCACCGAGACATCATCGGGACTTAACTGCCCGAGATGCACGCGAGCTCTCACTCTCATATCGTCACCAACTTGCACCTTATCTTCTTTGCCGGCTTCCACTGATTCGATGTGCACATCCTTCCAGTTTTTGCTTAGCTTGGATTTCCAGGCCGCCAACTCTTTGGCCTTCTCGGCACCATTAGCGAGAAATTCGCTTGAACGGCTGACCGCAGGGAAGTACATGCGCAAAGCGTATTCACGCACCATGCGACTGATGCTGAATTCCGGACAGAGCACTTGCATTGAATTTTTCATGCGCGCTAACCACTGACGTGGTCTGCCGTTTTTGTCCCGATCGTAGAACATCGGAATAATTTCCTTTTCGAGAAGATCGTAAAGGGCGTTCGATTCAACGTCGTCTTGATAGGCCGGATCAGCGTATACCTCACCGCGTCCGATTGCCCAGCCAACATTTGGTTCGTACGCTTCATCCCACCATCCGTCCAGAATGCTGACGTTGATACCGCCATTGAAAAGAACTTTCATGCCGCTGGTGCCGGATGCTTCCAGGAATCGACGAGGCGTATTCAGCCAGACGTCAACACCTTCAACCATCCATCGAGCCACGTTGATATCGTAATCTTCCAAGAAGACAAAGCGGCTGCGCACGTCCTCACGGCGAGAGAAGTGAATCACTTGCCTGATCAACTCTTTGGCTGGAGTGTCCTCAGGGTGAGCTTTACCGGCAATGATGATCTGCACTGGACGATCTTTATTGTTCAAAATTTTCGCTAATCTTTCTGGTTCTGAGAGCAGCAATGTCGAACGTTTATAGGTCGCCATTCTGCGAGCAAAACCGATGGTGAGCGCTTCTGGATCGAGGACTTCCATCGCTGTCTTCAGTTCAGTCGGCAATGCACCACGTTGTTCAAGCTGCATCCGCAAACGAGCCCGACTGAATGAAACCAACCGTTGACGGCGTCTTTCGTGAATTCTCCACAGCTCCTCATCCGGAATTTCATCAACGCGCTTCCAGCTGCTTTGATCAGCGCTATCCTCAGACCACTTCGGTCCAAGATACCGATCAAACAGATCAGACATCTCTTCGGATATCCAAGAACGAGCATGGATACCGTTCGTAACGTGTGTAATCGGTACTTCGTGAGTTGGTAATCCCTCCCAGGCAGAGCCAAACAATTTTCTTGAAACTTCGCCGTGCAGCTTACTGACAGCATTTGTTTTTGATGACAAATTGATCGCCAGCATAGCCATGCTGAATGGCTCCTCATCATCATTTGGATTGCTTCGTCCGAGAGCAAGGAATTGTCCGCGCGAGAGGCCAAGCGAACGATAATAGTCACCAAAATAACGCTCGATCAGTTCCGGTGTAAACTTGTCGATACCAGCCGGAACAGCTGTGTGTGTGGTGAACAGCTGACCTGCCGCAGCTACTTCGCGCGCCTGATCAAAAGATAGACTGTACTCTTGCATCATCATTCGAATGCGTTCTAATCCGAGGAATGCAGAGTGTCCTTCATTCATATGGCAGACATCCGGCACGATGCCCAACGCTTGCAATGCTCTCAGTCCACCAATACCAAGAATCATTTCTTGTTTCATACGCAGTTCAGAATCACCATGATATAGAGCGTCAGTGATGTCTTCGTCTTGCTTGTTGTTTTGCGGAATATTTGTATCCAGCAAGTAGAGAGGCACCCGGCCTACCTGCACCTTCCAAACTTTTGCATAAACTTTGCGACCAGGGAAATCAACTGAAATAATTACCGCACTGCCGTCTTTCTCTTTCACCGGCAAAATCGGCAAGTTGTAAAAATCATTCATGGCATAACGTTCTTGCTGCCATCCATCTGCATTCAAATATTGACGGAAATATCCTTCTTGATAAACGATGCCAACACCGACAAGAGGAATACCAAGTTCTGAAGCCGCTTTGACGTGGTCACCGGCCAACACACCCAAACCACCTGAATAGATCGGGAGCGCTTCACTCAAACCAAACTCTGCCGAAAAGTAAGCGATGACGGCTTTCTTGCCTTTGTGGTGTTTCTCGTACCAGGTGCTTTCAGTGCGCATGTATTCCTGATACTTCATACAAATTCTGTTCAGCTGAACGATGAAACCCTCATCGGTAGCCGCTTCATTCAGCCGCTCTTGACTGATGGTGCCAAGCATTAGCACGGGATTGTGACCGGTCGACTCCCACAAGTCGCGATCTAACCGTCTAAACAAATTTATAGTTTCGTGATCCCAAGACCATCTTAAGTTATATGCAAGTTCTCTAAGGCACTCAAGTTCAGGAGGCAAGAAAGGAACGACTTCTACCGAACGAATGGGTTTCAAAATAAAGCTCTCCTATATTGATACGCTTTCAGTGATCACTCGATACACAACCTGCATCAATAGCCAACGTCAACTTGCCAAGCATGTAGTATGGTTTGTTGGAGGACCTTTACGCATGGTTGCACTGCTCGAGGGCACAAAAGCGCCCGCTGTCTCTTTGACAAGCATTGATGGATCGGCATATAGCTTATATCAAACGCTCAAAGAAAGTCAGCTGATCTTACTAGCTTTCACAAAGGCAAGCTGCCCAGTTTGCCAACTCGAACTTCCTTATCTTGAGCGGCTTCATCGAAGCTATCCCAATATTCCAATCTGGGCAGTCTCTCAAGACGACGGTGATGTAACGAGTGGTTTCGCCAAAATGTTTGGCATTACTTTTCCCAAGTTGCTGGATTTACGCTTGTCCAGCACAGTGGAATATGGCTTAGAGTTTGTGCCTTCCCTGTTTCTAGTCGGACACGACGGCACCATCCGACAGACGATAGTTGGATTTGTAAAAAATGATCTAGAGAAATTAAACCTTGAACTGGCAATGGCCTCTGGCTATTCTTCCAAACCGCTCTTCACATCAGCAGATGAAGTACCTGCGGTAAAACCCGGCTGTGCCTCAAAGCAGCCAGTGTAAGCCATTTGTGTTGTTAAATACGCGAGCCCAGGATGGGCGCTTTGATAGAGCCTTAGATGGATCACAATTTTTCGATAATAGAAAGTAATTCATGTCAACGTTGAGTCAAATACTAAGATCGATTACGTTATCACTGCTTTTTGGCGGCTCGGCAATGATCGTCTTTGCGGTGATCACGTTAGTCAAGGCGGCCAAAGAAAAGGGCATCCCCGTCGCCGATGCTGCCTTGAACAACGTCCCCGTGTTCTTGAACTTCAGCACCATCGCACTGGTCTGTGCTATTGGACTGCTAATTGCAGAAGCGCTTGACTTTGCCAAAACCAAGAAACCATCGACATTGGTCAAGATACGATGGGCTTCGAGCTTTATTGCAATTGCAGCCACCATGGTGTTTTCTCTCGGCATTGTGCCGCCAATGAAAGAACTGTTGCCCGTGCTTCGAACAAACGAGCAAGCTCATGAGAAATTTGAGGGATTGCACAAAGGCTCAGAGCGCACCTTTGGCGTAATCATCCTCTTCGCATTGCTCTCTCTTGTGCTGCCCGCTTTCGATAAGCCGAGCAGCTTGCTGCCTAGGCAATCCTAGGATAAGCCGAGCAGCTCCTCATCCCTATTTAGATCTCTAAATTTGCCAGACGAGTGAGAATGTCTCGTCCCTCCAAGCGCAAACATAAATCGTTGTAATAAAGCCCGTCGGCTATAAGAGCGACACCGAGCAGCAAGATATTGATGATGCTGTCCCAAACAGCACTCATTATTTGCAAATAAATGGGCACGTCGTAAGTGACCAAAGCTGGGGAAAAATTGTTTCGCCAAGCATCGAGCAACGAGATCACCAGAAGTGGTGAATCGATGGCCAGGGTAACGGCAAACAACGTCCCGCCAAGCAAAACCATGAAGGAGCCGCCACGCCACAGGTAGCGACTCGTCAAATCATATGTACGTTTCCAAACAGCGCCGAGTTTTAAATCTTCGCAAGCCAGTACGGTGAACGCCAATGCTGAGTATAGGAGCGTCCAACAGACCGTGCATGTAGATAACATGCCCACAATTGCAAAGAAGACAAAGGAAAATATCTGCACACCAGGAGCATGCGAAAAAAAGTAAACAAAGCCGATAGACAATATCGTCCAAAAAAGAAGAACCAGCAAAGGCAGCAAAATAGCCACGTTGTAGATCAACACAGCGCCCAAAATTCTCTGCCTGGCATAAGCCCTGGCAAGCTTATAGTCAGTGTCAACGCCCAAAGCCAGGCGCACTATGGCCACGCTTCGTATGGACAACCCGCACTGAGCCACCGCCAGAGTTGCAAAACACAGAACCAATAGCAGCGAGTGCATTACTAACGATTCCATTTGGAACGTAGGCGAAGAAAGCCAATGCAAGCAGCACCACCTGATCCCAGCAATGCTCAAAGTGGCCAGTAAAGTTGGCCACAAAAGTGTTGCAGAGACAAAGTAGATTTGGTCGCGAAAGGTTCGAAAACTTCTCCCAACTAAATCGCCTAAAGTAAGAGGGATGTCGGGTGGCGCGTCAAACAAAGCTGTATACCGAATACTTTGCCAAGTATAATATCCTTCACTACCGAATCTAAACGTGCAGCCTAACTTTTGTGCACGCGCATTCGTCACCGCCGAAGCCGAGGAATTTCATGAGCCGCATCGCCCACAAGCGAACCTACCTCGACCCCATTCATCAGGACATCGTTCTCGACAGGGATAAGCCTGCCGAGCGGCTGATCATGGACCTCATTGACACAGAAGAGTTTCAACGGCTGCGCAGAATTCATCAATTGGGTGTATCGTATTTCACTTTTCAAGGCGCAGAGGGATCTCGATTCACCCACTCTGTTGGCGTTATGCACGTCGCGTCACAACTGGTCAACATGGCCAGCGAGCGCACAGATGGCATCGAAGAGCAGCGTTCAGTGATACTTGCCTCGGCACTGTTGCACGACATCGGTCATGGTCCGTACAGCCACGTAACAGAACAAATTTTGCACTACGATCACGAAGATTGGTCTTGCAAAATTATTTCGGGCGACACGCGCGTGCACGAAGTTTTGGATCAATTCGACGATGGTTTAGCTGAGAAAATAGTCAAAGTCTTGAAGAAGACCTACTACCCCAAATATGTATCGCACATAGTTTCCAGTCAACTCGATGTTGATCGCTTCGACTATTTGCTGCGCGATAGTTACATGACGGGCACCGCATATGGTTTATTTGCTTTGCAGCGGATACTCAGATCGATGGAAATCGATCTGGAAGAAGATCGAATAGTTGTAGTCGGAGAAAAGGGACAAACTGCAGTTGAAGACTACCTCTTCGCTCGCTACAGTATGTACGCTCAAGTTTATTATCACCGCAAAAATTTGGCCGCTCGGGCGCTCCTCAACCAGCTCGTCAATCGAGCTCGCCACCTAATGGAACCAGGCAATGGTCCAATCGCCTTCATCGACGGACCGACTAGAAAGTGGCTCACTGGTGAAAAACTCTCGGTCAAAGAATATCTAACTTTAGACGATGTGCAGATGACTTACCACATCAAGCAATGGTCGCAAGATCCAGATCCCGTGCTGGCCGATCTTGCCTCTCGCTTTTTGCACCGTCGCTTGTTTAAGGCGACCAAAATCCCCTTCCATGATCCTAAACAAATTGAAGAATTGAAGAACGAATCAAGAAAAGTCGTTGCGGCCATGGGATTTGATCCGGACTACTACGTGACGGTCGAATCAACCGGTTTTCGACCATATGATTATTATCGACCCGATGCTGATTTGCCACAAACAAACATTATGGTGCGCACCGATAGTGGTGAGGTAAATGAACTTTCACGACTGTCGTTAACAATCGACGCTCTTGTAAAAGGGAACTATGAATCGAATTGGCTGGTTTATCCGGCCGAAGTAAGCGAAAAAATAAACATGATCAAAGAACTTGCACCGACGAGGTAACAATTAAATGTTCGACACACTGACAGATCATTTGCAAGGCGCTCTCAAAACGATCAGGGGAGATGCGAAGCTATCTGCCGACAATATCGAAGAGGCGATTCGCGAAGTGCGCAAGTCTCTGCTCGAGGCAGATGTCAGTTTAAAGGTAGTCAAACTCTTCATCTCGCGCGTTCGACAAAAGGCGTTAGGCACAGAAGTTATAGATGCCGTCAGTCCGGATCAACAGTTTATTAAAGTTGTCTACGATGAACTTGTCACCATACTCGGTGGCGAGAACGTGCCGCTCGATTTGAAAGGTGGACCTGGAATCGTCATGTTGCTAGGGCTACAGGGCTCCGGGAAAACGACCGCCTGCGGCAAGTTGGCGCTCAAGCTAAAGAAAGAAGGACATAATCCGCTGCTCGTCGCATGCGACGTACAAAGACCAGCGGCGATCAAACAATTAGAAACTCTCGGCAAACAAATCGATGTTCCCGTGTTCACGATTCCTGACAGCAAAGATGTTCAGGATATCGGCGAGAAGGCGGTTGAAGAAGCCAAGAGACTGGGTTACAACCCGGTCATCTTAGATACGGCAGGCAGATTGCAGATAGACACCGACCTGATGGCGGAATTGCTAATCTTGGATCGGTCCTTAAAACCGAACGAAAAAATTCTCGTCGTCGATTCGATGACCGGTCAAGAAGCAGTCAACGTTGCCGAAACATTTAACACCCAGCTAGACGTGACTGGTCTTTTACTGACCAAAGTTGACGGTGATGCGCGCGGTGGAGCGGCCTTGTCCGTGCGAGAAGCAGTTGGCAAACCTGTTAAATATCTGAGCACCGGAGAGAAGCTGGACCAACTTGAGGCTTTCTATCCAGACCGCATGGCCAGCCGCATCCTGGGTATGGGGGATGTGCTAACTCTGGTTGAAAGAGCGCAAGAAAACATCAACGAGAAAGAAGCCGAGAAGGCTGCAAAGCAGATGTTGACTGAAGATTTCAACCTGGAAATGTTTGTGCAGATGCAACGGATGATGAAAAAAATGGGTCCGATGGGCGACATCATGAAGATGATGGGCATCGGCGGCATGCTCGGGCTGTCCTCAGATGTACAGGACAAAATCGCTGTCGAAGGCGAAGCAAAATTTCAAATGTACGAACGGGCAATCAACTCTATGACGATTGCTGAGCGTCAAAAACCTCAAATTATTGACATGAGTCGCCGCCGCCGAATCGCGAAAGGTTCTGGACTGAAGGACAACGAAGTTGGCCAAATGTTAAATGAGTTTGAGCAAATGCGTCAAATGATGTCACAAGTTAGAAAAATGTTCGGTGGTGGTGCCGGGAACCCCTTTGCCGGCATGCCGGGCATGGGCGGAATGGACCTCTCTGGCGGTCTGCCTGGGCTTTTCGGCTCTCCTCCCGCTGGCGGAACTGCCATGCCGGGAATGCCTCGTGGCATGCCTCAACTGCCCATGAGACCGCCCAAAGGTCCCCCAAAAGGTGGTCCACCGAGTGGCTATTACCGTAAAAAGAAGAAACGGTAGCCTTCTCACCTGCTAAAATAACGAACGCATATAAGCTAAGCAGCTTGCGCAGTCGAGCAGCTTGAGGAGTCGGGCAGCCTGGCTGCAATAGACCCCACTAGTGTGCCTGGACTTTCATGGTTTAGGCAATTTAAGATAACAAAGGTCGAGGAAATTTCACGTGGTAAAAATTAGGCTTAAGCGCATTGGAGCCAAAAAAGCACCGCATTATAGAATCGTTGCTGTAGATAGCCGCAATCGTAGAGACGGTAAGCCCATCGAAGAGTTAGGCTATTACAATCCCCGGTCAAAAGATTTGCAACTAAACAAAGAAGCGGTCGAAAAATGGATGAAAAACGGCGCCCAGCCAAGCGAGACGGTGGCAAGTTTAATCAGAAAGGCCGCGGCGGCAGGCCCGGCGGTGGTTTCAACAACAGGCGCTTCCAAGGCGGCGAGCTAAGTACTTCGACTGCTGCCGAAGATCTGGCTGAATACATACTCAAAATTCTGGCCCGTGATGCAGATTCACTTCAGTTCGAGCGTCAAACCCTATATCCAGGGCGTTGCCGTGTATCTGTAACTTGCGAACCTTCAATAACAGGCAGGCTGATCGGTAAGGATGGAAAGACGATTTCTGCCCTGCGGTCCTTGATCCGAGCGGCTGCTAGCCGGTATGGAAAAAGAGTCGATATCGAAGTCTCGTAGTGCTCGTAGTTAGTCAGCAGTCACCTTACTTTTCGCGACGAAATTTGTGACCGAAGATTCAAACGAAAGGGAGCTGAATCTCATTCAGCTCTTAATAGATCAGAAGCTAATTTCAGCTGCGCAAGCTGAGCTTGCCAAGTCTGATCGCGAAGTGACCGGTATGACTCTGTCCGAGGTTTTGTTGGCAAGGCGCTGGGTGAATGCCGAAACACTCGACCGCGTTGCACCTTGGCTCAAGGACATAGGCGGGGGCGCACCAGGAGTGGTGACAGCAGCTGAGCACAAAAATGATGACAGTCACGCCGACATCGGCTACCAACAAAATTTGAAACGCTATCGCCAGTTGATGCACAAAATTTTGGACGAGTGACATCCTTTGTAATCGCTCCGTCGCCTTCGGTTCCCTTCGGCTGAGCAGCTTCGCGGAGTCGGGCAGCTTCGCTGCATAGACCCCACTAGTGTGCATCAGCCACCCTCGGGCGGCTCCTCCGCTCAAACCCGCTCGCTACGCACGTCATGCCGCGCTTCGCTCGCTACAACTTCGTTCGCCCTATAACCTCGTGTAGCGAATCTTGTTGCGCACATAGTCACTGTAAATTGCGTTCAAACGCCAGCCTAACTCGCCATCTAAAAATCCCCGACGCACGACAAATCTGTAAAAGAACGTCCAAACTGGATGCAACAGCTCATTAACAGGATGTGCACGCCATCCATTGTTGCCACTCTTTTTGTATTCTGTCGCAGACAGTCGCGCATACTTTTCCATCGCTGCAGTGAAGGCTGCCACATCGGGGTAAGCGTAATGCAAAAGATCGTGCCTTAGAGTGCCGACAGCTCCAGGTACTCGAACAGCCTCATGCACCAATCGATCGTTGAATCGCCCCATGCTCCTCTTAAACAGCCGCAGCTGCGCGTCTGGATAAAAGCCGCCATGGCGGATGGCAGTGTCGCCAATGAACAATACTCGCGGTATTCGATAACCATCGAAATTTTCCAACTCTCCGCTGTGCATGAGAGACTTAATTTCCTCAGCCAACTCAGGCGAGAGAATTTCGTCAGCGTCTAGGCTCAAAATCCAGTCATTGACAGCCAAATCGATGGCGAAATTTTTCTGCGCTGCGTAGCCAAGCCAATCCTGATGGACAACACGCGCACCGCCATCGGTGGCAATGGCGATAGTGCCATCGGTAGAGCCAGAATCTACAAGCAAAATTTCGTCTGCCAATGGACTAACAGCGGCAAGCACCCGAGCGATCGTACGGGCTTCGTCCTGTGCCACTATCACTACCGACAGCGAAGGCATATCACCGTCTTAGGAAGCGAATAACGCTGCTTGCATTGTCGATTGTGTATTGCCAATCGCCGAAGAATGTTTGTCCCAAAAGCGGATATGGCATGTTAGCAGCGCTCACGCAGCTGACTGAAAAATCCGACTTTTCAATGGGCCCCATTTTGATGCGCTTGACCGTGAAATTTTGTTGGGTAGTTTCGCCGCCTATACCTGTACTTATTGAGGATGTGGCATCTTCAGGAATCGGAATATTAGCTTTTTTCAACTGATCCGCCGAGAATGAAACACCGGATGCCCCCGTGTCAAAATACATCGTCATCGGCCGTCCATTTACTTCAACTGAGACGATTAGATTTTTTCCTGATCTCTGGAAAGGAACAGAGTACAAATCTTTGCCCGAAACTTGGGCGTTTCTAGTGCCACCAGATTGCTTTTTCACAAAGTGGATGTTGCCACTCTCTTCCGATGTTTTGTCTATCGTGTATTGATAGTCTTTGAAAAACGTTTGACCAAGCAGCGGCTTGGTAGGCATGGAAGTTTGAACTTGAATGTCGAAATTCTTTCGTTCGATCGGTCCGACTTTCAAGGTCACAGGCAGTGACCAAGTCTCGACACTGCCAGCGGAGCCTACGCCGAAAGACAGGCCAGTCGAGGCGCCTCTAGGCTCAGCGACGCTGGCTTCTTTAAGTTGATTTTTGCCGAATACGCAACCTTCCGCGCCAGTATCAAATACCATTTTCATGCTGCGATTATTCATTGAAGCGTCGACGAGCAGCAATCCGCCTTCCTTTGTGTAGGGAATTCTCGCTTCCGCTGGCAGACTGGCGAAGTCTGGGCTCAGCCCCTCAGCGCTTGCACCACCAATGGTGGCACGAGACCGGGCACCTGGAATGGACAGAGCTGTTGATTTTGAGACTGCAGACGATGTTGTTTTTGTCAACTGGCGATAATACTCAGGATCCAGGCGACTGAGCGCATTTGCGGCCAACTTCCCGGCGCTTGAGTAAGAAAAATTTGAAACCAAGGAGGCATATATTTTCACGGCGGCCTTACTGTTGCCCAACTGTTGAAGCGTCATTGCCTCGTAATACATGACGTCTGCATCGTATGGATTGTTTTTACCAGCTGCAACGAAATAACTGTAAGCCTTCTTGAAATCCTTCTTCATGTAGAGTTGCACGCCGGCTGCAAAGTATGGGTCATCAGCCTTCGCCTGCTGGACCACAGAAACAAGGAAAAGCAGTCCCAAAGCTAAAGAAATTCCCTTTGTGCCAAGATTAATAAGGGAAGAAGATCGTGTCATTCTACAAACTCCATAAGTTGCAGGAAGTTCGGCAATTCCGATTATATAAGGTTTGTCGAGACTCACGCCTGACTATATTCCCAGTTCCTTGACTAATGAAAGCTTTTGAGCTTCTGAGGTTCCTTCAGCAATTTCGAGTACCTTTGAATCCCGATAGGCACGCTCAGTTGGAGTGTCGGACATAATACCGAGCGAACCCAATACCTGAACTGCTTCGGCACTGTGCACACGCGCTACTTTAGAGGCAAACAGTTTGCTCATCGCGGCATCACGGGCAAAGTCTGCCGGCTTTTCGTCTTTACTCCAGGCGGCTCGATAAGTGAGCAACCTGGCCGCAGCGGCTTCTGCTGACATATCGGCCAATTTCCATTGAATGCCCTGAAACTGCGAGATTTTCTGGCCAAATTGCTCGCGATTGCGTGCGTGCTCAGCTGAATGAATCAAGGCGGACTCGACTACGCCAAGGGCAGCTGATCCGGCAATCACTTTAGCCACGTTCATGGCGAATTCAATTGCCTCCTCAGTTTTGCCACCAGCTATAAGCGAATCTTTACCGAGTTGATAATTTTCAAAGGTAACATCATTTGTGTATGCGGACCTCAAGCCCAACTTGCGTTTATCTGGTCCCACAGAAATAGTTTTATCAGCGGGCGGATCCAACAATCTGATTGTCAAACTGCCATTTTGATCACGGGTAAGAACGGCGAAAAGACCAGCTAGTGAGCCGTTCACGACCCATGTTTTGTGGCCGGTTAGTAAGTTGTCTGATGAACTGCTTGTTGTTACAGCGAGGAAGTCAGTGCCGGCTTGCTGCTCATTAATCGCCAGCGCACCGATGCATTCTCCGCGAGCCAAGAGCGGCAGGTAACGAGATTTTTGCACGTCGGTGCCGTACTTATTTATCAATTCAAGCACGCCGTAGTGCGACGCTAAGGTCAGCCCTAAACCGGCATCATACTGAGTGATGGCTTCCACAAAAAGCACCAGGTTAATGAAATTACCACCGGCGCCACCATATTCTTTCGGCACAGTTATACCAAGATATCCCTGCTGTCCGAATTTCTGAAGAAACTCTTTGAGATTGAGTGTTTGCTCCTCAAGCTCATTTACGTTCGGTAAAACCTGCTCTTGTGCAAAAGCAAGATACTGCTCCTTCAACGCTTCTTGTGACGAGCTTAGAAAGGTATTCACGGATTCCTCGCTGGCTAGGTGAGTACAATCTCTGGGACAAAAGCTGATTTTAACACTGCCCAGCGCTGTCTATGTTACGACAACATTGCAAAAATGCAGCGAGGGATTCTATGGCCGCCCTGAAATCGGCATGGGCGGCTAAAATAGCGGCGCTCCATTTTCTTTACGTAGCGGCGACAGAAGTATTTATGGCAGTGTTTAAGGCTGGAACCACGCCCATCTTTGCAAGATCTTTCAGGCAGACCTCGGTAACCCGACCGCTAATAGTGTCCCCTTGAGCGAAGTCCTCTATATAAAAGCGCAGCCGAAAAACCAAATGATCTGGTTTGACGCTGAATAAGAGCGCTTCTGTTGGTGGATCTTTAACGACGCCATCAACTAGGGCAGTGTTGCTCAACAAACATGCCAATACCTGCTCCACATTAGCCTGGGTTTGAATTGGAAATTCGATGGTTCTGGCATAGGACGGGATTGGCAAGCTGTAATTAATAACTTGATAGGTGGTAAACATTGAGTTTGGAATGACAGCGAAATTGTTCTCCAGTGTGCGAATTCTGGTGGTCCGCCAGCCGATCTCGGAAACTTGCCCGATTGTGCTGTTGTTTGCATCCAGCCTGAACATTACCCAATCACCTTGGCGATATCTTTTCTCGAAGCTCATCGTCAAACCGGCAAACAAATTCTTCAAAGTATCCTGCAGAGCCAATCCCAAAACTGCAGTGACAACGGTAGATGTAGCAAGCAGAGGTAGAACATTTACACCAAGCGACCACTCTAAAAAGATCAACCCAAAAATCACATAGATGGCACCAATAGCAAAAGCTCGCAGCACGGACGGAACATTGGCATCTTTTCGCTTTAGATACCAGCCGAAAAACACCAAATCGAGAGCTTGCACAACGATATAAAGCATGGCAAATGGAATCACAAAAAGCGCCAGGGCGCTTAGTAGTTGATCGGCGTTTTTAGGCAAAAAATGAAAGAAAGGCGAGCACGCCAAAGTTACAAGGAGAACTTTCAAAGCCAGATCAACTTTGGCAAAAAATTCCTTTTGGATAACAAGGTCTTCAATCAAATGCAGACTGCGCCAAATGTATTGCACAACCACTCGTTTGTTTAGTAACAAAAACAGACAGAACAGCGCGGCCCAAAAGGAAAGAGCGTATCTACTGTCCGTCGCTAAAAAAACGAGGAGCGCAAGACTTTGATCAAATAAGTTGTGAATATCCATGCCTATCTTCTTAAATTCGAGACGAACATAATAACCCGAGGAAACTTCAACTACCCGTTAATTGCCCAGACACTCTGTTAAGCTTTGGTGTACACACGTAGGATAAAGCATGGCAGGGCTACTCAAGACGATTGCAAAGCGGCTGCGTCAAGTGGCCTTTTCATTCCGGGAAAAGCCACCAGCCAAAGTAGATGATTATGTACTTGAGCACTTTTTGCTCTACCACGGTCTGGTTGGCACCAGTCCAGAAAATCAACGCTCCTTCCGCGATGTGCGTCAAGACATTTTTTCGGCGCTAGAAAGTAAGAGCAGTCTTCAGCTTTGCATAGCACTGAAGGTTCAGCCACTGTGGTGGGACGACAAACTTAAAACAATATTTGATCAATTCAAGGATAAGGCCAGGGCTGCCGAGGTTTTACTGCCCCAGCTTGATGACACCACTTGGCCGAATCGGTCAGATCCGCTTGGACATCCTGAATGGGTCGTTCGCGCAAATGCGGCCAACATGTTGGCCCATCTCAAACATGCACAAGCAGATGATCGGATGAGTCGGGCCTTGCGTGACACCATAGATAATGGCAGTGCCGCCTTTTGCCATATTGCATATGCACTGGGAAAACTTGGTACGGATCAGGCCAAAGAAGTTCTCAAAGAGTTTATCAACGCTGATGAGCCGTGGTTTCGCGTTGATGTTGCGGGCGCTCTAGCTGCCACTGGGCGTGAAGATGTTTACACGGATCTGTCTGAGGCACTGTTTTCAAATCACCCATTGCAGGATTACACCGCGGTTGCAATTGCTCGACATCGAAAGCCAACTCAATTTTTTAACAGCGCGCATGAAATAGTTCAGGACGGCGGTTGTTCGCTGGTGGTCGGACTATTGCAGGCCTCCAAACAAACCTTCAACTCAGATCTAATCAACGATATGCAACTTACTGATTTACTTCCAACTATTTCTCAATTAGCACACGAGGCACCAAATCCGATCCGCATTCGGACGGCAATTCTCCTATCCAGCTGGATCAAGGCAGAGAACCAGCTTTCTGGTCGTTCAGAATTAGCAAACGAAATGAGCAGTATCTCCGATCAATTTAATTCACCTGAAACAGGCGAGCTATTGCGACGGCACTTAAATCCGTCAACCTCGGAGATCAAATCATGGTCCGAATGCAACCAGCGCCAAGCTATCCAACTGCTCGGTGAACTACGGATGGAATCAGCCTTTCCAGACCTATTGAATATGCTCGAAAAGGGAATTGGACCCCTTGAAACTGTCATTCAGTCCCTCGAAGATCTTGGAGATGTAGCGGCAGCAAAACCTCTTGTGACCCTAGCCAATCGGTTGGTGGATGTACAAAGCCGCACCAACAAGCCGATTAGCAAACAACCCGTGGCCGAAGAATACGAAGCAGAGGCAAAGTCGTACTGGCAAATTCTCAAAGCACTGGGAAATCTGCCGGCGAAGGAGTCGATGACATTGCTGGCCAATGCCACGAATGATTTTGCTCCTGACAAACGCGAACAAGCACTTGCGTCTCTAACTTCCGCTTTTGAAAAGAATTCTCAACTGATGCCAAAAAAAGAAGTTTCGGAATTATTGAAAAAGGGACTCTCGGATCAGTCTGCTGGTGTGCGGGTTGTTGCCTTGAACGGTGTGGAACAATTGGACTGCATTGAACTTATTGATTTGGTTTTGGATTTATTCGACGCTCGTGAAATTTCAGTAGCCAAACAAACAAAGCAAACCCTGTCTCGGCTCTGGGAGCAGGGTCACGGAAAAAAAATCGAGTCAGAATTACAGGCTAGACTGAAGAAAGAACCAGACGAATTCAAACGGAAAAAGATTCTCGAGTTCATTAGTTCCGAGAAAACCACCTAATTTACGCGGTGGATTCTGCACTCTAGTGCTTTAGTTTGGTGAAGATAGGGTAGAACAATTCCAGCCTGGTATAGGTAAAACCCACTTTTAAAAGAGGTTGCGATGGCAGATTCGGAAATCAAAGCCACGGAATCCGTAGATTCAGAAAGCAAAACTTCGGAATCTGCAGATCCGGAAAGCAAAGCTTCAGCATCTGCAGATCCGGAAAACAAAGCTTCATCCGCAGATTCGGAAAGCAAATCTTCAGCATCCGCAAATTCGGAAGCTAGTGTTACACCCCCTTCCGAAGCCAATGGGGATCCGGTCTCTGGGGGCAGACTACCGCAGCATCACGTTTCAAATTTCCTAGATGAAGTTCTCGATCAACCGAAGTTGGGATCGGAGAAACACGGCTACAAACACCCGATGATTCTCGATTTAATTCTGGCGATCGGACTGCTTGTGTCCATGGGTGGATTCACTGTCGGTCTGATAAATATCTACATTACCCACCAGGCCGAACAGAGCATCATGCAGCGCAACTACAGAGCCGCCATCACTGTCCTGCGAGGCGCACCGCTTGCGGGCTTCTTCACTATGCCAGGTTCTGATCCAGCCGATTTGCTAAATCAGGCGCTTTATTTAGATGCCATGGAAAGATTGGACGCAAACGGAGAAGACGAGACTGCGTTAAAAGATCTGGAAAAAATTCAAGCTGGATCACGTTATTTCGATATTGCCCAAGACATTTTAAAAGAACATTTCAAGCCGTCTGATACTCAATTGCAAGGACAAGCCGAACACACCGCTAGCCCTGCTGAAGCAGTTGCACCCAAAAAGCCGATCTTGCCGCCAGCGGAAACTGACGCTACGCCTTGATTGTGCACGCGCTCCACTGCGCCACCTTTAGATGCCGGGTCGCAGTCCAGCCAAAGAATAGTGCAGACCAAAGCGACTGGGCACCGCTTCTTTGACTTTGCCTATCTGCTCAATCACAGTGGTTGAAACAGGCCGATACTCAGATATTCGCGAATAATCTACGTAATTTGCAGGATTGATCTCGGGTCTCATTTTCATCACACGCAAACTAAACGTATGCGGTTTGCTACCGGCGGGAGTACCGACTTCTGTTTGATAAATCATCTGAGCCCAACACGGAGGCACAGCGAGTAAAACAGAAACCAGACTGGCTCGAATAATTGAAATTCTTGAAATCGGTGCTATTGCATTCATGAGCTGCCTCCTATGAAGACTGCCATGTCTATTCTAGACCCGAGAGAGAGAAAGGAGAGGTTCCCTCCTGTTTTCCACCAATGCTAATGTTAAGGCAAAAAGACAGACTTTTCGAATTCCGCAAATCACCACACAACAAGGGTTTGAGGACTGTCGAAAGTCCCGAAGTGCTGATGTAATATTGCTTTACTTAATATGGGGTCCAAAACTCAAAAAAAAATAAAAAGGATCCCCCACCTTTTAATCTAATATCGCCTGTGCCTGAAAACGGAACCCGGACTAGAACTACATTGCCCAGCTTTGTGCACCACGGTGCTGGCACTTTCAGGCGTATGGGGATTCTATTACTATTAATCGACGACGAATTCTTTGTAAGCGTCAGCGGTCATAGCGCTTTCCAACTCGGTTTTGTTTTCAACTTTGACTTTTATCATCCAGCCTTCGCCGTAACAGTCATGATTGACGAGCTCAGGTTCGGCGCTCAGTTTGTCGTTTACAGCTGTAATTTCGCCACCACAAGGCATGAAAAGGTCAGATACTGACTTTACCGACTCGATTACGCCGAACTTCTGTTCGTTCTTGAATTTTTGACCAACTTTCGGCAACTCGACAAATGTGACGTCGCCAAGCTGATCGGCCGCAAATGAAGTGATACCGATAACCGCAGTATCGCCCTCCATGCGAACATATTCGTGGCTTTTGACATACTTCAACTCGGCGGGGTAAGTGAGCATTGTGCCTCCTTCAGGCGTATGGGCGCAAAGCTGCGCCGCTATGTTCGACTGTTATATCAATGAAATGGGCGCTTGAGATCAGAAATTGCAGATCAATTTGCATTCTAGCGTCCGCGTTTGTAAAAGGGCCGCGCCACCACTTTTGCGGGCACTTTAGTGTCTCGAATGGCGATGCTGAGCTGAGTACCGACTTTCGCGTGAGCCGGTGGCACAAACGCAAAAGCGATAGGGTAGCCGACAAATATTCCTTGTGACCCGCTGGTCACTTTCCCGATCTTTTGCTCGCCTAAGTACACATCATAACCCTGACGGGGTAAAGCCTTTCCTTCGGCTCGAAGACAGACGCACTGTTTTACCAGCCCTTCCGTTTTTTGTTTGAGGATAACGTCTCGTCCCAGAAAATCACCTTTATCAGGTTTGACACTCCAACCAAGTCCCGCTTCAATGGGACTTGTAACGTCATCTAACTCATGTCCATATAAGGGCAACCCAGCCTCAAGGCGCAATGTATCTCGGGCACCAAGTCCGCACGGTTCTATGCCGAATTTCTTGCCTCGCTCTAAGAGCAGGTTCCATAGCGCTTCCGCTTTGTTCGCTTTGACAAAGATTTCAAATCCATCTTCACCAGTATAGCCAGTCCGTCCGAACCAAACATCGATACCATCAGCGGTGCCTTCACCATAAGTGAAGGAAGCCATCTCCTTCACAGACGGTCCAACTATCTCGGCGAAAAGTTCAATTGCATGTGGTCCTTGTAAGGCAAGTAAGCCAGTTTGGTCAGAAATATCTTCGAGTTTCACTTCCTTGAAATTAGAAAGATATTGATTAAGCCAGTTCCAATCTTTTTCAATGTTGGAAGCATTGACGACAAGCAACCAGTCGGATTTTCTGCGATATACGATTAAATCGTCGACAGTGCCGCCATCCGGTCTGACGAACTGAGTGTATAGCGCCATATCTGGCTTTGAGAGTTTATTGCAGTCGTTGGCAACCATGTGTTGGACGAATTCAGCCGCTTGCGGACCCGTCACGAGAAACTCACCCATGTGCGAGACGTCGAACAAACCTACTTTGGTTCTCACGGCTAAATGTTCTTGAACGATCGACTTGTACTGCACCGGCATGTTCCAGCCTGCGAAGTCAACCATTCGTGCTGCAATGCTGCGATGAGCAGAAGCAAGCGGGGTTTCTTTCAACGTTGTGATGACCATGAACGCGACCTCTTCACTATAGGGAGACAAGCCTAGCGCATCCTGGCTTTTGATGATCTTGTTCAGCTCGTCTTCAACGCTTTTTAACATGGTGCAATTTGCAGGTAACGAATTCGTTCCTCTTGTTTGCCGTAACAGCCTAGGCTATTGTCACTCCAGGCTCTAAAAAAAGCTGAGCTGTTAGCAATGACCTTGAAATTTTGCCTGATTTACCTCCCCGACTATTGAGGAACAGAGGCCCAAGTCGCTCCGTCGTGGACTGCGCTGTGTAGGTTAATCATGTTACCTGGAACAACCCTAGAGACGAAAAGACAGAAGTCTGGGATCGGACAGTCACTGACCATTCACCCCACTTATGTGAATAAGCGTCCGATTGTCATGCTGTCTTTGGTTTTAGCGATTATCGCGACCAGTTGCATCTACATGTTTTGGCAACAAGCCGCATCGGTGATCCATACAAGCGAGCAGTTGAGCAAATCCAGAGATCTGGTAAGTTGCCTTGACAATACGCTTTCGACGCTTCGCGATGCTGAGAGCAGTGAACGGGGCTATGTTGTCACCGCCGACCCGACCTATCTGAAACCGTACTACTCGTCGCGGCAACTCCTTAATAAGCATTTGATGGATCTGCGTGGGCTAACAACTTCGTCTGAGCTGAAACACAAAGTCAGTGATTTGGAAGTGTTGATGCGAGAAGAAGTGGCGGAGATGGATAAAACAGTTAGTCTTCGCACTCCTCAAAACTTCAGAAACTCGTGGCTGGTTGTGGTGCGTGGACGTGGAAAACAGATCATGGACGAGGTTACTGCAGCGATCACGTCAATAAAAGCCAACGAAGAAGCGATTGCGAGCAAATCAGCCCATAATGTGCGTGATGCCAATCGAACCATAATGACGACCCTGCCAGTGATCCTAATAGTCGCAGCTATCATGGTTGGTCTGCTGGTAATTTTTTGTTTTAAATTTATGAACGAGAAAAAGCTAAGCGAACTGAGGCTCAGTCATTCCTACAAACTGTTTGAAAGTTTTATGGATAATAGCCCGAGTTTTGCGTTCATAAAAAACAAAGAAGGCAAATACCTATACATAAATAAGAGTCTGGCGGCGCGTTTTGCCACCGATGGAGAGCCAGTAATTGGCAGGTGTGACATTGATTGGCTACCTGCGGATGTAGCAGAGAATATTGCCGAAAATGACAAGACGGTTTTGAGATCAAATAATCCAATTCGAACCATTGAGATAATTCCAAACACAAGTACCGACTATCAAGAAACTTGGGTGGTGATCAAATTCCCAGTTACCGACCTGGCAAACAATGGTTTCGTGGGCGGTGTCGCAATAGATATATCGGATATGAAGAAAGCTGAGCAACAAATCGCTGAGCTAAATCAAGTTTTGCATTCACGCATCAGTGATTTAGAGATGCTCACCTCAGAATTAGAATCTGCCCGCGATCAAGCCATGAGCGCTTCCAAGTTGAAATCGCAATTTATTGCCAACATGAGTCACGAAATCAGAACACCCATGAGCGGATTGCTTGGGATGTCAGAGCTACTGCTCACAAGCGAGTTGGATGTGGAATCAAGGGAGTTAGTCACTTACATCCATTCATCAGCGAATAATTTGCTCGCGGTGGTTAATGACTTGCTTGATTTCGCAAAACTCGAAGCGGGTAAGGTGGTGCTGGACAATGCGCCGTTTTCTATTAAGGACTTGTTGGAGGATGCGATCAATTCCGCTACTTTTGAAGCGCAAAAAAAATCTTTGAGCCTAACAAAATCGATTGGCGCAACCGTGCCGGATTTAGTCGTCGGTGACTCTGGAAAACTGAGGCAAATTCTCTTGAACCTGACTCATAACGCAGTAAAATTTACACCGTCAGGCAGCATTAATCTAACAACAAATATAGTCGCTCAGAAGGACCAGAACATGTTAATCGCCTTTGAAGTAGAAGATACTGGAATTGGTATCACCGAAGAAGCACAGCAAAAATTATTTGAACCTTTCGTGCAAGCAGACGGCTCCACGACGAGACAGTATGGTGGCACTGGGCTGGGACTATCGATCTGCAAATCTCTTGTAGAGTTAATGGCGGGCCGGATCGGCGTTAGAAGCGACCCGAGCGAAGGGTCAACATTTTGGTTTACAGTGCCGCTCAAAACTGTTGCCTCCAAGCAAGAAGAAGAAGATGCCGCCTAGCCGCTTGCTAAAATTTGTTTTAAGGATTTGGAACTTTAGTTTTGAGATCCCCGTCATATGAACCAAAGAACAGAGAAATCTTTCTCCCCAGTACGGCTAAACGTCACGCGAACGCAATAAACTCTACTGGTTCTTTCGCAAAATCCAAAAGAGAAATTCTCTCCGGCACCAGGCCAAGCACAAACGCACAATCTGGGGCCGGTTTTCTTTTGCTCAAATTGTTGGTTGGAAATAACTTAAATCGTTGATTGCAGAACGACGTTAGGAGCCAGCTGGGACGCTAGCTCTCTCAGGAAAATAATGGGGCACTGATGGTCAGTGCCCCACTTTCATTCACGTTTGATTCGATGGTTATCAGTCCTTAGAATCTTTCGCATCATCTTCGCGCTCTTCTTCCTTCGTCTCATCGCTGCTATCAGCAGAAGGAGATTCTTCATCTTTAGCGCCTTCGCTTGCTTCCGCTGGGGACTCTTCCTTAGTCTCTCCACCTTCTGTAGCTTCTGGTGCTTCGGCTTTGTCCTCTGTAGACTCAGCGGCTGGTTCTTCTTCCTTGACTGCTTCAGATTCAGCCGCAGGTTCTTCTTCCTTGACTGCTTCTGGTTCAGCGGCTGGTTCTTCTTCCTTGACTGCTTCTGGTTCAGCGGCAGGTTCTTCTTCCTTGGCTGCTTCTGGTTCAGCGGCAGGTTCTTCTTCCTTGGCTGGTTCTGAATCAGCGGTTGGTTCTTCTTCCTTTTTAGCGTCTGCTTCAGCAGCGGGTTCTTCTTCCTTGTGTTCTGCGGATGCGGGCTCTCCTTCTTCTTTAGCTTCTTCTTTGTTTTCTTCTACGGGTTCGGCTTCTTTCGCTTCTTCTTGGTTTTCTACAGCGGGCTCAGCTTCGTCAGTTGCTTCTTTGTTCTCGGGCTCAGCTTCTTTCGCTTCTTCTTTGT
>PLXC01000018.1 GCA_003151275.1 Candidatus Melainabacteria bacterium
AAATCGATCGCTTTCCCGTCCTAATGGGAATTCTACGAATTTACTCATCTGGTGATACGGACTAATATCAGGCAACTGGGAAAGCGCCCGAATCTGACCCAGACAGACACTGGAACGGCCTGATCGGTCGGAGGTTTATCATGGGCAACGGTTTTGATAACACGAATACACAGCAGCAGCAACAGACTGGCGCGAATGGTCTGAATGCCAATGATGCCTATCCACCGCCGCCCCAGCAGAATACAAGCCAACCATGGCGTCAAGGTTATGGACAGATAGCACCAATCTACAGTCAAGTTCAAGGCGCTGATACGACAATAGGCGCCCCTGGGCAGCAAACACAAGGCGGCGGTCAAACCTACGAAGGCGGCGTGCCGGTTGCACCGCGGCCAGTGCAGCCAGCTCCCTATAATCCAGCTCCATACAACACTACGCCTGGCACAGACACCTCGCAAGGCAATGGCAATGGCAATGGCAACGGTGGCGGCGCCGCGTACAATCCTGGTGGTGGTGCAGCATACAATCCCGGTGATCAACAAGTTCCCCAGCAACAAGGACCACTCGGAAACAACGGTCAAAGTGGACCTGTTTGGAATCAACAAAATCCACGCCAGCAATCATCTGCCCTGAACAATACATCTTACGATTCAGCCACAGTTGTGAAACCAATCGGCGTATTCCCAGGCGCAGTCATGGGCGGCTTAGGCGGCATCGCTGGTGGCAGCTTGATCCCGACGTGGGGCAACAAAGCAGCCGATGCAATCTTGCGTGATGGAACAACAGTCGCAGGAGAAGCAGCTAAACCCGGATTCTTTGCTGAAGGCGGCACAGCAGAAAAGATTTTCGGCAAGAAGTTTACCGGTCAAGTATCGAAAGGTGTCGAAGATCTGAGCGCCAAAGCCGGAAACGTGAACGTCGGCGGCGCCACCGAACGAGCAGCAACCAGTTGGCAGAATCAGTTCGATCCAAGGTTCCAGAACCGACCAGACTTGCAAAAATTGCTAGATAGCAATAACGAAGCGATTAAGACTTTCGCTGGAAAAGATGCAGCTAGCCTCAGTGCAGCCGAACAAGCTCAGTTAGCGACATTGAACCAAAAGCAAGCATTCCTTTCAGCAGGCGAAACCGCAGCAACAAAGTTGAATCCAACATTGTTCACGGCAGAAGGAAAGACAGCAATCGAGGGACTGAAGACCGCTACACCTTTCACCGAAGCCGAGATGACTTTGATCAACGGTCAAGCCAGCAAATTAAGCACTGCATTTCCCGCAGCAGCTGCCAGCAAAGAAGTAGCACTGCTTGAACGTCCGATGGTTGGAAACTTTGCAAAAGGCGCCGCTTTTGTCGGTGGCACTTTGTTGGCTGATCAAATTGCCGGTCACTTCATCGGAAAAGACGGAGCCGGTCACTTAAGCACAGTCGCCCTGCCGATGGCGTTTCTCGCTGGTGGCACTTGGAAGGAGCGCGCAATCTATTCTGCCGCAGCGATCGTCGGAAGCAAAACCATCGACGCCTTGTTGCCCGCAGCCGATCACACAACTATCAACCGAATCATGGCGCCAACCGGTGTTGATTCTCTCACTATGGGTGCTGCATTCTTGTTGCCAGCGGCTGATCCTAAGACCCGCATGGCGATGGTGGGAGGCGCTTGGGTATTCGGACGCGAACGCAACATGAATGACACAGAAAGTCTCTTAACCACAGGCGGCCTAATGGGAGCAACTGGTCTAGCTTTGAAGGTCGGTAAGATCAACCCTGAACTGGGTGTTGGACTGCTGGCTGCCGAAGGCGGAGCGTTTGTTTTAAGCAGAATCTTCAAAGGCAATACGAAATAGGCATTGGTCTCAGGGCTCGTTCGCCCGTGAATCTGCAAAGACACTCTAGACGTTGTTCATTATTTCCCGAGCGCGACTGAAATAGGGCTCAACTCGTTCCGCCATGCCGTTCGCTTCAAAGAAATTTGTCAGTTCAATCAAAACAGACTTGAGTACAAAATTGATTTCTTCGCTTTCTGAACCGAATACCCTTTCGGCCTCAACGATGGCGCGTCGGTAAAGCTTCTCAGCCTCAACATAGCTGCCGCCCTCGCGCGCTTTCTTAGCCTCGTCGAGTAGCGTCTTCCAATTCGTTTCCTGCGAACCCATTTGCACCTCAGTTAAGGCTATATTAACAGGCTTCCTGGATCCTACTGCCGCCGATAAGACCTAGTAGATTCTACTGGACAGCATAGGCTCTGAAAAGGTCGAATTCGTGAACGTGAATTATCAGACACCAAAATAATATGACCCAAACTCGAGGTGCATAGTGAAATTTTCGGATGCGGATGCGGCACCACACTGTTGCCATCGAATATGGTGCCGGCAGATCAGAGCAAGCCAATCGCCAGGCACCATATTCGGTGCGATGATTAGGGCTCGTCGAGCTTGAAGCCAACTTTAATAGTTACTTGGAATTCGGCGACTTGCCCGTCTTTAATCAATCCTCTTTGTTCGACAACTTGGAACCATCCCAAATTTCTGAGTGTCTTCGATGCTCTTTTGACTCCTTCTTGAACAGCGTCAGCAAAGCTCTTTGGAGAAGTGCCGACGATTTCGGCCATTTTATAAACGCCACCAGACATAATCCACCTCTTGACTCTCGTCACTGAATATAATAACGACCTAATGTAAGCTACTGAAAACTTGCGCCGGTCGGCTTTTCGGAACCTATTACAATCATTTACGGTTCGTAATATGGGAGATTGAATAGCCATGGCCAGACTAGGCCTCTGCAGTGAGCGAGCAGCCATACTTCAAATTGTAAAAAGACAGCCTCCGACTCTGTCCAAATCGGTCATTCCTAACAAACTCTCTCAGCCCAGACCGGCGCGAATAAAATCCCCGCAACGCTGGAGAGGCTTAGGTTTACAGCTGGGCCCGCCCTAAGACAGAGTGTTATGTGAATGCTGGTTAGCAATAATTCTTTGATGGGGTAGCCCCTATCGAAGCCAAGGAAATCCGGGAATGATCTAGGTATGCACACGATGCAGATGAACCAAAAATTCTAGGTGCCGATATGACGACGAATACATATGTAGAAGACAACTATCAAATCGACGAGAAATTCCCGTATAGATTTCTCTTGAGATGGACGTGGCCTGAACACATCGACCGTTATCTGAGAAGGCTGATGTGGGCATGGTTGCAGGAGCAAAGCGAGGACTGCCATGATCAGTTATCGTCATCGGACTATGTTGCTGCTCACGTGTTTTGGTTGATTGCTGTTAGCCCTGAAACACCAGGGTCAGTGCTGGATGCTCTATCCAACACAGATTCGGCATCATTTTTGGAACGCATTGCCGAGAATCAAAATACCTGGGCAAGCACTTTGACGAAATTGGCCCAAAATGCTTCACCTGTGGTCAGAGCGGCAGTAGCAGAGAATCGGAACACTCCCTCTGCGGCTATGCTTCAACTCTCGCTAGACGAAAATGCTGATATCAGATTTGCCGTAGCTGATAATTGCAATCAGGCAGTGACGATTCTGGAATCACTGACCGAGGATGAAAACTGTCACGTGGCGGCGCGTTCGAAGCGCACACTATCCCAAATGAAGCTCGTCAAGCCGGCGATTATAAAACCGTCCACAAATTCGAAAAAGAAAAACAAGAAAACAGCGGTAGGCGCCTGATTCCGCGATCACTCTTTGCGAACCACGCCTGAACTGGAGCGCATCCATCCCGGATGCTCATAACCACCCGAAAGGTAATCATAAGTAACAGTCCTGACAACTATCCTAGGGCGCGGCAATAATGCTGCGCCCTAACCCATCTTGGTCTACAACGTTTACGCTTGAAAAATGATATTTTCAACCCTTGAAAATCATTTAAACCGGCGTCAGTTCCGGCTTAAGCAGAAGGACGGTCATGTTATCATGTGACCTTTTCAAGAGTAAATTATCATGCAACCGATACTGGCCGTTTCAGAACCAAATCAGACCAGCATCACCGACATCCCAGTTCCGCAATCGACATCTGAGAAAGCGCCCTCGAACACGGCGGCGATTTTTCTGTTATTGAGCGGACTGCTTCTGCTTTGTTATCTCCCCGTTGTGATCAGCACATACGGTTGCGCCGATGATTTTCTGTGGGTTGCTGGTGCGCTTAAGCACAATTTAGAACACATGCAAATCTTGCAGATTGTGCAAGGACGTCCAGCAATGGCAGTGCTGTTCACAACTGGTTTTTCACCAATGACAGGTGTGAGCGATTTGCGTTTCTTGCGGCTGTTCTCGATTTTCACCGTCGCATGTTTAGCATTCAGCATTTATCGAACACTCATTGCAGCAAAACACAGCCGTATAGCGGCTGTGTGTGTGTCATTGATTATGTGCACTATGCCACCATTTCAGGTCTATGTTTCGTGGGCATCGACTGCTTTCTATGCATCAGGTGCACTTGTGGCCGGACTGGCTTTGCACCTTGCCGAACGGGCTTACACGCAAACACTTCCTTCCGAAAAATACCGAATGGCTTTCTGTTCAATTGTGCTGTTATTATCGGCAGTTTTGATATTTCAACCAAGCGCGATGTTCTATTGGGTATTCGCAGCGATCATGCTTTTCAAACCAAATACAACGCTTTCGGAGGTTGGAAAACGTTTTGTTTGGTACGGCGGTTTGTGCGTGGTGGCACTCGCAATCGGCTATGAGATATGTCAGCTAGGCAAGACTCATTTTGCAGATGTTTGTCCATTGCCGCATCAACGGACTCACCTGACGCACCATCTGAAAGATAAATTGGTCTGGTTTTTTACTCAACCACTAAATGCATGCCTTAATTTTGGCAGTTTGTTCGCCAACTTCAAGACAGCTATTGCAGTGGGCGCCGCAACTATCATCGGGCTCTTTCTCTTTCTAAAGGACAAGATGTCTGGACGTGTTCTGAAGTTCCTCATCGCTCTAAGCATCGTTCCACTAGCCTATCTGCCAAATCTGGTGATTGAGGAGAATTGGGCGTCCTATCGAACCGAATGCGCTCTTAGCTCAATTGTTGTTCTGTATGCCTTCTTTGCGCTTCTGGGATTTCGACAGACGCTGCTGCGCTCAATAAGAGAACCATTTTTCAACGCCCTGATTGCCAGCTTAGCGGTGGCATCAATGGCGGTGGCATTCAATAACATATTCCTCTATTTCGTTGTTCCTAACTCGTTGGAGTTCGCAATCTTGAGAGGACAAATAAACAAGACAAAACATAACTCACTTACATTCAAACAAGTCGCTTTGAAGGATGCGCGCATGCTCTCTCCGGGTGTAAGTCAGGAGTTCGGCTGCCCTTCGTCTCCGATTCCATTTGCTCAAGAGCCCATGGAATACATACTGCGACGAACAGACCCATAAGGTATCAATTTGTCTGATGGTCCAATAGCATCCAAACTCATGGCCTCGCTGAAACGCCTCAGCAGTAGCAGCTTCTTGCACATTCTCATTCTGCTTGTGTGCGCGGATGTAGTGCTCAGTGTCTACTTGCCCAAAACAAATCTACTCTGGTATCAACGCAGTATAAATGGCAGCAATGAGCCATTCTGCCGCAAAATATTCGAATACATCTGCTCTAACAAAGATCCTCAAATAGTGATGATGGGTTCATCGCTACTCGCCGTTCCATCAATTTCCTGCGACCAGGCTTACGTTCGCGCCGGGCAACCTTATCATTCTGTGCCTGACATGTTCGCCTTCAGCCATTACAAACGATCAGAATATTTCAAGATGCTGCTCTCTGACAAATTGGGAAAGAAAGTTGATGTCGTCAATCTCGGTATGGCTGGTACCGTTGCTTCGGATCAGCTACTAATTCTACAGAAGGCTTTAGCATTCAATAAAAAACCATCCGTCATTATTTGCACTGTGGCACCAGCTGAATTCATTTGGAATGATGGTTGTGGTCTGGACAAGACGCGAATCAGTTTAGCGTTCAAATCGTACACCTGGCCTGCGGATAACGGGTCACTCGCGCTGACGGCAGATCACCTTAGACGAGAATTGGCTTGGCACTTTGAGCTGTTAGAAAACGAATTGGCATCCTGCAAAACTCCGATGGGCGAATACTGCAATAAGTGGATGCATCGCTCCGACAACAAGAGCGACAACAAAGATCAAATTGCTGCGCACCTGGCAGCACCAGCATCCGTGCCTGCACCACTTTCTTCAGCCTCTCACCTGGGAGCGCCGGCATCCTTGCCGGCACCAAGTAAAGACGAATCAGTGGCCGTCGCCTCAAAAATGGATGCCTACGGACGAACTAATAGACTTGAGGACCTAGCTGGTTTCAGAGCCAACTATGCCAAAGTAGACACAGCCTTATTCAACAAGCAACTAGATCATTTTAGCCAGCTGCTCGATTTGTGCAATCAGCGCGACATTCCAATTGTTATTGTGAACATGCCATTGACTCGATACAACAAAGAGTTGATCGACAAACCTGTATACAACAAATATTTTTCAGCAGTTACCGAAATCACGCATAATCACCGAATTCCATTCATCGACATGGATCAATCCACTTTGTTTACGCTATCCGATTTCTATGACTCGACTCACCTAAACGAAGTCGGCGGCAAAAAGCTTTTCGTAGCGCTCGCAGAACGCATCTCTAAGATGGGAAATACGTCTGCAAAACGTCTTTCTGCACTCGACCTGTAGTAAGAGCGCTTTCACGGGGGTGAAGCGTGGAACATTCTAGCCGCCTTTTGCGATCTCGGGGCGACCCGCGCTCCAATTCATCTCAATACGGGTGACGCCAGGTTGTCGACAACATCCATTACCAAGCGGTGATCCGCGTTTTTAAATTCAGCACATACTCTAATCGTATTGACCCGCGCTGTTTTCGGATTAAGAGGTAGTGTCCAGGTAACACAACTGCCCTTCTTTTTCCCGAGTTCGATCACAGAGCCGTCATCGAAATGTTTGTCAGCGTCGTCAGAGCTAATATAGACATCCGCAGATTTTAGAGCGGCACCGTTAAGGGTGATTTGACTTACACGTGCGGGATTCTCCAAATTGAGCTGCACAAACGGTTTGCGCATAGGCATCGTGAGCATTTCGTTATCCATGCTTGGGTAAACGAAGAAAATGTGTTGATCATTTTGTTGAACGTTGATCGAGGATGGCAGCCAATCATTGATATGCACTTTCTCCAGTGTGTCGACAGGAAGAGTCTTCCTGCCCAAGGCCTCAGGATAATTGGCTTCCAAGATATTCGCCGTTTCCACTGCGTGCACATGAGTTGCTAGCGGACCTGGATGCCCGTTGGCGGGATTGATGCCGAGCCAAAGTGGCGGGTCAGGAGAATCCATGCGCTTGTCTTGTTTGGCGGAAGCGAGAAACGCATCCAGCGTGGAAAACCACTTGATACCATTCTTTTCCCAAAGCTCACGGACCGGCTTATATCTAACGTCGTAGTAATTGCGAATCACATCGCTTAAATGTGCGCCCCTTGTGCCACCACCATTGAAAACACATGCCGGCAGGGTTACAGCAAAAGACGGCACCGGCAGAGTCTTTACGTACACACCCAAATCATGCACTGTATCGTTGTAGACTTGCCAATTCTTTCCTTCCAGGAGCTTCATCTCCCAGTCAGCAAAATCATAGCCATACAGCTCACCAGACATTTTCTTGGTTCGAATGCCCTTCCTCAAAACATTGAAAAGCTCGTCACCGAGGTTTGGAAACAACGAGGTTGCGAATATTATCGTACGCACAGGAAAATCGTCTGGAGGACAGTGGACGTTCTTGACGTAGTTCAATCCGTTTTTGGTGTCGCCTTCCTCAGGATCATTCGTAACGTATCCCCAGATCACGAGATCAGGCTTGTAGAGCGGAACTAGTTTCTTGGCCCAATTCAGTTCCTTTCTCGTCGGCGCGCCAGGTCTGCCGGCTGCTATCACCTCCACGTCGTTATAGCCGCGCCGTTGCAGTTCGCGCTGCAACTGTCGCCACCAAATTGTATTTAAATCCGCGTAGCCGCTGCCCCAAACGAAGGAATCGCCCATGACCAAAATTCGCTTTGACTTGGGCGACTTGGTGCTGACAGGAAATCCCTGTGAACGCCAAATCGGCAGTTCCTCCGTAGCAAGATTGCGTGCCTGCATCTGGCTCAGAAGCGTCGCATTGTCTTGTCGCCACGAGTTGGAACAGATTTTTCCTGCATCTTCAAGATACGTCAGCACAAACTGATCCAAGACGAAACAGAGCAGCAAAACGCCAATTGCGGAATAAAGCAAATAGTTGAAAGCTAATCTGGGAAGAATATCAAATTCTTTTTTAGCGATCCGAATTTTCAACGAGATTCCTCTAAGACTGAAGCTGCAGAATTTATTTGAGTCACTCCAGTGTCGACATTCAACAGCAATTTATGATCCAGTCCCTTGAATTCAGCGCATATCCTCAGTGTGTTTACATGCGAACTGCGCGCACTTGCAGGAACGTTCCAAGTCAGACAAGAACCATTCTTTCTGCCGAGTTCGTTAAGCGTACCGTCGTCAAAGTGCTTCTCGGCATCGTCAGAGCTGAAATAAATATCGGCGGACTTTAGATTGGCACCATTAAGGATGATCTGCTTAACCGGAGCAGGATTTTCGAAATTGAGTTGCACATAGGGCTTACGAATAGGCATCGTCAGCATCTCTGTATCAATGTTCGGATAGACAAAGAAGATTGCTTTGTCGTTTTGCTGAAAATTGATATCTGCCGGCACCCAATCATTGATATGAACTTTACTGACGGTATCAACAGGCGTCGTTTTTGGGCCTAAGCACAGAGGATAATACTTCTCCAGGATGTCCGCCGTTCTGTACGCATGTGCATGCGTCGCCATAGCACCGGGGTGCCCGTTGTTCGGCGTTATGCCAAGCCACAGCGGCGGATCGCGCGACTCCATGCGTTTGTCTTGTTTGGCAAATTCGAGAAATTGATCGAGGCTGTCGTACCATTTGATTTTGTTCCGTTCAAAAAGCTTCTCGACTGGTTGGTAGCGAACCGTGTAGTAATCTCGAATTTTTTCACTCAGTGTTTGATGTTCACCCAGAGGCTCGTGATCGTATGTGCAGCATGGCAGCGTGACCGCAAATGACGGCACAGTGAGCGTTTGCAGATAACTGCCTAGGTGCTCAACCGTGCTTGTGTAATCTCGCCAATTCTTTCCTTGCAGAATTTTCAATTCCCAATCAGCAAAATCCGTGCCGGCATGTCCTAGTTTCTCGCCAGCAACTTTATTGCCACGATTGGTATTTCTCAGAACCACAAACAATTCATCGGCCAGGTTAGGATAAGCACTGCCAATCAATGCCTTGTAACGCGCAGGGAACTCGTCCGGCGGCAATGCCACTTCCTGCACGTAACCGACTTTGGCAGCGTCGCCATCGCCTTCATCTGGATCGTTTGTCACATAGCCAAATATGACGGCATCAGGTTTGTAGATGGGCACCAGTTCTTCTGCCCACTTCATTTCTTTTCTGGTGGGCGCTCCGGTCATACCAGCGGCGGTGACCTCAACATCGTTGTATCCGCGCCTTTGAAGTTCGCGTTGCAGCTGCCTCCACCAAATCGTATTTAGATTTGCGTGTCCATGTCCCCAAACGAACGAGTCACCCAAGACCAATATGCGCTTTGATTTTGGGCACTTTACGCTGACGGGAAAACCTTCGGAGTGCCATATAGGCATCTGTTCCGTGGCCAAATTACGTTTTTTCATCTGTTCAAACAACGTGTGGTGATCAATTCGCCAAGAGTTCGAACAGATTTTGCCCTGGTCTTCCAAAGAAGTAATCACAACTGCATCGATCACATAGGCAATCACCAAAACGCCGACTATCGAATAAATCAAATAGTTGATCGCCGCACTTGACAGAATTTCAAATTGTTTTTTAGCGATCCTGATCTTCACGAACAGCTCCCTCGGAAGGACTAATGGACTTAAACTCAATAATTTCTCTTAATACAGAAGCTGTTAACGACTCGATATATGTCTTTGATAGCAAACCAGGATCGAACTTGCTCGTGGCAAAATTCGAATTGATGATCACAACTTCATGGTCTCGATCCTGCAGCAGAGCGCCTGATCCCTCGTGTCGATAGTCGAAAGCAGATGCTTGACCGCCTCTGATCTCTCCTGTTCCATGCACTGAGTTTTTGCTAATGTCAAATCTTCTCGTCATCTAGAACCACTAGAAAACCATGTCTGGACGCCTGTTTACGAGCCATTGGCATTATACCGAAGAGGCAAAGAGGAAAGGTTACGCGCACCTAAGTCAGTACGTACGACCCACTTGAAACAAGCGAATTAGGGACACTAATAAAGTCCAGTTCAAGTGAAATTCGCAACACAGCTCAATATTTGGTCAATGAGCCGTTTGAACGACAGGCGTTATATCCAGCAGAATTCCGTGATTGGCGCCTTTGAATTTCGCGCTGATGCGGATTGAACTGACTTCTGCCTGGACGATTGTATTTTGGGGAATATTCCAAGACAAAGAAGAGCCGCGTTTTAGCCCGAGTTCTAGCGGTGGTCCCTCGTCATAGTGCTTACTAGTTGGTTGAAGGGTTAAATACAGATTTGCTTCTTTAAGTTGCTCGCCGTTTAGTCTTATTGTTTTCAGTGCCGTTGGTCGCTCAAAGTTGATCAGAACATATGGTTTTCTGATCGGCATTGAGAGTAGCTCATCATCATTGTTTGGATACACGAAATAGGCATGTTCCGCGTTCTGACGTACATTCATATCTGGTGGCACACAATCGTTTATAACTACACTGCTCGGAGTGGTTTGCGCACCAAAGGTTCTTTCTCCCAAAACATTTTTGTAATTAGCTTCCAGAAAATCGGCCGCTTTAACGCCATAGAAATGAGCTGCCATCGGGCCCGGATGCGAATTGCTAGGAGTAATTATGTAGGCAAACTTTGATGACTCAACACCGCTCGGACCGTGTGCTGCAGCGAAAGTTATAAAGTCATCGAGAATGTCATAGAAAGTCATTCCAGACTTCACAAACAAAGCTTTTACTGGTGCATACCGAACATCGTAGTAGTGGCGCACGTTTTCAAAGAAATCAGCGCCGGTTGGCGATACTTTACTGTCCGCGCTTGAGGCATAGGTAATGGCATTTGGCAGCGTCATCACAAATGAAGGAACCGATAGACTGTGAGAAAATTCAGCCACCTGGCGAACGGTTTGCTTGTACTGCTCGAAGTTTGCTCCTTCAAGGATTTTCTTGTCCCAGTCTCCGTATTGATATCCATACGTGTCGCCCGACTGCTCTTCCCGGTGCTTGTTGCGCACTGCAATTAGTTGATCGGTTAGGTTCGGAAAAAGTCCTTCCATAACCTTGCTCACTCGATCGGAAAAAACGGTGTCTTTAGGCAGCCGCAGCGATTTAACTAACGGCACTTTGTTGTTATCCGCTTCCTTCGGATCGTTAGTCAGGTAGCCCCAAATCACAAGATCCGGCTGATATTCAGGAACGATTTTCTTGGCCCAATTCAGCTCCCAGGAAGTCGGTGCACCACATAATCCAGCGGCGATTACTTCAACGTCACGGTAGCCGCGTCGCTCCAATTCGAGTTGAAGTTGACGCCACCAAATCGTGTTTAAATTCGCATAGCCGTCTCCCCACACATAGGAGTCGCCCATGACGAGGATGCGCTTTGACTTGGGTTTCTTCGGCATAACGGGAAACAAGTCCGAGCGCCACACTGGGCAATTATTGTCTGCTCGATTGCGGGCACTCATGAAGTGCAAAAGTTTTTCGTTTTCGGCTTTCCAACCGATGGAGACGATCTTGCCTTGGTCTTCCATCGAAGGAATAACCAGGGCATCGACGGCGAAAAGAACAACCACAAGAACAGCAAGCGAAACCAGCAGATAGCGAAGCGCTACTGCATTTCCCTTGAACAATTTTCGCACCCGCCTGAACATCCTTCTCCATACTGGGCGTTCACCGATCGAGCTTTCGTCTGATCTAGGGGCCCATCCAGCGGCGAGAATTATACAGAAGCATAGTCCTCAGGTTGTGAGGAGCGCGTAATTATTCCCTAACTTGAACATGAAAGCCCGCTCCCTAACGGGCGCGGGCTCGATGTCTACCCAAGGGGCAGCTTGGATGTCGGTCTAGGCTTAAACGCCAGCTCCAGCCAATGCAGCAGTTCCTGCCAAGGCGGTTAGCCTCCCGGTGGATTGACCGTTTGCATTTCTGATTCCGAGCGCATCTTGAGCAATGATTAAGCGTTGGATTTCGCGAGTGCCTTCATAGATGTTTAGCACTTTGGCGTCGCGGAAATAACGCTCAACTGGATATTCGTCTGAATAACCATAGCCACCATAGATTTGCACAGCATTGTGTCCAGCTCTGTTTGCCGCTTCGCCGCAAAAGAGTTTGGCGATTGAAGTTTCAAGAGTGTTGCGAACACCCTTATTCTTTAAATGCGCTGCGCGCAAGTATAGCAACCGTCCGGCTTCACAATCTGCCACCATATCAGCAATCATTGCTTGCACCTGTTGGTGCTCACCAATTGGTTTGCCGAATGTGATGCGCTGCATCGCATAAGTGGTGCTAGCATCGATGCAACCTTGCACCAAACCTACTGCGCCAGCTGCAACAGAGAAACGACCATTGTCCAAAGCAGACATTGCTACTTTGAAGCCTTCGCCGACTTGACCAAGCACGTTGGCAGCAGGCACGCGTACTGAATCTAAGAACAATGTTGATGTATCGGAGGCACGTAATCCGAGCTTACCTTTGATAGGAACGGCTGAGAAGCCTTTGCTCTTCGTGTCGACGATGAAGCAAGTGATGCCCTTGTGACCAAGTCCGGTATCAACAGTGGCGAAAATCAATGCATGTGTGGCAATTGATCCGCAAGAGATCCATACCTTTTGGCCGGACAACAAATAATCAGAACCGTCTTTTACAGCCTTGGTTTGTTGATTTCCAGCATCGCTTCCTGCTTCTGGTTCAGTCAAACCATAACAGCCGATCAATTCACCATTACAAAGCTTAGGCAACAATTCTTGCTTCTGAGCTTCTGTTCCCCACTTCAAAATCGTCAGTGCTACTAACGATGTCTGCACAGAAAACAAAGTTCTAGTTGAAGAACAAACGCGGTTTACTTCCTCAGTCATCAAACCGTAAGCAACATAATCGAGTCCAAGACCGCCGTATTTCTCAGGCACAGGGCAACCGAGAAAACCTTCAGCGAAGATTTTTTTGGCCACATTCCAATCAAACTTGCACTCACGATCATTTTTCGCAGCTACCGGTGCGATTTCACGCTCAGCAAAATCGCGCATGTGTTTGCGAATTGCCATTTGCTCCGGTGTAAAGTCAAAATCCATTTTCCTTATCTCCAAATTTAGGTTGCGTTAAAAACAGTGAGCTACGGAGCTATTTTCTCTTCGTTGTTCTTTTGTCCAGGATGATTATCGATTTGCGCTTTTTGTAAGCGTCCAGAATAGTCAATGTAGACGGACTTCCACTCGGTGAATTGGTCGATGGCGGTGGTGCCCGCTTCACGATGACCGTTGCCGGTCTGCTTGATACCACCGAAAGGCAGTTGAATTTCAGCGCCAATTGTTGGTGCATTGATGTAGACAATGCCTGATTCGAGTTCTTCAATTGCAGCGAAGGCGCGGTTAACGTCCTTCGTATACATGGAGAGAGACAGACCGTAATCGGTGCCATTTGCCACTTCAATCGCTTCTTCGAAACTGTCAACTTGAATTAGCGTGACGACCGGCCCAAAGATTTCTTCTTGGGAGATACGCATGTTTGGTTTAGCATCACCAAAGATTGTCGGTTCGTGGAAACAGCCTTCGGACATGCCGTTTTCTGTCAAGATGTTGCCACCATGCAAAAGTGTAGCGCCTTCATTTTTACCGATTTCCACATATTCGTGAACGCTGGCCAATTGAGCTTTGCTCACCACCGGTCCCACTTGAACATCTGGATCGAGTCCATCTCCAAGCTTTAGGCTCTTGGTTCGGGCGACGAACTTTTCTGCAAATTCTTTGTACCGATCTTTGTGGATGATCACCCGGCTGGCAGCTGTGCAACGTTGACCGGCGGTGCCGAAACCGCCCCAGAGAGCGCCTTCAACAGCGAGCTCAATATCTGCATCGTCCATTACACAAATAGCGTTCTTGCCACCAAGTTCGCAAGAAATGCGTTTCATCAATTCGCCACAACGTCCCGCAACTTTCTTGCCAACAGCCGTTGAGCCGGTGATTGAAATTGCGCGAACTCTTGGATCTTCGACGATTGCCATGCCGACCTTGCTGCCTTCGCCTGTGACTAGATTCAGTACACCTGCGGGCAAGCCAGCTTCAATAAGGATTTCAACAAGCATTACGGCACAAAGTGGTGTGTCACTTGCTGGTTTGAAGACGATCGTGTTTCCTGCCACCAAAGCTGGAAAAATCTTCCAACTAGGAATAGCGATCGGGAAATTCCATGGTGTGATCAAGCCGACAACACCGATTGGTTGTCTGATCGACATAGCGAACTTGTTCGGCAGTTCAGAAGGAACGGTGCTGCCCATCAAGCGGCGGCCTTCGCCAGCCATGAACTTGGCCATGTCGATGGCTTCTTGCACATCGCCTCTGGCTTCCTTGATCACTTTGCCCATCTCGCGAACCATGTTCTTGGCCAGCTCTTCTTTTCTTGTTTCAAGCAAGTGAGCGGCTTTGTACAGGATGTCGGCTCGGTGAGGAGCAGGCACTTTTCTCCATGCCGGCAAAGCTTCAGCAGCTGCATCAATTGCCTTCTTCACGTCATTGGCAGTGGAGGAAGCGAAATGACCGATGATCTCTTTTACGTTAGCGGGGTTTGTGCTGGGAAATGTTTCTTCCTTCTCAGCTTTCACCCAACGTCCACCGATGTAGTTGTTATAAACGCGAGGCGTCTCTGTTTTGCCCTTTGTTTCTAGACTTTGTGTACTCGTGCTCATAGATTTCTCCTGGCTGTTTTGCGGTTGTTGCAGCGACTTAGTCGCTTAAAATGTCATGCTCTTTTCGAGGATTTCCATCGCCTTTTCAGCGTCGGAATCCGATATGTTTAAAGCTGGGATGAGGCGGATTACTTGTCCGCGAATGCCGCATGTAAGAACGATGAGCTTGTTTTCCAAGCATCGCTCTGCCACTTTTTCGGCAATTTCTTTGCTCGGTTTGCCATCTTTATCATCGAATTCAATGCCGAGCATCATGCCCAGTCCACGAACCTCGCCGATGTATTGTTTGTCTTGGGCAAATTTTTGCAAACGCTTAAGCATTTCGCCGCCGACTTTAGCAGCCCGTTCAGGAAGTTTTTCTTCTTTCAAGACTTCAATTACAGCCAATGCTGCTGCACACGACACGGGGTTGCCACCAAATGTAGAGCCGTGACGACCAGGCAACCACTTGCTGGTTACCTCGCGACGAGCAACGAAACCAGACAGCGGCATGCCGCCTGCGATGCCTTTTGCCATCAGCAAAATATCCGGCTCAACAGGCTCGTGCTCACAAGCGAACATTTTGCCGGTTCTGCCAAATCCAGATTGCACTTCATCGATGATCAACATAATTCCGTGTTTGTCGGCTAGTTTACGCAGACGAGTCAAGAAGCCCTTTGGTGGAATTACATAACCGCCTTCACCCTGCACCGGTTCAACGATGAAAGAAGCAACTTGTTCCGGATGAATAAATTGATGGAAGAGCGTGTCGAGGTGTTCGAAAACATCATCGACAACGGCGTCCGGATTGTCTTTCAAGTGCGAGCGATATGTGTAAGGAAATGGAACTGTGAAGATTGAGCCTGGTAGCGGTTCATACTTTTCACGGTAATAAAGCTTGGAGGTTGTCAACGCCATGGTTAACATGGTGCGTCCGTGGAAAGAGCCACGGAAGTTAATGATGCCCGGGCGGCCGGTGACATAGCGAGCCAGTTTGACCGCACCTTCAACAGCTTCGGCACCACTGTTAGCGAGAAAAACCGAGTCCAAAGTCTTCGGCGTGATTTCGACTAACTTCTGGGCCAGTTCAATATAACGTTTGTGGTGCACAGTCACTGAGGTGTGAATCAGCTCAGCTGCTTGCTTCTGAATGGCGGCAACGACTTTAGGATGGCAATGACCGACGTTATTAACCGCGATCCCCGTAGCCAGGTCGAGATAAGCATCACCGTTCATGTCGTAAATGTAGGAGCCTTGAGCCCGCTCTGCCACAATGCGAGCCGATCGTGAAAGCACGGGATTAACGTATTTGTCATCGAGATCTAAGTAGGTCTGATTCTTGTTCAACTTTTCAGCCATCACCATGACGAACTCCTTTTCACTTGTTTCCCACAGCAGGTCCCAAAGCAAAACAAAAATGTTTGCTTGTTTCGAGCAAGAAATTCCTAGGTGTCCTACAGAAACAAACGTAGAAGGCTACCAGGTGAGCTTTGCTCAAATGTAAAGCATATCAACTTATTACGTCGGAAAGCTGCAAATTTAGCATTATTCCGGTATTGGGGTATGGCTTCTATGGCAGAAAGGGACAGCGATAAGAGCGTTCCCTTCTACCGCTTGACAGGACCGGAGGCAGAGCGGCGAGCGGCCTGGCGATTAAGACCGCGCGGCTTCGTACCGGTAGTTGGTTTGGTTTTCTCTTTGAAGGCGACGGCGAAGACTTCGTCCAAATGCGCTACGGGCAGCAGTTGAAGCTGTTTCTTGACATACTCCGGAATCTCTTGTAAGTCCTTCTCATTTGATTTCGGCAAGAGAACAGTTTTGACGCCGGCACGCACAGCAGCGAGCACCTTCTCTTTCAAGCCACCGATTGCGAGAATGCGACCACGCAGGGTGATCTCTCCTGTCATGGCAAGATTGGCTCGCACGGGACGTTTGGTCACTGCGGAAATCAAGGCTACAGCAAGAGCGACTCCGGCTGAAGGTCCATCTTTAGGAATAGCACCTTCAGGAATGTGCACGTGAATATCCAACTTCTCACCGAAGTCAGGATCAATACCAAGTTCTTCGGCGTGCATGCGGATATAGCTGAAAGCGGCTTGAGCAGACTCTTTCATCACGTCGCCCAATTGACCGGTCAACTGCAATTTGCCTTTACCGGGCATGGTGTTCACTTCAACAGACAAGGTTTCGCCGCCCGTCTCGGTCCATGCTAAGCCTGTAACAATGCCGATTTGTGGACCGCGCGTTTCATTTTCCCGAACTATTTTGGCTGGTCCCAAATATTTGTTCACCAGATTTGGTGCCAACTTGATTACGCTCTTAGGATCTTTGACAACTTGAGCGGCAACTTTTCGACAAATAGTGGCAAGGTTGCGCTCTAGTTGTCGAACACCAGCCTCGCGTGTGTACTCCTGAATAACTTTTCGCACAGCAGGCGATGGCATCTTCAAAACTCGCAGGCTTAAACCATGCTTCTCGAGTAATTTGGGAATGATGTGTTGATCAGCAATGGATAGTTTTTCTTCCTCCGTATAACCAGAAATTGGAATAATCTCCAGACGGTCATAAAGCGGGCGGGGCACATAATCCAAAGCATTGGCTGTAGCGACGAAAACCACTTCTCTCAAGCTGAAAGGAGCGTCCAAATAATGGTCTGTAAATGAATCATTCTGATCCGGGTCAAGAACTTCGAGCATGGCTGCAGTTGGGTCGCCCATGTAACTGCGAGTCATTTTTTCGATTTCATCCAGAAGAATGACTGGATTCTTAGTGCCAGATTGTTTAACGGCTTGAATGATTCGCCCTGGCATGGCACCGATATAGGTTCTGCGGTGTCCGCGAATTTCAGCCTCGTCATTGACGCCACCAAGACTGATGCGGGCAAATTTTCTGTTCATCGCTTTTGCAATTGATTTCACAAGACTTGTTTTGCCGACGCCAGGTGGTCCAACAAGGCACAAAATTGTTCCTTGTGGATGCTTCGAGAGCTTGCGTACGGCAAGGTACTCTAGGATTCTTTCCTTGACTTTGTCTAAGCCGTAGTGGTCTTCAGTGAGAACCGCTTCCGCTTCGTCGAGATCGATCACCTCGCGAGATTTTTTTGCCCATGGCATTGAAACTAGCACATCGAGATATGTCCTAATTACGCCAGCCTCGGCACTTTGAGGCATCATTTTTTCCAGGCGCGAAAGTTCTTTCTCTGCTTTTTCTAGCGGCACACCGGTCATTTTAGCTTTGGCAATTTTTTGCTTGTACTCGGCGATCTCACCAGTCTGCTCACCGTCTGCATTGAGCTCGTCTTGAATGATGCGCATTTTTTCGCGCAGATAGTATTCGCGTTGAGTTTTTTCAAGATTGAAACGAACGCGATCGTGAATTTGTTGTTCTAAATCTGCCAATTCAAGCTCGCGGGAAAGCAGCAAGCTTACATATTCGAGCCGTTCGGTGCTGTCAAAAATCTCAAGGCATTTTTGTCGCTCAGCTACATCTAAACCAAGATACGTGGCAATGATGTCAGCAAGCCGGCCCGGTTGTCCAATGCCTGATACAGCTAACAAACTCTCTGGATTTATTTTTTTTGTAGACTTGACGTACTGTTCAAATTTTTCCACCGAGACGCGAATCAATGTCTTCGTGCCCTGGTCGTCACGCACGGTTTCTTCCTGCTCGCTTACGTTGGCAGTGAAGTGAGCCGACTCATCGAAGACTTTGTCCAAGCTGACTCTACTCGAGCCTTCAACTAACACCTTGACTGTGCCGTCGGGCAGTTTCAACATCTGCATGACTTCGGCTAAAGTGCCGATTTGATAAATTTCGTCTTGATTCGGCTCTTCGCACTCGGGGTCCTTTTGAGCGACTAGCACGACCAGGCGGTCATCGCGCAACAGAGCCTGTTCCAGCGCGGCGATGGACTTAGGACGACTAACGAACAGAGGCGTCACCATCTGCGGAAAGACGACGACGTCTCGCAGAGGAATAAGTGGAAATGTAGACGTACTCAAGTCAGCCATTGGGTCGTGACCAGTAGTAGGGGCGCAACTTGCAAGAGCTTATAGTTTAGCCTGAATTACCGGCCGTTTTCAGGCTATTTCGCCCTTCAGTTTTGCTTTTGGCAACTGAAGGAGCTCAGCCGTTGAACGTTTTTCAACTAGTTCTTTGGTTATATGACAGACCTTAATGTCGTTTCGTGATGGCACTTCATACATGATGTCCAACATGATTTCTTCGACGATGGATCTTAGGGCACGGGCACCGGTTTTGCGCTTCAAAGCCTCTTCGGCGATACCGGCTATTGCTTCTTGATCGAATCGCAACTCGACGCCATCAAGGGCCAACAACTGCTGATATTGCTTGATAATGGCGTTCTTAGGTTCAACTAAGATGCGGACAAGCGCTTCTACATCAAGTGATTCGAGAACGGCAACAACCGGCATTCTGCCGACAAATTCTGGAATCAAACCGAACTTGAGCAAATCATCAGGCGCAGTGTCTTTCAAAATTTTGCTTGTTTTCTGTTCGCGCTCCCACGAAGTCAACGGAGTGTCTGCGCCGAATCCAATGTTTCGATTCGATGAAACTCGCTGTTCAACAATCTTGTCGAGTCCGACGAATGCACCACCGCAAATAAACAAAATGTTGGCGGTGTTGATTTGAATAAACTCTTGATGTGGATGTTTGCGACCACCTTGAGGTGGCACGTTGGCAAGCGTTCCTTCAATCATCTTCAGCAAGGCTTGTTGCACACCTTCGCCACTGACATCACGGGTGATACTAGTGTTTTCTGATTTGCGTGAGATTTTGTCGATTTCATCGATGTAAATAATGCCGCGCTCGGCCTTCTTGACGTCATAATCAGCTGCTTGATAAAGACGCAGTAAGATATTTTCAACGTCTTCGCCGACATATCCTGCCTCAGTCAAAGTCGTAGCATCAGCAACCGCAAAAGGAACGTCCAACAGCTTAGCCAGCGTTTGTGCTAGCAGAGTTTTGCCGCAACCGGTTGGTCCGATCAGGAGAATATTTGATTTTTGAATTTCAACTTGATCGGAAAGTTCGCTGTTATGACTAATCCGTTTATAGTGGTTATAAACCGCGACTGAGAGAATCTTCTTGGCCATCGTTTGACCGATGATATGTTGATCAAGAAACGACTTAATTTCTTGCGGCTTGGGAATGTCTACGAGTTGCGGCAGAGACGCTTCAGTTGGGCTAGCAGCCGGGCTGCCCTCGAACAGTTCTTCATCAAGAATCTCGTTGCATAGATCCACGCACTCGTCGCAGATGTAAACGCCGGGTCCGGCAATCAGTTTCTTTACTTGATCCTGACTCTTTCCGCAAAAAGAGCATTTAAGTCGATTATCTGATTGCTTTGGCATGTTGTTTCCCTATCTCTATGGAATCATTCTGACAGAAGATTGTCAGATGCACGAATTCAATTGTCGGAGGATAGTCTTGCACACTAGTGCTAGACGGCAGCCACATTAGGCGCTGCGTCCAATCTAAGGATTACCTCGTCGACGAGACCATATTCCTTGGCTTCCTCGGCAGTCATTATATTGTCGCGATCAGTGTCCTTCTCGATTTGCTTGACGGATTGACCCGAATGAAGTGCCATCAATTCGTTAAGTTGTCTCTTAATTCGTAAGATTTCTCGAGCCTGAATTTCGATATCGGTAGCCTGACCCTGTGCTCCGCCCAAAGGTTGGTGGATTAGAATTCGTGAATGAGGAAGCGCCAAGCGCTTGCCTTTCTTTCCTGCTGCGAGCAGAAAGGCTCCCATGCTGGCAGCTTGACCAAGACAGATCGTCGAGACATCCGAGCGGATATGTTGGATCGTGTCGTAGATAGCGAACCCAGCCGTGACGGAGCCGCCCGGCGAATTAATGTAGAGGCGAATATCTTTCTCGGGGTCTTCGCCTTCCAATAGCAACAGTTGAGCGACGATCAAATTTGCGATCGTATCGTCAACTGGAGTTCCTAAAAATACGATTCTTTCTCTGAGCAATCTCGAGAATATGTCAAATGCCCTTTCGCCGCGTGCTGTCGTTTCAATAACCGTAGGCGGATAGTACATATTTGGAGACGCCATTGGCGTTATGCTCCAGATATCGAAAAGCTGACTTTTTGATGGTGGGTGTGACATTGTCTTCCTTCCTGCTTCTTACCTAATTAAACTTAGCACTAATTTTTCGCGATTTACGAGCATTTGCCGAAGTTGCTAACGAGCTGTCGCTTAGTTTATCCGAGGATAGTCTATCGATGCGTGTCGATATTATCTTACTCAAATGCCTCAAACACAGATTAAATCAACGCGATCAACTCTTTTGAGCTGATTTTTCAGATGCTTTTTTCTTACCTTTTTTAGCATCTCCGCCTTCTGTTTCCTCAGCGTGATCGTGGGACTCACCCTCTTTGTGTTCATGGTGCTCGTGACCGTCTTCATGTTTGTGTTCGGCGGTCTGTGCTTCTTCTGGTTCAGGTACATATTGAATGTTAGCTTTACCAACGAGAAACTGCACAACTTTGTTGGTCAGCACTTCTTCCATGACTTGGCGTCGCAGTTCTTCGTTGCGGGCAACCTGTTCAGCAGCCAGATCATAACGCGCCACGATTTCAGCGAGATACGGTGCGATCTCGTCGTCGTCCACACTCATTTTCTCGGCCCGCACGACTGCACCTAAAACCAAGCTGGTGAGCACTCTTTGACGAGCCTCTTCCAATTTATTCTCGCGCACTTGTTCAAAATCTGGTGATTGTTCAAACTGGTCCCAGCTTTGATTATTCTGTTCTAGATACTTGCGCACTTGTTGCAAAAGCAAGTCACGCTCTCGTTCGACCATCGTTTGAGGAATGTCGACAGTAGCTGCATTGACGACGGCTTCCACAACTGCACGTTGAGCGCGCATCTCATTTTCCTGGCGTACTTCTTCGCCCAAGCGCTCCTGCAGCGCATCTTTAAGCGTCTGCAAAGATGGCTGACCAATTGAAACAGCCAGTTCGTCATTCAATTCAGGAATAACGCGTTCACGAAGCTCTGTTAGATCGACTTTGAAAACGGCATCTTTGTTGGCGAGTTCTTTGTTTCGATATTCTTCAGGGAATTTGACCTTCACTTCAAACTGTTGTCCAGGCTCTTTGCCGATCAGCTGATCGCAGAAGCCTTCGATGAAAGTGCCTTCTTTGACTTCAAGAACGAGTCCATCAGCCTTTCCGCCTTCAACCAACTGATCGTTGACAAAACATTCAAAATCGAGAAGAACCGTATCGCCTTTAGCAACTGGTCTGCTCGTTGCTGCTTTCAAACTTGCTTTCGATTCAGCAATGCTTGCAAGAGCGCGTTCCATGGAGTCAACAGGCAAAGTTGCTTCCGGCACAGTGACTGAAACACCGGCGTACTGACCTAAGGAAACTTCTGGTCTGATTTCGAATTTGGCGTTCAATTTCAGCGGAGAACCCAATTCGAATTCGCATGAATCGATTTCCGGTTCGGTGATCACGTCCAAACTTTCATCCATGATGGCGCGGCTAAGGAGTTCGGGAACTAGCTTTTCGAGCGCTTCTCGTTTGATGTAATCAACACCAAGTGTTTTTTCGATGATGTTTCTGGGAGCTTTTCCTCGTCGAAAGCCAGGAATGTTTACCTGGTGACTGAGACTGCGACAAGCCATTTCATAGGCTTTAAGCGCCTTCTCCGATTCCAATTCGAGACCCATACGGACGAGGTTTTTGCCTTCCCTGTCAAGGGTGACCTTCATTTGATTTTTCCCTATTGAATTGCTGAAGACATGAGTTCAATGTCGACTAATGTCGCTGTTAAGACCGCGAACAAGCCGCGATTTTATCACGCCTGGAGGTTTAGACGGTGTCTTGAGCAGGCTTCACCCTCGCTTATTTACTTTTTTAGATGATTATCCGAGGATCGTCGATGCGAGTATGGACTCAGCGGCTAGCGGCTCACACTGAGCTAATTTGGCTGCCCGACCTGCGACGGTGCACGAGGCTCTTCAATGCTGGAATGCGAGACTACCAGGGCAATAACGAGGGCAAAGTTGATCGTCATGAAAATGCCGAGAAAACTAGCACCCATCAAAAGCTGCCAGGTAAGCAAGGCCTGGCGGGGGCTGAGAGTGTTCAAAATGCCAAATCTGTTGGCAACATAGAACACCAACATGACGCCGACAAGCGCGTCGCAAACCAAAACGAGCGGAACGCGATGTGGTGCCAATTGAGGCACCACGAGTGACACAACTGTAAGAATGGCACTAATAAGCAAAAATATACTAGTCGCCCGGTCGCTGTCCCTAACACGCACATCATCATCTTTGGAAAGACTGTTGACGTATCTCAACGCCGCTAAACTGCTATACCAGCGCGATCGGCGCTGCACAATGCCGCCGGTGGGGTTGGAGTATTGCGGGTTGCCCGGACCAACTGTATCTGCTTTGTCGAGAGGATTGGCGGCCTTTTCTGTCGCTTTTTCTGCCTTTTCAGCAGTCGCTTCGCCAACAACAAGCTCTGGATTTTCAGTCGATTCTTTGTCTTTAGCAGGCTTCGCTTTCTTGTCAGCCTCGGTCATCGATAATTGGCCTCACCACAGAGTTGTCGACAGGAAGACGGAGCAAATCATCTCTCCAGCCCTAAATATAGCAGGGCTGCCTGATAGGCGGGCGCAGGACATTGCGTTAATTAAAAATGGAGCGGGCCACGAGGCTCGAACTCGCGACCTATTCCTTGGCAAGGAATCGCTCTACCACTGAGCTAGGCCCGCATACACACTATTGTTTTTAGCGCTCTCCTAATAAGGAGACATTCTACCACTGAATTACTCTGCATTCGCGATAGAGTCTCATTATACAGGGAGATCGAATGATCTCAACTTTTTCTACATTGTCAGTAAAGATCTAGCGCGAAGTGGTCGCGGGCTGTGTCGGTGCTGGACGGCCCGACAAGCGCTTCTCGACATCAGCGAGGATGCGTACGACTTGATAGGCATTATTGGCGTCAGTTCTCGGTCTCTCACCAGTAGTTAAACATTGCAAAAAGTGTTCACACTCCAGAAGCAAGGGCTCTGACGATGAATAATAAGGAAACTCCTCAATCATTCGTCCTTCGCGTGTTTGGCTGTGCAACGTCAACTTATTTAAGGGTTGAGTATCATTGAGCACAGCCGTTTTCAAACTTCCATTTACGGTCAAGCGCACGAGTTTTTTCGGATCAATCCAACTGTTGCGAATTTGGCCGGGAATAACTTTGCCGGGAATTGGAAAATTCAAATCCAAATATGCGACGTCGACCAAGCCGTCTCCAAGCGTGTCCCAGCCGCCGACCCGACTGACGTCAGGCGCTTCGCAATCAAGCAAGTAGCACATCATCGATATATCGTGCGGGGCGAGATCCCAAAGCACACTCCAATGCTTACGATTGAAGTTGTAGTTCATTCTGTCTGACTTGATGAAACGCAGATCGCCCAATTCCCCTGAAGCAATCAGCTCTTTAAGGCAATTTACGGCAGGATGGTAGAGCAATAAGTGACCAACCATGAGGACCAGATTCTCTCTGGTGGCAATTTCATCTAGCTCCTCAGCCTGCTTAACGTCCCTGGCAAGTGGCTTTTCAACATATACATGCTTGCCGGCCATCAAAGATTTTTTAGCCAGCGCAAAGTGGGTGTCGCTTGGTGTGGCGATCACGACGGCACTCACATCTGGTTGCTGCAGCACACTCTCGAAGCTGTCAGTAACCTTGATGCCCCGGTTTTCTTCAGTGGTTTTCTGGCGAGCAGCCGGACTGGCGTCGCAGGCGATGGCTAGTGCTCCCAAGTGCGCGAAGTTGCGAACCAGGTTTTGTCCCCAAGCTCCACAACCAACAACGGCAACCTTTGGTGGCTCCAACCCGATCCCCTATTTTTTCTTGTTAACCGCTTCGCTGAATTCTTTGCCAACTCGGAATCCAGGGACACGCTTAGCTGGAATATGTAACGGTTCATTGGTCTTCGGATTACGTCCAGTGCGGGCTTTGCGCTGGCGTGCTTCGAAGGTGCCGAATCCAACGAGGGTAACTTTCTCGCCCGTGGATACGTGCTTAATGATCGTTTCCATCATTTTATTGATGACCTGCTCGGCGTCTTTTTTAGTTGTGCCGGCTTCTTTCGCGACTACGTCAACCAGTTCAGCTTTATTCAAGACTTTTCCACTCCTCAATCACAAAGACGAATTTGACCGTGATTCCATGAGACGCCTGAACAGAACTCCCTAGTTGCATCGCTTACGACTTGAGGACAACAAATTAGCCCTTTGACAAGCCGGACCAAATCTGGTCATCGGTGCCACCAAAAATCGGAAAGCGTTGTCCCGCTTGTGTCAAAGCCACATAGTGCTTACAACTTGAAGCAATGCTAGCATAAAGTTGCGGTCTCACAAGCTCTTGATGCCGCTAGTGTTTAGAGAAATTACTAATGCTTGTGTCGCGCCAATCAACCGTTTCATCCATTCGCAGAGATGCCTGGGTTGAAGTTGATTTGTCTAACATTGAATACAACGTGCGCGCGATCCGCTCCTGGCTAGGCGATTCACCAGCGCAGCTGATGGCGGTTGTGAAGAGCGATGGCTACGGTCACGGAGCAAAGGAAGTGGCGTTGACAGCAGTCCACGCCGGGGCGGAGTGGCTGGGCGTGGCTACAGTTGATGAGGGTATCGAATTGCGCACGGTCGACACGCAGACCCCCATCCTTTTATTGGGTCCGGTACCTTACCAAGCGATCAAAAGCGCAATCGAAAGCGGTCTTGATTTAACCGTAACCAGCAAATCGGATTTGGAAGAAGTAGCCGCAGTCGCCAGTCAGATAAATAGGAATGGCCGTGTGCATCTCAAGGTCGACACTGGTATGCATCGACTGGGCACGTCACCTTCAGGTCTAATTGATCTGGTCGACGAGTTGCAGGCAAGCGGGGACTTAGAACTGGTCAGCATTTTTAGCCATCTTGCCAAAGCCGATCAAGAAGAATTTTCAAAACAACAAGACGATTGTTTTCGAGCGGCACTGCTAAATGTGTCAAAACGCTATCCTAAATTGTTGCTTGAGGCAGGTGGCAGCGTCTTTACGCATCTGGCTTCCGGTGATGGTGCTCATTTCCATCCATTCACGCACCATGACATGGTGCGTGTCGGCCTCAATTTGTACGGTTTAAATTCGCGCACCACATCTGATGTCGTCAAGCCGGCGATGTCCATACGCGGTCGCATTAATCAGTTGCGCGAAATTGATGCAGGAGAAGCAGTTGGCTACAACTTGACCTGGAGTGCATCATCTAAGGCACGCATAGCTTCGATTCCGATTGGCTACGCTGACGGAGTCGATCGCGGCTTGTCCAACAGACTGACAGCGATATTGCATGGTCAAGAAATCAAGCAAGTCGGAATAATCAGCATGGATCAAATGTTGTTTGATGTCACTTCTGTGCCGGAAGCCAGGTTGGGTGATGTTCTTACTTTGATTGGAACGGATGGGCAAAAGTCAATCCAGTTAGCCGCCTGGGCAAACTTGCTCGACACAATCACGTATGAGTTAGCATGTAGGATGCGATTGCGGCTGCCGCGAATTTACACGCCGCACAGTCCAGCGATGCCGAATTGATGGGAGAGATTGTGCGCAAGCTTGGATTGTTCTGCGGAACTTTTAACCCGATTCACTCGGGTCATCTGCTCATTGCCGAATGCGCCAGAGATCAATTCGCGTTGAACAAAGTCATTTTCGTCACCAGTTCTAGCCCACCACACCGGCAAGAACAGCACTTACTTGACGCCAAGGCCCGTCATGGCATGGTGATCGCTGCTATCTCCGGAAACGCGAAGTTCGAGGCTTCAACTGTCGAAATCGACAGGGCCGGACTTTCTTATACGATCGACACGGTAGAACACTTCAGAAATTTATATCCAGAGACAAAAATTTCTTTGATCATCGGTGGCGATAACGTCAAATTTTTAAAGGATTGGCACTGCGCGGACGAACTCTTCAAACACTGCCATTTTCTGGTCGCACCACGGCTGGTATCAACTGCCGTTGACCCCATCATTTCCGAAGTCGCTTCGGGACCGCCAATCAAGCGTGACAAGTTCGATCCGCACGGGGCGCGCATCAGTGTGATAGATTTTCCGGGCAACGCAATTTCTGCGTCTTACATTCGCAAGCGCCTACGCCAGAAACAGTCGGTACTATATATGGTGCCTCCGGCAGTCAATGAAATTTTGGTTGACAAAAAATATTACTGCGACCAATGAACAAATACACAAGTGAATGATAACGGACTGCCCAGCTTGCGAAGAATGCCTAACTGAAGTATGTCGATCCGACGAGCAGCAATGTCACTCAGGATAGCGCCGGCGCTGCGTGCACTGATGCCTAATACAGAAATAGTCTATTAAGGAAAGGCACCTGCTATCATTCAATCGCCTCGGGTGTACTTCCGCCTGCCCATTGGACTCTGGTCACTTCGACCCACTGGACCTGGAAAACGGCTCAACTATGGCAAACTGCGCCCTGACGACTGCCACTACCCCTCGGAACCTTCTTAAGTGCCAGCGCCTTTACATTACACCGTCGGAGAAACTAGAATTAGATTCTGGCTTTAAGAGCTTCTCTTCCATCGCCGGTGCATTGACGGCCATGCGCCTTAAAGGCAAAAAATACTTCTCAGCCGACTAGCACCAAATGCGGTGCAAAACCTGGATACCATGATGTTAACCCATAAGACATACGACGGAATACCCGCAGATCTGACGCTCGAAAAAGCGCAAGAATGGATGCGCCCGCGCATCTCGGAAAAGCGCTACAACCACGTTCAGGGCGTTGCCAAAGTAGCCGACGAACTTGCGACAAGGACCGGGTGCGATCCATTCTTAGCGCAATTAGCTGGCTGGCTGCACGATGCCTGCAAAGAAACAAAGGACAGAGATCTGGTCATCCAAGCTTTGCAATTTGGCTTGCAATTGAGTGCACTAGATAAAGTGAATGGTCATTTGTTGCACGGACCGGTGGCGGCGGAGACAATCAAAAAAGATTTGAACGTGACGAATCCGTTGGTTCTTGATGCCATCCGCGAACATACACTCGGCGCGGTCGACATGACTGTTCTCTCAAAAGTCGTTTTTCTAGCTGATTGCTTAGAGGCAAGCCGACCAACCGACTATACGGATCCGATCTGGGAATCCTTGCATGGCTCAGCTTCAAAAAAATCGGAGAAGAAGGCAAAGAAAAGCAGCGAACCATTAGATCTCGATCTGGCAATTCTGACAGCATGCAATCTCGGCTTAAGACAACTGCTTGACGCAGGCCGAGCTATCCATCCGAAGACAGTTGATGTTCGAAACTATTATCTTGCAGTCATTCGCGAGCGCGATAAACAAGTCTAGCGATTTTTCTGACGAGCTCGGCGTGCCATCTGCCCGTGACTACGCTGAGAATGCACCGTCACCGGTACCAAATCCGCAGGCATATTCCCGGCCATTGCCGGCACTGGTCTAGGAGCAGCGTCTGGAACGAGTTCAAGCTCTACATGCATGCCCTGAGGTCCTTTAAAAGGCGTATTGATGGTCGCCTCATTCAACCAACTGACTAAACCGATTGCTCGCATAGCTCTAATGATTAGCCATGAGGGATCGATTTCACCAGGTTTCATGCCATGTCTGGCTGAGCCAGGAAAAGCATGGTGATTGTTGTGCCAGCCTTCGCCGAGTGTGAGAAATGCAACCCAGCCCACGTTGACACTTTCATCCGGTGTGTTGAAATTTTTGTAGCCCGCTTTAGGCAGGTGACAGACGACATTGAGCAAAAGCGGCATCTGTTGCACGATCAATGCGGCGACCAGACTAACTGCGGCCAGCTGCCAGCCCCAAATAAGAGCCATTACTGCTCGCAGGCTAAAGTTGATGAGCGAGTTGAGCAAGTGACCCTTTGCCCAATTTCCACCCTGGTCGAGAAATTTGTAGAGGGGATCATTGATCATGTCCCGCGACAGCTTCTCAGGGTTTATGTAATCAGGATAGCCCTTGTGCAAAAACCAGCCTATATACGCTTCATAAATGCCGAAACGCGGTGCATGCGGGTCCAGCCTGGTCTCAGTGTAACGGTGATGCGCTCGATGCAATGTCGCCCACCACATCGGTGAACTCTCAAAGCCGAGGTAGCCAGCCATGACCAAAATGTACTCGACTACTTTCGGGCATTTATAAGCTCGATGTGCGAGCAGTCGGTGATAACCAACGGTGATGCCAATCATGTGAACAACGTAAAAGCCGACAAACGCAATCGATAAGTTCAACGGCGTTGGATCAAATCCTGAATAGTGCAATTGCAATCGAACCTCAAATTGGTATGCCACAAAGCAGCACGCTTATCGTTCACGGATATCGCGAAGCAGTACTGTATTTTGGCATAGCAACCTGGTTGATGACCGGACAAATTGAATTATTGACATAGATGTTAATAGGCAATGCCTGAGCCGACTTGCAAGCCTGGCCAATACCTTGCCAATATGTACTACTAAACAATGCACGGTTGTGATTTCTCTTAACAAACAAAAGATTGGCACTCAGAACGTGGTTTCGTTTCTGAATGGTTAAGATATGAGCATTATCCAAGCTTTTAGGAAGCACAGGTGACGGATAAATCGATATCGCTAACAGGGACAGCCGCCAATATATCGCTTAAATATCAAGTTATTTGAAACACCATTAATCTACGAGGTTTGTCCCAGAATCGCCCTGCGCACACGAGTGGGGTCAGGACAAGGAGCGCTTTTAGCGCTGCTTTGCTCTTGTGCGCTACGTGGGTCTGTGGCAGCGGAGCTAATCTGGGAGCGCCGGCACCCAGCCGGCATCTGCCTGAATCCGCATGCTTACCAGTCAAGTATCGGACCCAAAGAAATTCGCGTAACATAGCGGACCATGAACACTGAGCAGATATACGGTTTGGCAACCGAAGAACGACGACGGCAAAATCGATTCCGAGAGTTGCGCTCGCTTGCCATTACAGGTGGTGCCGAGATTTCAATCGACGGCAAGAAAACCTTAGTCAACTTTGCCTCAAATGACTATTTAGCCTTAAGCAAACACCCAGAGCTGAAAAGTCGGTCCATTGAATTCGTGCAAAAGTACGGAGCGGGTTTGGGTTCATCAAGGCTGGTGTCAGGAAACTTGAATGTGTACGAGCGCTTGGAAAATAAGGTCGCAAATTTCAAAGGAACGGAAGCTGCTCTGCTTCTTCCTACCGGCTATCAAGCTAACACAACCGTAATTGCAGCCTTAGGAAGAAAGGAAACACTACTGCTATCCGATCACGAGAATCACAACAGTATCGCTATGGGCTTGCAACTGAGCCAGGGTGAATGGCAACGTTACAAACACAACGACTTAACGAGTCTGCAAAATCGTTTGCAAAAAGCTGATCAATCCTCGCAAAGCTCAATGTGGATTGTTTCAGAATCTGTCTTTAGCATGGATGGTGATACGAGCGACATTGCGGCATTAACCGAACTTGCGGGCAATTTTGGCGCGGCGATTTACATGGACGAAGCACACGCAACCGGCGTACTTGGTCCTGATGGACGCGGTCTGTGTTACGAGTCAAAGGGTGTGTCAGTGATTATGGGCACCTTCAGCAAAGCGCTGGGATCATTTGGTGCCTACATTGCCTGCACAACGGCAATGAAAGATTACCTGGTCAACTTCTGTGCTGGTTTAATTTACTCGACAGCGCTTCCACCGGCTGTTCTAGGCGCGATTGACGCCGCTCTCGACGTTGCACCTCTGATGAATGAAGAGCGTAAACACCTGGCGCAGATCAGTGCCAACCTGCGGGATCGATTACACAAAATGGGGTTTAGTACAGGAAGTTCAAGCACCCAAATCATTCCCATCATTGTTGGTGCGGATGGGGACACTTTGTCACTCTCACGCTATCTGGAAGAGTGCTCGATACTTGCACCGGCCATAAGACCGCCGACGGTGCGCGAAGGCGAGTCCAGAATTCGCCTATCCGTCACATCGGCGCATAAAGAGGAGCATATTCAGCACTTGGTCAACAGTCTGGCGAACTGGAAGACAAATGGCTGACATGGAGATAATACTGCAGCACGGGTGGGCAATTGATTCCGCGATGTGGAGTCAATGGAAAGAAAGTGCAGCGAGAATCGATTTAAAAGTAAACTTCAAATTTGCTGAGCGGGGCTATTTTTCTTTACCATCAATTCAGCCAGTGTTCTCAGGCGAAGATAAATTGAAAGTGCTTGTGGTTCATTCACTGGGACTACATCTCGTTTCAGAAGGGCAGATCGAATCATCTGACTTGTTAGTTATTGTTGGTGGCTTTTCAAATTTCCACGACGGCAGCGAAAGAGAGTCCAAAGTTTCTCGCATTTCGGTGCAGCGAATGTTGCACAAACTACCTCTGTCATCGGATCAGGTGATCGCGGACTTTTACGCAAGATGTGGCTTTCCATCTGACCTTCTACATCGAGACATGGCGCTGCCTAAAAATCTCAGTCTCATATTTGAAGATCTCGAATTACTAAATCAGTCCAAATTTAATCCAGACTGGTTTGTTTTGCCAAAGGATGTTTTGATCTTGCATGGAGAGAATGACGCAATCGCTCCGGTGCGCCATGCACGTCGCTTGACCGAAATTTCAAAGCGGAGTTCAATTCAAATTCATAAGGATGGCAACCATGCCTTGCCATATCTTGACCCGTCCTGGTGCCTTGAAAAAATCCGCGCGCATTGCCTGGTGGCGCAGAGATGAATACCTCAGTGCTCAAAGATACCTCAGCGCTCAAAGATGTCTCATTGCTCAAAGAAGCCATTGTCAAATCATTCTCTCAGCAGGCGCCCACGTACGCCGAGCATGCAAACGTCCAGGCGCAAAGCGCCCGCATGCTTGCGCAATTTCTCAATGCAAACATTGAGACTTTAACTGAAGGACCCGTTCTTGAACTAGGATGCGGCACTGGAATTTTCACCGAGCATCTCTTGCAGATGTTCCCGGCGCGCCAGATGACACTTAGCGACGTTTCAAATTCAATGCTCGCTCAGTGCCAAACAAATCTGTTCGTGCCATCAGAGCGAGTGGAATTACTAACTTTGAACGCGGAAGAACTCACCTTGAGTCAGGCCTATGCTTTAATCGCGGCATCGTTCAGCCTCCAGTGGGTATCTGATTTTTATGGCACGATTGATCGGTTGCTCACAAGCTTAAAACCTGACGGAGAGCTCGTATTCTCAATTCCTACTGCCGGGACTTTTAGGGAGTGGGAACAACAATGTACAAGAAATGGGATACCTTTCACTGCAAATTTGCTGCCAAAAAAGGAAGAGCTGATCGATTGGTGCGGGCGGCATGAGTTATCGCTAGACTGGGAGCAGCACTCAATTGTCTGCAAATACGAATCGGCGCTCGAATTCTTCCGCTCCATCAAGGGTGTAGGCGCAGCAGTAAACACTCGCGGTCTAACACTTAGTCCCGCACAGCTGCGTAGTTTGATCTCAGCCTGGGACAAATGTTTTGTCAACGAAGTGCAGGTTACATACATTGTGCTATGCGCTCGGATATCACGAGGACTGAAATAATGATTTCGTTGCCTGATGCATTTTTCGTCACTGGAACAGGGACTGACGTTGGCAAGACGGTCGTATCAGGCATTTTACTTTCCGGCTTGGAAGCAAAGTATTGGAAACCAATTCAATCAGGTGAGCCGAGTGACACCAACTTTTTGAAAAAGGTGACAAAACTTTCGGCTGAAAATTTCCTTGCCGAACGCCACGTTTTTGAACACGCTGTCTCTCCGCATCTGGCTGCCAGCCTTAGTGGCAAACACATAGATCTGAAAGACTTTGAACTGCCGGCCCATCCAAATTCTCACCTGATCGTAGAGGGAGCTGGCGGTCTTTTGACACCGCTAAACGAACAGCATTTGATGATCGATCTCATCGATCAATTACAGCTCGCTGTCATCGTCGTGGCTCTAAGTGGATTGGGCACAATCAACCATACGCTGCTCACCATATCCGCACTAAATTCCCGCTCTATCCCAATTCTTGGCGTAGTTATGAATGGTGAGCCTCACGAATCCAATAAACAAGCGATTGAACATTACGGGAAGGTGCCGGTGATCGCGCAGTGTGCTCGCTTACCGGAGCTCTCACCGGACTCTCTATCCGGGGCATTTAGAGAATATTTTTCTCCGCGCACTTGCCGACACCTGTGGCGACGTCGAACCTTGGTGCTAAAAGCTGATGACTAACCACTCACCAATTTGGCGTCCATTTACGCAAATGAAAACGGCGTCGCCGCCCTTAAAAGTTGTGCGTGGGCATGGCGCAATTCTCAAACTCGAAGATGGCAGGGAGATCATCGACTGCATCTCCAGTTGGTGGGTTAACATCCACGGACATAGTCATCCAGATATTGCACGAGCCATTTATGAGCAAGCAATCCATTTGGAGCATGTGATGTTTGCAGGCTTCACACACGATCCCGCAGAGATCCTGGCAGCAAGATTGCTGCCCCACCTGCCGTCATCTCTGCGAAAAGTGTTTTACTCTGACAATGGATCAACCGCCGTCGAAGTAGCGTTAAAAATGGCCTATCAGTATTGGTACAACAAGGGTCAGGCAGATCGAGACAGATTCATCGGCTTTGAAGGCGGCTATCACGGCGACACCATTGGTGCGATGTCCATTGCCGGAAGTTCACCCTTCTGGCAAAGATATAAGAGGATGATGCCAGAATTTGATGCTGTGTCGTTTCCTTTAAAAAGTGATGACCCATCTAAAAATGAAGAACGAGAAGCAGAGACCCTAAAGCAACTCAAAAAACTTGTTAGCTCAAAGAAAAAGAAATACGCAGGGATTTGCATCGAACCGCTGGTGCAGGGCGCTGGCGGTATGCGGATGTGCTCCACTGAATTTCTGGTCAAGTTGCAGAAGTTTTCGCGAGACAATGATTTGCTTCTAATTTTTGATGAAGTGATGACTGGTTTCGGTCGCACAGGCGATTGGTTCGCTGCCAAAAAAGCTAATGTCGATCCAGACATTCTTTGCCTCTCCAAGGGCATTACAGGCGGCTTTGTCCCTCTCGCTGTGACAGCGTGCACTGACAAAATTTATGAGTCATTTTTATCCGACGATCCTCAAGATATGTTCGCTCATGGACACTCCTATACGGCAAACCCAATAGCTTGCGCGGCTGCAGTCAAGTCTTTGGAATTACTCGAGGCAGATACACGTCCATTTACAGAGATGGAAAGTAAGCACAGGGCTTTTGCTGCGGAATATTTAAATGACACTAAAAACATAAAAGACCTTCGGTTCTGCGGAACAATAGTGGCGTTCGAAGTGGAAAGCCAAGGTGGAAATCATTACTACAACGAACTTGGACCCATTCTTCGCGAGAAATTTTTAGAGCAAGGTTTACTGATTCGGCCACTCGGCAACACAGTTTATTTAATGCCCCCTTACTGCATTGCCGAAAGTTTAAGTTTCATCTACTACAAAATCGCAGGGGTAATTAGATCACTATAGTCGCACTCACAAAAGGAAGAAAAATGTCTGAAGCATGCTGTTCAACAACGCAAACAATAGAGCACGAAGCGCGCAATAAAAATGTCAGGCAACGTGATGTGAGAATGGATTGGACAAGAGAAGAAATTTCTGAAATCTACAACAAGCCTCTTTTAGATCTAATCTTCTCGGCAGCATCTGTCCATCGACTTCATCATCAAGCCGACAAAATTCAACAATGCACTTTGCTCTCGATCAAAACCGGCGCTTGCCCGGAGGATTGTTCGTACTGCCCGCAATCAGCAAGATATAAAACCGGTGTCGAAGCACAAGCGCTGATGGATCCCAAAGAAGTTTTTCAAGCCGCCTCCAAAGCTAAAGAGGCCGGCAGTTCAAGATTTTGTATGGGCGCAGCCTGGCGCGACGTGAAAGATAACGAACAATTCGATTCGGTACTGGATATGGTGCGCTCTGTTAGTTCCCTTGGACTGGAGGTATGCTGCACGCTCGGCATGATTACAGGATCTCAGGCCGAACGCTTGAAGGAGGCTGGGCTGACAGCCTACAATCACAATTTAGATACCGGTCCTGAGTATTACGATTCAATTATTACAACCAGAACATATGAAGACAGACTGACCACGTTAGCAAATGTTCGCCAGGCGGGACTAAACGTTTGTTGTGGTGGCATCATCGGCATGGGAGAAAGTGCAGCTGATCGAATTGGTTTGCTGCACACATTAGCGACTCTGCCTGAACATCCTGAGTCTGTGCCGGTGAACGCTCTCGTCGCCAGTCAAGGCACTCCGCTTGCAGATCGCCCACCAGTAGAAATTTGGGAAATGCTCCGCATGATCGGTACGGCTCGAATGATCATGCCCAAAGCCATGGTGCGACTCTCTGCTGGGCGGGTAAGCATGTCAGAATCTGAGCAAGCCTTATGCTTCCTTGCCGGGGCGAATTCCATTTTCACAGGCGAAAAGCTGCTCACGACTCCTAATTGCGATCATGACCAAGACCGACAAATGATGCAAACCTTGGGCCTGCAGCCGCTGGTTGTTTGAATCCGCTTTTAGATACCTTAAAGCTTGTTCTCGTCTACCAGAAAGAAATCGAACTTATAACGAAGAAGCGCACTTGGCAAGCCTGAATAATCCGAGGATAGCCTATGCAGCTAAGCTGCTCGGCATAATTAGAATCGTCACCGGATACGGTGCCGATCGCTGATGCCATTTAAGCAATAATCAGCTAAAATTAGAGGACTAGTGTATAGGCGACAGGAATTAAAAGACGAATGGCCAAATTAAGCTACAGTTCAGCACTGGCAAATGGCGCCCTTGTAGCGCTGCTTGCTGTAATCTCCATATCCGGTCCAGCAATCTCCGCACCATCCATAGCCTTGGCTGAAACGCCCGATGCTTGGGGCCAACTACAAACTCGGGGCAGTGCTGCATTTTACCTGTGCCAATATGGGGTGGCAGAACGGCTGCTTAAAGAAGCCGTGGCAAAGGCTCGTGGCTTTGGACCGGGTGATTTACGTTTGGCCAAAAGTGAGGATGAGCTCGGTCGCCTGCTTTCAATCCGTGGTCGATTTTCAGAAGCCGAACCGCTTTTAGAAGAATCGCTACGAGTGAAAGAAGTGGCAGTCGGCAATGAGAACGGTGAACTGATACCAGCGATGGGGACATTAGTGCGTTTCTATCTGACAGGAGGCACTGTCAGTAAAGCAGATCCTCTAACCGACAAAATGCTGGCATTCATCAACGGCACTTTGCGAAGTGCAAAGGGTCCGGCACTGGTTTTGAAACAGGGAGCACCGCTGCAGGGCTGGGCGGGTACTGCTTCTACCGCCGTAAGAGATCCGTTAATCGAATGGGCCATTAGCTGTGATGATATTGCCAATCTATATCTAGCACACACCAACTACGACATGGCTGAGAAACTTTACAAGGCTGCACTGGAAGTGAAAACGACAGTGCTCGGCAAAGAACATTTATCCCTAGCGAATAGCTATGACAGCCTAGGAAGTCTTTGTTTGGCGCGAAAAGAATATGTGGATGCTGAGTCTTATTTCAAAGATTCGCTCGAAATGACTCAGCGTATCCAGCCACCAGAACATCCACAAGTTTATGCGCGCTTGGACAAGTTAGCGAAATGCTTTATCAAAGAAGGTAAATATCCCGAGGCAGAAGCGTTGTATCAACAAGCTAACACTGCTTTTCAGTCCTCGCCACCCAAAGACGGCAATGCGGCGCGAGCATTATTACAGCTCGGCAGTCTGTACTGCGAAGAAAAGAACTACGCAGCAGCCGAACCGTTACTGCAACAAGCTCTACAAATGTCCGAACAGTATCACGGTGCAGATTCAATATCGCTAGTGCCTTATCTAGAGAAGTACGCCTATGATTTATACTATCTTGGAAGAAAGGAAGAAGTTGATGAGTTGCGGGCACGCGCGAACGAAATCACTTCGGCAGACACGGATAGCCCTAATTAGTCTTTGATTGTTCGGCCTTTTGCAGTTCTGCCTTTTGTTGCTCGGCCTGGCGGCGTTGTTTATCCAGTTTAAGTCTTTGAATGTCGCTCTGACGCCATTGCTCGTCGATTTCCAACCTCTGGACGTCGTAAGGCATTTTCTCTACATCCAACTGTCGCCAGTTACCGTCCAACTCGTGCCGTCGTTTGTCCAAAGCTAACCGACGGACATTGAGGGGTTGGCGTTCAAGATCAACCTTGCGAAATTCTTGATCCATCTCAAGCCTGCGTTGATCCAATTGTTGACGCTTCTCATCCATGGCGCTGAATTCTTCTTGCAGCTGATGCGACTCCTGATCCATTACAAGTCGCTTCTGCTGCAGTGCCATGCGTCGTGTTTCGATGTCGTGTCGTGGGGAGTCGAGATTCAATCGCTTCTCTTCCAAACCGCGCCTGACGTCATCTAATTTTCGCCGATTTTCATCAACTAATTGCATCTTCTCGTCGGGCGTCATCTTGTCCCAAGCGGCTGCCGTCTCGGAGACCTCCGCTTGCTGTACCGGATTAGTACTTTTGACCTCGGCCAAGGCTTGGCGCGATGAACACATCAAAACCAGTGTTACCAAGACTCTTGCTACTTTTCGCATCTAAAATTCGCCCCGTCACTTAAGCCAACGAAAACACCAGCCTCCTCGAACTTTCCTATATTAACCGACTAATACCTATGGGGATATAATTAGCCCCTCGAAACGTTTACTTCTTCGCCCTGTGCGGCAAAGTAATTACGGGTACTGTTGAAAGGAAGGTTATGGCAAGCAACAACGATGCGGTAACGACACTGCGCAAAGCGGTTGAAGTATCGCCGGACAACATTCCGCTTAGAGTTCATCTGGCGGACACGTTGCATGGTCTGAGTCGTTACGAGGAAGCTCAAAGGGAGTACACAACAGCACTATCTTTAGACCCGGACAACAGTCAAGTAAAAGTGGGGCTAGCGAGCACTTTCTATCAGCTTGGTAAATACATGCAGGCTCTGGTGATCACGGAAGACTTAATTTCATCGAGCACGACGCCGGCGGCCGCCTATTTGCTGCATGCGCGCATGCTGCTCAATGATGGACAAGTTGAAAAAGCCGTGCGCCAATACAAATTAGCGATCGAAAACGATCCGTCGCTAGCAGATGAAAGTCTTTCTGAGAGGCTCGGTGTCGGTGCTCACAAAGATTCCGAAATCATAGACGGCAGGATTCGCGCTGAAGTAAATTCTGACAACGACTTCGATAACGAAATCGAGCGGGCCACAACAAAGTTCGCTGACGTTGGTGGGATGGATCCGGTGAAAGAGCAGATACGGATGAAAATAATTTATCCGCTCACCAATCCCGACGTCTACAAAGCATATGGAAAGAAGATGGGTGGCGGCATCCTGATGTATGGACCACCGGGTTGCGGAAAAACCCACCTCGCTCGTGCCACCGCCGGTGAGATCAACGCCGGATTCATCAATGTTGGAATAAATGAAGTTTTGGATATGTGGATCGGTGGAAGTGAGCGAAATCTGCACGACGTTTTTGAAAGCGCACGGCGAAACACTCCTTGTGTGCTTTTCTTCGACGAAGTCGATGCCCTGGCCGCCAGTCGCAGCACGATGAAGTCTTCTGGACGTCATGTAATCAACCAATTCTTAGCTGAGCTCGATGGTGTGGACACAAACAACGAAGGCGTTTTGATTCTTGCCGCCACCAATGCTCCATGGCACTTAGACAGCGCTTTTAGAAGACCCGGACGGTTTGACCGCATCATCTTCGTTCCGCCTCCGGACAAACCGGCGCGCATGGAAATTTTGCGGATCATGTTGCAAGGAAAGCCCACAGAGAATATCGACTACGATTACTTAGCGAAGAAATCAGATAATTTTTCTGGAGCAGATTTGCATGCCTTAGTAGATCAAACGCTTGAAAAGAAGATCGAACAAGCGATGAAAGAGGGCAAGCCGAAACCGATTACAACGAAGGATTTGGAATCAAACCTAAAAGACTTGAGACCCTCGACAGCCGAGTGGTTTGCCACAGCAAAGAACTACGCTCTTTATTCAAACGAAGGGGGCACTTATGACGACATTCGCAAATACCTCAAACTGTAGACAGACGATTTAAATTATGGGCTCAAATTACGAGCGCGGACTCGCTCTATATCAAACGAAGCAATTCAAAAACGCTGAAAAAGAATTTCGTCAAGAACTCGCTCAAAATCCGAATTCAGCATCCGCACATGCGATGTTGGGCATGACGTTGACCGCGCTCAGAAAAGGGGATCAGGGTCACAAGGAAGCACTAGAGGCGGTGCGCCTATTGCCCGGTTACTCATATGGGCACTACACGCTTAGCTTCACGTTCACCGCTATGAACAAAGGCAAAGAAGCTGAAAAGGCGATCATAGAAGCGATTCGATTGGATCCTGAAGAAGCGTATCTATTCGCGCGCGCTTCTCAGATTTATTTTGGTCAAAAAAAATATCCCAGAGCCCTAGAAATGGCTGATTTGGGACTTGCGTGTGATCCAGAACACGAAGAATGTTTGATCAATCGAGGCGCTTGCCTACTTGAATTGAACAGATTACCTGAAGCGGAAGAAGCCATTGCACAAGCATTAGCGATTGCACCTGAGAGTTCGACGGCTCACATCAATCAAGGCGCGGTGCAACTGCGCATGCTCAACCATGTGCAAGCGTTTGAACACTACAGGGAAGCTTTGCGGCTGAATCCTGCTTCAGATCAAGCCCGACTGGGTGTCGTCGAATCGCTTAAAGCAAAAAATCGCCTCTATCACGGGTTGCTGCGCTTTTCCATATGGTGTCGCACTTTGCCTCCATGGGCGGTGGCGGCATGCTTGCTGCTACTGGTAGTGCCATACACGCGTTTTGCTATCATTGCGTTGCTTGGATTGTATGCCTTCACCAACTATCTATTCGAATTGGCGCTGCATTTAGATCCCGTTGGACGCACATTTCTTGGACAAAAACAAAAGGAGAATTTCGCAGCACTCAAAAGCGCTTCGATTCCTTTTCTGGTGGTCTTCATCATGTTTTGCATTTCATTAGGCGCAGCGATGGGACCTGTCCATAATCACAAGCATCGGCGCGCCGCTGTTGTTGATGAGCCGGTGGACTCGATGAAGTTCAAAGATTATCAAAGCTACATGGTGTACATTGAAAAGAGAATTAGACGACACTGGCAGCCGCCAGACATGAATCAGAGTAATCGGGCTCGGACTCAATTCACCATTGATCGAGAGGGCAAAATCTCCAACGCTAGAGTAATTAAGTCAAGCGGAGACGATCAGGTGGATAAGGCGGCTGTCGCTGCCATTCAGGAAGCTGCACCGTTGCCAAAATTGCCGCCAACGAAAGATAAAAGCGTCGAAGTCCAATTTAATTTTGCATACAATGTTCATGTCGATTCAGGCACCAAGGCTAAACCAGTTGATCCAGTAAGCAAATCAAATCAGAATGCGGTAAGCACCAAGGGAAAACAAGTCGATGAAGAGAGCAAATCAAATCAAGACGCCGTAAGTACCAAACAAATCAAGCCGATCCGATAACCAAATCAAATCAGGACTAAGGTTCTGGTTTTTCAGCAGGCTTAGGTTTTTCTGTGTAGGCAAGTACATTCATCAGAATGCCGAAGATAAGCATGAGAGCGCCCCAGATTAAGTTCAAATTGAACGAAATGTCATGTCCTTCAATTGTTGTTATTTGCGGTTGAATAATTCCCCAACCGACCAGCATGACACCATATATGGTGAATAGCCAACCGATTGGTTTTCTCACATCAAGCATAGTTTCACCAGAAGTAGATGTTGCAGATCAGGGTAAATACGAGAACGATAACCGCCAGCACTGCGGGGCGTTTGTGCCAAGCTTGAACTTGTGTTTCCACCTTAGGCGACATACCCCAGCACAATCCAGCAAGCTCGCTTTCTGGTTTGGGCTTGGTGAAGAAAGAGATGGCGATCGTAGCTACAAAGCACACTGACCAGGCAATAGTCGATCGCCAGAAGTTGCCTGCCATGACAGAAGAGAAGTGGATTGTGCCATTATTCGTGAAGTAAAAATGGACTGCTGAAGTAAGGGTGCCAAGGACCAGACCCCAGAATGCAGCCCAGGGCGTGGCCCGCTTCCAGAACATGCCGAGCAAGAAAGTAGCGAAAAGCGGCGCGTTGAAGAAGGAAAAGATCAACTGCATGTAGTCCATGATGCTGGGGAAGCCCATGACCAAGTAAGCAGTGCCGATGCTGATAAAGATTCCGGCAGCTGTGGCCACACGACCCATCCACAAGTAGTGTGCATCGGTCTTGTCTTTTGCTATGTAACTTTGATAAAGGTCATACGTCCAAACGGTATTAAATGCGGTGACATTGCCGGCCATGCCAGACATGAAACTAGCAAGCATTGCGGTTAAGCCAATGCCCAACATTCCGGTTGGGTATAACTTTGAAAGCATTAGAGGAAGAGCCATGTCCCATCTCAAAGTCGTTGAGTTGGAGCCGAGGTTTGGGATCAACACAAGGGCTAACAATCCAGGCAATACAGTTAAGAGTGGAAACATTACCTTTGGAAATGCAGCGATTAGCGGCGTCCTCTGCGCAGCCGGCAAATCCTCGGCGGCAAGTGCTCTTTGAATGACTAGAAAATCTGTGCACCAATATCCAAAAGAAAGTACAAATCCCAAACCGGTAACTAAACCGATCCAATCAACTCCCATGGGATTGGCAGCTGTGCCGGTTTGTGTCCAGAGATGAGCAAAGCCAGGATCTTTGAAATGCTTGACTAATCCATCCCATCCGTTGAACTGAAGCAGTCCGATGATCGAAACAGGCAGCAAGCCAAAAACGATGAGGAAGAATTGAAGCACTTCGTTGTAAATCGAAGAAGTTAGACCGCCCAGTGCTGTATAGGCAAGAACCACTGCAGCAGACACACAAATTGAAGCAGTCATATTCCAGCCAAGCAGCAATTGAAAAACAAGAGCCATTGCGTACAGGTTTATTCCTGACATGAGCACCGTCATCACTGCAAACGAAATTGCGTTCAAGGCTCTGGTGGGCTCATTGAAACGCATCTTCAAATATTCAGGCACGCTACGGACTTTAGAGCCGTAATAAAACGGCATCATAAAAATTGCCAGAAACACCATTGCCGGGATGGCACCAAGCCAATAGAAGTGCGCTGTCATGATCCCGTATTGAGCGGCATTGGCAGCCATTCCCATCACTTCGATGGCGCCGAGGTTTGCCGATAAGAATGCCAGCCCAGTCACCCAACTTGGTATGCGATGACCGGCGAGAAAGAAATCCTCGCTGCTCACCATTCGTTTCTTGAGCAAAACACCTACGCCGATGACAAATACAAAGTAAATGCCGATGATTGCGTAGTCTATGGGGCCAATGTGCATGAAGGCCAGCTTTCAGTTTGAGAATCAGTAGATGAATGGATTAGCGGAAGTCTTCAGATCCGCTGGCTTCCCCACCAGCGCCGGCATTGTCTTTCTTGCTGCCGAGCAAACGCAGTCCGGTGGCGTGGATATATGGTTTGACGTTCTTGTTGCCGGCATCGTCGGTCCAACGGCTGAAATCAAGGCGACCTTCAATGCCGATCAAACTGCCCTTGCGCACGTATTCTCCGGCGATTTCCGCCTGACGTCCCCAGATTTCAATATCGAACCAATCTGTTTCTTTCTCTTTTGTAGGGCGATTGACCGCGACCGAGAAGGTGGTCTTTACGCGACCAGACTCAAAATAGCGCATTTCCGGATCGCGTCCGGCTCTACCAACAAGAATTACAGAATTGACCATTTCATCCCCCACACATTCAAGGACGCAAGCGCACTTAATCCTAAGATAGTCTATGCAGCAAGCTGCCCGACTTACCAAATAGAATTATCTATGAATGGCCTGGCATAATCCTACTACCTGAGGCTTTTCTCACCATTATGTCTACGTCTCCTGAAATCGGAAAAACTGAAAACGTTCTCGATCATGATATCGAGTCAAAAGCGCAGCCCCTGTGGCATGTGATTGTTCTCAACGTCCTGACGATGAGCGCATATACGGTAGTGTGGTTCTGGAAAACATGGAAAGATCTGGCTAAGCACGCTGAAAAAATCGACCTGGATGCACCTGCCGATCCCGCTCTTTTGAAATTTAGAAAGGTAAGTCCGCTGTTGAGAACCCTGGGAGCGTTGATTCCGGGTCTTCAGCTTTACTTGACGTCTCTTCTGTTTACGCGAGTGGCGGAGCTATATCCGCGCAAAAATTCGATTGTTCGCAAGCAACCAGTGTTGATTGGCATATTGATGACCGTCTACATGTTTGTCGTCTTTCATTTATATAGGCTGCCCGGTCCTTTTATGCTTTTCTTTTTGCTCTATGTCGCGCCCTTCGTGCTAGCTCAATCCTGGCTTAATGCCTATTGGAAAACACAAGAACCTCCAGAAGCAACTCTCCGGCAAGCATTTTCAGCAGGAGAGTTGGCCTCCTTGATATTGGGCGCCGTACTTCTAGGCTTGATCGTGACCGGCTTTGCCATCGCCCACTAAAATCCGTGTTTCTTTGCCCACTTGATCAGCTGTTCAGGAGTAGTCAGCTCAAGTTTGGCCAGTAACTTTTCAACGATTTCCATCAAGTCAGACTCAGCCATGCCCAGTCGCTCCGCGGCTTTCGGCAATTTACCACGCATGGTGATACTGCGCAAAACACTCCTTTCGTCCGGTGACAAGCGCGTTATGTGTCTTGGAAGCGAAGGCGAGACGACTCCTTTGGAACCGCGAATGACCATTAACAACGCCATCCTTATAAGCGCCGGCGGGTCCGTTTTAAGAATGTAACCCACGGCTCCCGCATCCAGAAGATCCTGCACATCGGACGCCTTTCCCTGGCTGGCGAACATGACAACACGGACATTTCGCAGCGCTGTTAAACGCTTAATCAGATCCATCGTGCCGATTAAGCCGGGCAGGTGCAAATCTAACAAAATGACATCGGGTAACAATTCCCTGGCTACTTTCAAGGCCTGGTCAGAAGTTTCGGCTTCACCAACCACATCGATAACGCCACCTGTACTTAGCTCGCGTACTATTTCCTGTCGAGTTGGAATATGGTCGTCTACAACAAGAAGCCGCATTGGGTAAAGCCCCGAAACTCAAGAATTGATTGGTTAATAGGATACATGGTCGCATTCTGTCTATTACAAGAAAGGATTTTGCGCACCTAACTAGATATAATGACCTGCTCTAGCTAACGCGTGGCGTAGGACATATGAAAATCAAAACAATATCAATTGCTCTTTGTTCGTTGATTTGCCTTTCAGGCAATCTATCTTCTTTCGCAGAACACCACAGAGGAGATTTAGTTAAAATGGCACAAGCACACACCGGGACCGTAACAAGCCCCACGGGTCTAAAATACCAAGACGAGAAAGTCGGCACGGGAGCTTCTCCTCGTCAAGGACAAACCGTCATAGTGCATTACACCGGTTGGTTAACTGATGGCACGAAATTCGACAGCTCCGTAGATCGTGGGCAGCCATTCGATTTTCCGCTCGGTCAAGGACGAGTAATCAAGGGATGGGACGAAGGCGTGGCCAGCATGAAAGTTGGTGGCAAGCGCAAATTGACCATTCCTGGCAATCTGGCTTACGGCCCAGCCGGACGCCCGCCACAAATTCCACAAAATGCGACACTGATCTTCGACGTTGAATTGCTTGGCATAAAGTAACACTAGCCAAATAGCATTAAAAGGGTCGGCCTACTGCCGACCTTTTTTATTGGCACTAAATACGGTATTACATTAAACCATGGGTTTTTCATAATTCACTATCGCTCGGGTTATCCGACGGTTTGGTTTCATAATGCGAGCGATATCGGTCGGCGTTTGTAGATGTTAGTTCAGTCCCAATTTTAATACTGATGAGTAAAAGCGACGGAGTTCATCGAGCAGCCGTCGCTAAGACAATAATTACAAACTCCGAATGGCGATTTTACGTGCTCTTTAACTAAGACCATTAAGCTGTTAGTTGAGCACTGTAATTCCACAGGTTCCAAGAGGTCTGATAAATGATCAGAATAATGCTAGCGCTTGCGAGCGCTGCAGCTCTTTATGCATTGCAAGCGTTTACTTAACTGAGACGGGCTCGCCATCGTCATCGCGAGCCTGCCTTTCTGAATCAAGATTTTTCAACTTACTCAGCTGTAGCACACAGGCCAGCGATTCGTAAACAATCCGCGACGTAGGAAGATGTTTCGCATACGCTTCCCATTTCTTGGCATCCCGCTCGCTTAAAGCTGCCAGTCCCACCGAATATACTCCAACCTGGCGCAGAAAATCACGCCTGCTAAGCTTGCCTGCCATAGCAAATCCCCGCTGTTATTGTGGCTTACATCTTTAATAACGGCGCCAACGCGAAAAAGGTTCAAATTTGAACGTGAATTTTTGAAATTGCCGGCCGGAGCCTTTCTTCAAATTGCAAAAGAAAGCTTCGAATTGATATAACAAACAATGTGAGTACTCCTGATCTCGTCAAATTAACTGAAGCCGGACTCTATTGTGAGTATGGTGACTTTTATATTGATCCCTGGCGTCCAGTTGGGCGCGCCATCATAACGCACGCGCACGCAGACCATGCACGTTCTGGTAATAGTCATTATCTAGCAGCGTCGCAAGGCGAGCTGCTATTGAAAACACGTTTGGAGCCGAACTCATCAATCCAAACTCTAAAGTATGGAGAGATGATTACTGTAGGTTCGGTGCGCGTCTCTTTACACTCTGCCGGACACGTTCTTGGATCAGCGCAAGTGCGCATCGAAAAAGACGGTGAAGTGTGGGTGGTGTCCGGCGACTACAAGACCGAACCAGAAGCAACTTGCGCTCCTTTCGAATTGGTCAAGTGTCACACTTTTATTACCGAATCTACTTTCGGCTTGCCGATCTTTAGATGGCGTCCACAAGAAACAGTATTCGATGAAATCAACAAGTGGTGGCGTGCCAATCAAGAGTCCGGAAAAGCGAGCCTTTTATTTGGCTACGCCTTGGGAAAAGCGCAACGTATCCTAAGTGGCGTGGACGCTAGTATAGGTCCAATATACACTCACGGAGCCGTTGAGAAATTGACCGAAGCGTACCGAGAATCGGGGATCAAATTGCCGGAAACAAAGTACGTATCGACGCTTCCTAAAGGCACCAAATTTAGTGGCAGCCTGATCGTTGCCCCACCATCCGCTCAAGCAACACCATGGACGCGGGTCTTCGGAACGGTATCAACGGCATTTGCTTCAGGCTGGATGAGGATCCGCGGCACAAGACGACGAAAGTCGATGGATCGGGGATTCGTGCTTTCCGATCACGCTGACTGGCCTGCTTTGAATCAAGTGATTAAGGAAACCGGTGCAGAGCACGTAATCGTGACGCACGGTTACACGGCTGAGATGGTGCGCTGGTTAAACGAAAATGGCACTGACGCCAGCTCGTTTTCTACACATTTTGAAGGTGAACGGGAAGAGCTACAGCCCTCCAACCAGGACGAAAACGACAATAATTCTCAGGAGCCCGTGCTGCAATTAGATAAAGCGGACCGGTTTTTCGAAACATGAGAGCCTTCACTGAGTTATACACATCTCTCGACGAGACTACAAAAACAAACGAAAAAATAGCAGCCATGAAGCGCTATTTTGAAAGCGCCAGCCCTGCTGATTCAGCTTGGGCGATTTATTTTCTAACCGGTCGAAAACCGAAACAACTAATGCAAATGCCGAAATTAGTCGGACTAGCTATTGCCGCGGCTGGAGTGCCTTCGTGGATGTTTGAGGAATCGTACGACGCTGTTGGTGACATAGCCGAAACGATTGCCCTTCTCTTACCTGATAGCACTCAAACAAGCGAACTTCCGCTTAGCCAATGGGTCGAGGAACGATTGCTGCCATTGCGAGGAGCAAGCGAACAGGAGCAGATCGACAGTGTTCTTCAAGCCTGGCAAGAATTGAACGAATCACAAAGATTCATCTGGAACAAGCTGCTCACTGGAGCCTTCAGGGTTGGAGTGTCGCAGCAACTTGTCATTCGTGCTCTCAGCCAGGTCAGCAAAATAGAACCAGCGGTGGTGGCACATCGCTTGATGGGAACCTGGGAACCAACACCTGAATTTTATCAACAATTAGTCGCATCCGAAACAAATGACACTGACATAAGCAGACCCTATCCCTTCTGTTTGGCCTATCCCTTCGAAAGTGCACTCGAGGTTCTAGGCAATGTTAACGAATGGCAGGCTGAATGGAAGTGGGATGGCATTCGCTCCCAATTGATCCGGCGAGGCGGCCGATCCTTCATTTGGTCCCGAGGTGAGGAGTTGATCTCGGACCGCTTTCCTGAGCTCCTGGAAGAGTCCAATTTGCTCCCGGATGGCACCGTGATCGATGGCGAAATTTTGCCGTGGAAGGAAGCGAACGTACTTCCATTTTCTCAACTGCAATTGCGGATTGGAAGAAAGAACGTATCTAAAAAAATGATGGAAGACGTACCCGTCATTATCATGGCATACGATCTGCTTGAATTGGGCGGAGAGGACATCCGCGAACATCCATTGGCAGAGCGTCGCGAGATATTGTTACGCTTACTTCGAGGACTTTCATGTAGCGCGGATCCTAGACAACTGACGCTTACGACTGCAGACGCAGCGGCTCCGGCGTGTCAACGATTAAGTGAGCGGCTAAGAATATCGCCAACGATTGATGTGGACAGTTGGAAGGCGATGACTGAAGCACGGGAAAATTCGAGGTCTCTGAATGTCGAGGGACTGATGCTCAAAAGACTTTCATCACCCTACAAAGTCGGACGCCAACGCGGTGATTGGTGGAAGTGGAAAGTAAATCCGTTCACGATGGATGCTGTATTGATCTACGCCCAGAGAGGGAGCGGTAAACGGGCAAGCCTCTATACGGATTACACTTTTGGAATATGGGACAAAGACAAACTCGTTCCAGTTGCAAAAGCATATTCGGGACTGACAGATGAAGAGATTAGACAAGTTGATTTATTCGTCCGACAAAACACTCTCGAAAAATTCGGTCCAGTTAGAACGGTTAAACCTGAGCTTGTGTTTGAGCTTGCATTCGAAGGCATCGCTAAATCAACTCGACACAAATCCGGAATCGCTGTGCGATTTCCTCGCATGCTCCGATGGCGCACAGACAAGCCGGCCAAAGAGGCCGACACGCTGGAAACGGTTCAAGCATTGTTGCAATCAACCTAACAAAGGTTAAACAAGCAGTCCTATCAATAGATTCTTTAAAAACGATGGTCGAAATCTGCCACTGCTTTACAGTGATAAAGCCAAGCCTTGTAGCCCATTAATCCGAGGATAGCCTATGCAGCAAGCTGCTCGGCATAATTGGTGCGCATGGTATCCAAAGCAATTGAACATTAGAGAGGGGGTACCCTCTCCAAAACAACCTATCCATGTTGACGTAAACTAATATTACATCAGCCTTTTCAGACTTTACGGAAACCGTTAACCAAGACTACACAAGGGTCTGTAGCATCGCTAAAGTCTGCGTTTTTTGCTTAACATATTAAACGGGAGCAAAGGTAAGCAGGCTACCCCAGGTTTTAATCTTAGCTCGCTCGATTGTCCCGATTCAGGAATAATCAGCTAAGTGAGTCCGCAGAAGATTGCAAACGAAGTTCGCCGGCACCTTTGTGAAAAACTCGTTTTTGGAAGTGGTCCAAATAAATGTAGAACACTGGAGTGATGTAGAGCGTCACCAGCTGCGATACCAGCAAGCCGCCGACGACAGTTAGTCCCAGTGGCTGTCGAGCTTCAGAGCCAGCACCCAAGGCGACCGCGATTGGTATACCGCCCATTAGCGCCGCCATTGTGGTCATCATGATTGGACGAAAACGAGTCAGGCAAGCCTCATAAATTGCTTCTTCTGCGGATTTATCACCCGACCTTTCAGCCTCAACAGCAAAGTCGATCATCATGATGGCGTTTTTCTTAACGATACCAATCAACATGATCAAGCCAAGGAAGCCGTAGATGTTTAAATCGACGTGACAGATCATCAGGATTAGTAGGGCTCCGAGTCCGGCGGAAGGCAATCCAGAAAGAATAGTGATTGGATGAATGAAACTCTCATAGAGGATCCCGAGCACTATATAAATGACCGCCACGGCTAGAAGCAACAACACGCCAAGGTTTTGAAGAGAATCTTCAAACGACTGGGCTGTTCCCTGAAAACCGTTCGTTACAGAAGCAGGCACAAGTTGTTTGGCATATGCCTTGACCTGCTTTGTGACGTTGCCTAAAGATGCTTCAGGCTTGAGATTGAAAGAGATTGTCACTGACGGAAATTGACTGAGGTGATTAACCAACAAAGGTCCAACACCGTTTTCAATCGTACATAGCGAATCTAATGGCACCAGCATGCCGTTCGTGCTGTGCAGGTACAAATCGTTCAGCTTAGTGGGATCTTTATAAAAGCGTGGTTGAACCTCAATAATGACCCAGTATTGATTAGTTGACGTATACATAGTTGAGATCTGACGAGCAGCGTAGGCACTGTTTAGGGCATCCTCAACTTGCTGCACACTGACGCCGAAACGCGAACATTTGTCCCGGTTAACAGTCAGATGCACTTCTGGATTTTCGACTTGCAAATCCGACGTGACATCAACGACGCCGTCAATCGTTTTAATTTTCTCTTGAAGCGCCGCAGCAGCTGTCTGCAACTCATCTATGTTCGGACTGGAGAGAGTGAACTGGTACAGACTCTTCGTCACTTGACCGCCAATAGTTATTGTTGGCGGATTTTGCACAAATGCGTTTATGCCTGGTACTGAGGCTAGTTTTGGCGACACCTCTTGAATTAATTGATCAGCACTCAATGAACGCTTCGCTCGCGGCTTCAGAACGACTAGTAGACGGCCTTGATTGAGCGCCACATTCGGACTGCTATTGCCAACACCAAGGCTGGACATAACAGACTGGACATTTGGATCCTTCATCAGAATCTCTGAAAGTTCTGCGTGCAATCTTGCCATTTCCTGGAACGATGCGCCTTGTTGTGCTTCGGTCATGACCACAAGTTGGCCGGTATCTTCGTTAGGCATAAAACCCTTCGGGATGTTTATGAATAAAACCGCCGTCGCGATCAACATGGCGACGAATCCCAGCATAACCAGGGGCTTTGCAGCCAACGCTATTTGCAAGGTTGATTTGTACCCAGACAGCAATAATTCAAAAATGTTGTCCGACCAGACACTGATGCGACTTTTCTCGGAGCCTTCTTTGTTCGGTCTGAGAAAGCGACTGCACAACATCGGCGTGAAGCTCAAAGAGATGAAGCCAGAAATCAAAATGGCAATACTGATTGTCACGCCGAACTCATTGAAGAGACGGCCAACGATTCCGGGCAGCAAAAGTACTGGCAAAAATACTGCCACCAAAGACAGGGTCATCGACAAAATAGTGAATCCAATTTCAGCTGACCCATCATAGGCCGCCTGCACTGGAGTCTTGCCCATTTCCATATGCCTGACTATGTTTTCGAGCATGACGATAGCATCGTCCACAACAAATCCCACCGACAAGGAAAGTGCCATCAGCGAAAGATTGTCCAAACTGAAATTGAGCAGACGCATGGCGGCGAACGTTCCGACAATCGAAATCGGCAAAGCCAGACTTGGTATCAACGTAGCGGATAGGTTGCCTAAGAATATGAAGATGACCAGTACAACCAGAGCGACTGTAAGGAGAAGCGTGAACTGGACATCGTCGACTGAGTTGCGAATCGGGATGGATTGATCATAAAGAACATCCAATTTGACGTTAGCTGGCACGACACTGCGGAAATTCGGCATCAGCTTTGTGATGCTATCCACAACTTGAATGGTGTTTGCACCTGGTTGCCTCAGTACGGCCAAAATAACGGCGGGCTTGGCGTCATACCAGCCACCAGCTTTGTCGTTCTGAACGCTATCAATTACATGTGCTACATCGCTCAAACGCACAGGAGAGCCATTGCGTTGGGCAATGACAATCGGTTTGTAGGCATCAGCGTTTAACAGTTGACCGTTTGATTGAATCGTGAATGCTTGCGACTTCCCCCAGAGCGTTCCCGTTGGCTGGTTCTGATTGGCAGCAGAAACTGCAGCCATAACATCATCCATGCCCAACCCATATGACGCCAGTCGCTGCGGATTCAATTGGATGCGCACAGCAAATGGCTGAGCTCCATTTACCTGCACTTGAGCAACGCCAGTGACACGAGAAATTTGCTGAGCAATAATTGTCTCCGCATAGTAATCAACTTTGTGCATGGGCAACGTGTCAGAACTGACGGACAGGTAAATCACCGGTTGCATAGCCGGATTGACCTTGGCGAATGTCGGTGGCGTGGTCATTTGCGGAGGCAGCTGTTTGGACGCTGCAGTTATGCATGCTTGCACGTCTAGGGATGCGCCGTCCATATTGCGCGAAGGGTCAAATTGCAAAGTGATTTGAGATTGACTCAAAGTGCTGGTTGAGGTCATTTGCGTCAAACCGGCAATCGTGGCAAATTGTTTTTCAAGCGGAATGGAGACAGCAGAAGCCATAGTCTCCGCACTGGCACCTGGCAAATTGGATGTCACTTGTAAGGTTGGAAAGTCAACGTTAGGCAGATTGCTTAGCGGCAACGATTTATAGCCGATCGCACCAAACAGGAGAATGGCGAACATCACTAGCGTCGTCATCACCGGCCTGTCTATAAAAATCTTACTGATGCTCATTAGACTCCCTCATGCACCGCAATCGTTTTGACGCGACGTCCTTTTTTTGCCATTCGTTTCTGCAACTTATCCAGATAAATATAGAAGACTGGAGTGATGTATAAGGTCACCAATTGCGATACCAGCAATCCACCCACGATCGTAAGTCCAAGCGGGCGCCTAGCTTCTGAACCTTGACCAAGGGCGACTGCAATCGGCAAACTTCCCAGCAGTGCACACATCGTGGTCATCACAATCGGACGGAATCGTGTTATGCAAGCCTTGAAGATTGCATCTTCAGCTCGCACTGATTCCGAACGTTCATAGTCGACAGCGAAATCGACCATCATAATGGCGTTCTTTTTCACAATACCGATCAACAAAACCAACCCCAAAAATCCGTAAATATCCAGACTCATATGAAAAGCGAGAAGAATCAATACCGCGCCCAGTCCGGCAGAAGGCAGACCCGAGAGAATGGTGAATGGGTGCACAAAGCTCTCGTACAAAATACCGAGAACGATGTAGATCACAAGAATGGAGACGATCAGAAGCAAGCCCAAGTTGCTTACGGAACTTTCAAATATTTGCGCGTTGCCTTGAAATTTGAAGGTAACATCGCCTGGCATCGTCGCCTTGGCTAGGCTTTTCACCTTGTCCACGGCCTCACTCAGAGAGACTTCTGGTTTTAAATTGAATGATAGCGTGACAGCCGGAAACTGACCGAGGTGATTTACTTGCATAGGGCCGACACCACGATCTATTGTGGCAACTGTACTGATCGGCACAAGTTCACCGGCGCTGGTGCGTACCTTCAACCAACTTAGCATCGACGCATCCTGGTTAAACTCAGGCGACACTTCCAGAATCACCCAATATTGGTTGGTAGGAGTGTAAATTACCGAAACTTGTCTTTGAGAATAAGCACTGTTCAAGGCGTCTTGCACCTGATCCATTCCCAAACCCAACTTGGACATTTTATCTCGGTCGATCTTGATGTTGAGTTGCAAGTTTTTCACTTGCAAGTCAGTGTTAACGTCCTGCAACTCAGGAAGATCGCGTAATTTTTCCAACAGGTCATCTGCCGTCCGATACAGATCGTCCAGATTTGCCGACGAGAGCGTCAACTGATACATCGCTTTCGTCTGCATGCCGCCGATCTTGATCGCCGGAGTATTTTGCATAAAGAACTTGATGCCCGGAATGTGAGCCGTCTTTTTGCGAAGATCCTGAATAATTTGATCGACGCTCTTGTTGCGCTGGTTAAAAGGCTTCATGAACATCATGATTCGACCTTGGTTTGCTGAAGGTGTCGGACCGCTGGCACCGACGCTAGACATGAAAGCATCGACTTCCTTTTCTTTGGAAACGATCGCCGCGATTTCTTGCTGATGCCTGACCATCTCGGTAAAAGAGATGCCTTGTATAGCCTCAGTAGTGCCCATAATCTGTCCTTGATCTTCAGTCGGCAAGAAGCCTTTAGGCATTGTGCTGATCAGCTGTGCTGTGGCTATCACCATGATAAAGAACATCGCCATAACAACTAACTTGTGATCGAGCGCCACGCGCAACGTTTTCTCGTATAGATAGAGAAGCATGCCAAACATGCGATCCGAAACCACGATCAGAAGATTCTTTTTCTGTTCTTTTTGGGGACGCAGAAATCGGCTACAAAGCATTGGCGTCAAGGTGAGTGCCACAAAGCCAGAGATAAGAATGGCCACACTCATGGTGACACCAAATTCGAAGAACAATCGACCAATAATTCCTCCCATTAAAAGCACAGGAATGAAAACTGCGATCAACGAGATTGTCATCGACACAACTGTAAATCCGATCTCACGAGAACCATTCAGCGCCGCATCCATCGGCGTCTCGCCCATCTCCACATGCCTGACTATGTTTTCCATAACTACAATGGCGTCGTCAACAACAAAGCCAACGCACAAAGTTAGAGCCATCAAAGAAATGTTATTCAGGGTGAAACCGAACATTTTCATGGCAGCGAAAGTTCCGAGGATAGAAATTGGCAATGACAAACTGGCGATAATCGTCGTTGGCAGACTACCGAGAAAAAAGAAAATGACCAAAATAACAAGGGCAATAGTGAGCAGCAAAGTTCGTTGAACGTCATCTACTGACCGCCTTATTCCTTGCGAGCGATCGAAGAGAATATTAATATCGACGGCATGTGGAAGAATGGCGCGGAAATTGGGCAACAACTCTTTGATGTGATCCACAATTTGGATTGTATTGGTGCTCGGTTGGCGTTGTACGGCGAGAACCACGGCGCGCGTATCTTTGTACCAAGTGGCGACTTTATCGGTTTGCACGCTATCAACAACATCTCCCACGTCGCTCAGTCGAACTGGTGCGCCATTTCTGTAAGTAATAATCAAAGGTCTGAATGCTTTGGCATCGAACATCTGACCGTTTACTACGATGTTGTACGCTTCTTTCGGGCCGGACAAAGTGCCGGTCGGCAAATTGACGTTGCTGCTGCGAATCGCGTTGGCCACTTCGTCTATGCCAATGCCGTAACTGGCAAGCCGACGTGGATCAACTTGAACATGGGGCGAAAAAATTTGCGAACCATAGACCTGCACTTGAGCGACGCCACTGGTCATTGAGATGCGCGGGGCAAGGACATTTTCGGCATACTCGTCTACCATATATAAGGGCAGAGATGGCGAACTCAGCGCTATGAATAAAATGGGCGCATCGGCTGGATTTACCTTTTTAAACGTTGGCGGCGTTGGCATGCTTGTCGGCAAGAGAGGGCGCGCAGCGATAATGGCGGCTTGCACATCTTCTGCAGCGCCGTCGATTTGCCGAGTCAAATTGAACTGCAATGAAATTTGAGTCGATCCCATCGAGTTCGTCGAACTCATATTATCCAAACCGGCTATGCTGCCGAATTGTTTTTCCAACGGAGTCGCTACGGCCGAAGCCATGGTCTCAGCGTTGGCACCAGGAAGGCTGGCCGAAACCGATACTGTCGGGAAATCGACAGCAGGCAAATCGTTTACGGCGAGAGAAAAATAAGCAAAGGTGCCGAAGATTAACAATGCCACCATCAACAGTGTGGTCATTACAGGACGAAGGATAAATATGCGTGAGAAACTCACCTTTATTTACCGGGAGCGCTGCTCTGCTCTTGTTTTGGAGCATGTTCCTGCTGGATATCGACGCGAGCGCCAGGCGTCAATTGCAACTGCCCATCAGTAACTACAACATCGCCAGCCTTTAGCCCTTTGCCGATCGCCGCGAGATCACCATACGAGCGCCTCAAATCTACAGTGACGAAATCAACTGTCTTGTCTGGTTTGACTACATATACTGAATTACCTTGCTGGCTGGTTTGCACCGCGCTTGATGGCACAACAACTGTTTGACCATCAGGCGGCATAGTGACAATCACGTCAACAAATTGACCTGGAAACAAGGTGGCGTCGGCATTAGGAAAGGTGGCGCGCAAAGTGACGGTACCGCTAGACGTGTTTACCGTGCTCTCAAGGAACGATACGGTGCCAATGAATTTCTCTTTTCTCTTGCCTTCAATTAGAGCTTGGACTGTCAGAGTCTTATCCATCATGCTTTTTCTGACTTGATCGAGATTTTGCTCAGGCAAGGTGAAAGTGACATATATAGGTTGTATTTGATTGATGCTGACCAGAGGAGTAGGCGAATTGGCGCTGACGACATTGCCTTGGTAAACATTCAAGCTTCCCGTTCTACCAGTAATGGGAGAACGGATTTGGGTGAAGCCGACTTGAATTCTAGCGTTGTCAACCATCGCTTGGTCAGCTCTCAAGGTGCCTTGAGCTGTCATGATTGCGGCCCGATCGGCATTTAGCACTTCTTTCGCGTTCTCCACCGCTTTTTTGTCTGCCTCGATCGCGGCATCAGCCGTGGCGGCGTTAGTAGTCATCTGATCCGATTGTTCATGCGAAACGGCGCCCTCGGTGACGAGCTTGTCATAGCGCGACATTTGGGTTTTGGCCAGGCGAGCAAGAGAATAATCTCTGTCTACGTTAGCTTGCAGCGTACCCACGTTAGCTTCATCCTTCGCCAGGTTAGCTCGGGCCGAGTTTATTTGGGCTTGGTCTCGAGCGACGGTGCCTAGAGCCTGTTCAAGTGAAGCGTCGAATGTGCGTGGATCTATTTGAAAGAGCAGCTCGCCCTTTTTTACCGATTGACCTTGAGTGAAGAATACCTTCTGTAGTTGCCCGCCCACTTGAGGAATAATGTTTACGACCGAGTACGGCAGCACGTTCCCTATCGTTCTAACTTCAATCGGAACGTCTTGGATGCGCGCTGTTGCGACATTTACAGGAGCCGAACGCTGTTTCTTCGCGTCCGCAGCTTTACTGTCAGTGGGTTTTTGGCCACCCCAGAAGTAATAGGCTGCTGCCGCCAAAACAACTATGAGCACCGTCAGTAGTATCGGACGAACGGCTCCGGACCGCTTATCTTTCTCTACTATCACCGTTTCATCTGAAGTCGTTTGCATTGCCACCACAGAGTCCTCAACGTCCTTAATCATTACAATGTCATCCCTTTAGCTGCTTCGGCTAAGATAGCCAACCCTTCATTGATCTTCGACAACTGTTCAGGCGACTCCATTCGTAACACTTGCGCCACTAAAAACTGAGCCTTGTGCCTAGCTGCTTCTAGAACACTGGTGCCATTTGGAGTCAATGTTAGAAGCGTGCGTCTTCTTTCGCTTGGATCTTCCTTGCGATCCAGCAACTGTTTTTTGACGAGGCGATCAACGAGCGCAGACGCTGTTGGATTAGTCACATCTAGTGCGGACGCTACATCAGACACTCCGGCTCCGGGATGCCGTGAAACGTGCGCCAGAACTCGTAGTTGGGGCAAAGACAACGTGCCGCCTTTGCGCACACCCGCACGAATCAGCCTCATAATCACCGGTACAGTTTCAACTACTTGTCTGGCAGACGCCATAATTGAAATTTCGTCGGCGTTTGCCGACCTAGAAGTTAGCCTGGTGGTGTTCACTGATTCACCTCAAAGGATCTCGATAGTTAGCTAAGCTTACTAATAGCTTCACATACAGTTAGCTCTCACTATCTTACGACGGAGCAGCCCAACGAGTGTTCCTTAAAGCCAGCAACCATCGAGAAGCAAGCCCTGCTTGAAAAAATACCGCCAGAGGGTTATCTGAAATCAGGACTTAGAATCTTTTTCATCATTGATGTTCTGTTGAGTCACTTGAAGACCCTCTAACAACAGGTCCAACCATAGTAAAACTGACGGCTCTAGAGTTCCTGGTTTGGGAGTATTCAGCCAGCAGCGCTTACCGTGGATGTAAAAGCCGAAAATCATCTCACTCAATTCCTCTGGATCGATATCGGAACGAAGCCGCCCTGCAAGTTGTGCAGCCTCGACAATCGCAGAAAAAGGACGCCTCAGCGCACCACGTACACGAGTGGTCGGCTTGTCGCGATTTTTTAGTGAGGCAGCACGGTTCACATAGATTTGAGAAACGAAGATGACGGCTAACTCTTCATTCTCTTCAGTCCATCGTGCATCTCTGATCATCAAATTTCTTAATACTTGTAATGGATCTTGTCCTGAAGATAATTCTGCAGCAACATTCTCTTCCAATTGGCTAGTGATCACTTTGCGAAGCTCTATTACCAGGTCTTCCTTGGACTTAAAGTGATAGTAAAAGGTGCCTTTGACCACATCGGCAGCTTCGCAAATTTCATCGATAGAAGTCGCGTCAAAACCGCGTAGAGAAAAGAGCTTGCCAGCAGAATCAATGATGGACTGGCGCGTCTGTGCTTTCTTTTTCTCTCGACGCCCAGGTGATTCAGTTATCAAAATTTCCGGTGAAACCGCGTCAGTCATTTCGTTATACCGTCAGCTGCAAAGTCTGATGAACTGGCTAAATCTCATTATACCGGTCGGCAGCTGATGTGTCAGCTCTCCGCCCGGCCTTGGATCAGATGAAGGTCTATTAAAGGCCGACATACGAGCGTCGGTTGAACTCGCAGAAGAATTTTGCCGCGAATTCAATCCGCTAGACAAGCATACGGCGTCTCGAGTTAGAGTCTAGATATTTCTGCCAGCACCAAGGACGGTGCACGAGATAGTCAAAGCGCGGGACGCATGCGCTCCATCTGTGCGTTTTGGTCCTATCGATTGGCGAGATATCCGCGTTGCAGCCTTGGTCTTACCGATTGGCGACGATAACCGCGTTGCAGCCTTTGTCTTTCGCTGTGATCAATGCCTCACAAGCCGCTTCGAGCAGACCTTGTGGTTCATTGCTGTGCGCTGGATAACTAGCCACAGCAAGTGTAGCGGTAACTTTAATTGGTTTCTTTGTTTTGGGATCTTCAATTTCGAGCATCGAAACTCTGCGTCGCACCCGCTCAGCAACAACTGCGGCGCCATCAGCATCCGTTTCATGGAGCACGGTGACGAGTTCTTCTCCACCCCAGCGAGCGGGCATGTCGATTTCGCGAACTGAGCTCTTCAAGATTTTTGCCACTTCGATTAAGACGAGATCTCCGACTTCATGGCCATAACGTAGATTGATATCGCGTAGATGATCGATATCGATCAGCATCAATGACAGCGAATAACCAAGTCGCAAAGCGCGCTTTAGGGAGTGGGTCAAATGCTCTTTAAAGATATGTCTGTTCGGTAAGTCTGTTAGAACATCAGTGCCCATCAACTCTTGCAAACGAGCTTCAGAGTTGGATAGCTGGTGGCGTAGACGATCTATTTCGCGGTCTTTTTCTCGGACTGCCCGTTCGAGCAAAACATTCTCACTGTGCAATTTCCGCAAATTGCCTTCAACCTGGCGATGGCGAGTCTGACCATGGAAGTTCTGCAGCATTTGTGTGAACTGAGCCTTCATCTAATCCCCCAATTTCGCCAGTGAGTGGCGATATTCCCGCACGGTTCTATGAGCTGAATATCATTAACCAATCGCTACCAGTGCAAATATCTTACAAGGACTTAATGCCTGGAACGATCTTCTAGAAACGTGCTGGCGTGCCAGCTCTCTCTCAATTTGCTCACGACGTATATATCGTTTTGACTTGAAAGATCTTATGATCGACCGGTCTATATTAGCTCAAATTAGGAATTAAGGCTAGAAAACAGTGGGGGAAACCGCAAGGTTTAATTTATAGGAACGCGATTTAACTCTTGCTGATTACCGCGGTCTAATAATACAAGCCAGTATTTGTGCCGTTTTCCGTCGACACTGAAAGCGACCACTCCATTTTCAGAACCGTTCGGTTTGACTTTTTTCTTTGCGAGAGCGCCGATACCATTGATCGGAGAGGGGTAATACATCTGCTCCCGATCCGATACGACAGCCAAGCTCGAGAACCGGTACTCATTGGCGGTTTTATTGTTCACGGTCAAATCAACAGTGAGCAATTTCGACTTGTTATCGCCCCATGGATCTTTTGAAAATCCAACTTTGTTTATCAGCACTTCAAAATTTTTCAGCTTCGCGATTGGTTTTGCAGAAGGTATTAGCGCTGCGTTAAATCCAGGTAGGCTGACAGGTTCAGTCGTAACCAGCTTTAGCTCATCACCAGGGTAGATATTGGATATTGAGCCCTTTCGTTTTGCCGCACCGATTGCTCCGACAGTAGCACCAGCGATGGCGCCAATCGCAATTGACCCTCCATGCGTAGCAACTGCCGTGCCAATGCCGCCGAATTGGACAGCCATAACGGACCCTCCAAGGGCACCCAGAGCGACGTGGCCGCTATCAATGAGTACATGTTTTGCAATCGCTTTGGGCAAAGAATTCTTACTTGTGATATGCGCATCAAACGGCACTTCAGTTTGACGATCAGGACTGACTAATTTATCAAACGTCACAGTCACGTAACCATCCATGCCACCACGAGTCCTTGCTTTGGCCTCGGTGACAAGTCCGTGCATATACCAGCTACCAGGCACAGCGACAGCGTCGGCACCATGCACATCACGACCGACCCGAACCCAAATTTCGTCACCTTTTTGGCTAACCTCAGAATTGATATTGACCAGACTGACTAAATCAATTGTGGTGCCTTTTGGTAAACTTTGGATCGAACCATATAAAAGAGGCGACTGCTTGCTACTGTGAGTGACAGTGCCTTTGAGCAAGTTAGCTTCTTTCTTAGCTGATGACTCTTTTGGAGTGGCTAAAGTCTTGCCGATTTCAACAATCGGATCAATGTTTGAATTTGCAGACTTGGATTTACCATCTTTAGCAGTTTCCAGAGCAGCTTCGTCTTTTTGCGAAGGATTTGATTGGACCTTTAGTTGTGCATACGCAGATGATGGCTGGACGATGGCGTAAACGATTAGGAGCGTAGCCGATATCTTGTGCAGTGAAGGCACAATCTTATTCATTACTCGACACCTGAAACTCTAAAGCTAGAAGATTCTAGCGCTTCTTCTTGGAAAATAAATTTTTGACTTGATCCAAAAAGCCATTCTTAGTCTTTGACTGCTCGGCGGTCTTGGTCAAAGTGCGGATTTTCGCCTCTAGGACTTTTGCTTCATTATCCTTAGGATTGACGCGAAGAGCTGCTTGAACTTCCGTCATAGCGAGTGTCTTCCATCCCCGGGCAATATATATTTCGGCTAATTTATTGTGATATCTTGGCTCCTGAGGAACCAGTCGAATCGCCTCTTTCATGGCTGTTTCAGCTTCCTGGAACCTCTTGCGCCGAAACAAATCCTCAGCGCGGCTTAAATGTTTGTTCGCCCACTTTATATTGATGTTTTCGTCTTCCGCGAAAGGTGGGGAGGGACGCGACTGCGAAAAACGACCAGTTTCCTTGCGCTGATTTGCATTCTGGTCGACTGGTCCATCCAGGTCCGAGGCAATCTGTGTGCGGTTCTTCTTCAGCTCTCGCAAGGTATCGTATTCTGAGCGCCGCTGAGCATCTCCGACGATATCGTGAGCGCGCGTTACTTTAGCAAACTCGGTTTGAGCTGTTGCTCGCTGTTCTGGGTCGTTGGGAAAACGGTCCGGATGCAATTTCTTGGCCAGGCGCAGGTAAGCCTTGCGAATCTCTTCAGGAGGCGCTTCCTGTTCGACCCCTAATATGGCGTAAAAATCTTCGTCAAACTCCTGCATAGCTTCCCACAATTGGCGCATCCGAAGCTGAATCGGACGGAGGTCGTTTTCTAGTAACAAGATCATATCTTACGTGGTAGTCAGCTTAAGATGTACGCTGCATACCTACAAATAGAACCTCATAAATAAATTGTGGAAATTATGAATGGGCTATCACAAGTGCCCCATAATAAATTCTACCTGGAACGAAAACTCCCTGGATTCAGTTTCTTTAGAAGTTGGTGATTAATGAACCTTGACAAATTTACCCACAAAGCGCAAGAAGCAATTACCAATTGCCGAACCATTCTCTCTCGCTTCGGACAGAGTCAGGTAACGCCGGAAATAGTTCTCTTAGCTATCCTGGAGCAAGAAGAGGGCGTTGCCAGCAAGATCATGGAGAGGCTGGATGCCAATCCCGCCGTCGTAATTGAAGAGGTTAGCCAATACCTGCAAACCCAGCCGAAGGGATCGGCTGTGAGTATGAGTAAAGATGAGATCCACGTCTCAAATAAATTGATGCAAGTTCTTGAAGTGGCGACAAAAGAAGCTGAGCGCCTGAAAGATGACTTTATTAGCGTCGAACATTTGTTGCTCGCTCTGGCCGATGAAACTAAAAATCAGTCGGGCACAATTCTCAAACGACACGGCGCGACAAGAGAACGGATTTTGAAAGTGCTGACCGCCATCCGCGGTAAGCAACGCGTCACCAGCCAGGATCCGGAAGCCACTTATGAAGCCCTTTCTCGATACGGCAAGGACCTTACCGAGATGGCGGCTAAAGGCAAGTTAGATCCTGTCATCGGTAGAGATGATGAAATACGGCGCGTTATGCAAGTGCTATCTCGACGGACAAAAAACAATCCCGTCCTGGTCGGCGAGCCTGGTGTGGGTAAAACCGCTATCGCTGAAGGACTAGCGCAACGGATCACCAAAGGCGACGTACCAGAAGGCTTGAAGGATAAAAAGTTGATCGCTCTGGATATGGGTTCACTGATTGCCGGTGCGAAATATCGCGGCGAATTTGAAGAACGATTGAAAGCGGTGCTCAAAGAAGTAATCGAAGCCCAGGGTCAGATTATCCTTTTCATCGACGAATTGCACACCGTTGTCGGTGCCGGTTCGAGCGGAGAAGGCTCGATGGACGCCGGTAATTTGCTCAAGCCGCCATTGGCGCGAGGCGAATTGCATTGCATCGGCGCCACTACATTGGATGAATACCGCAAGCACATCGAAAAGGATCCAGCTCTGGAAAGACGATTCCAAACCGTATTAGTTGATGAACCATCAGTCGAAGAGGCGATTTCAATTTTACGCGGATTGAAGGAGCGCTATGAGGTGCACCATGGTGTTCGGATTAAAGACTCAGCCCTAGTAGGTGCAGCTGTACTGTCGGATCGATACATCACGGACCGCTCGCTACCAGACAAAGCGATTGACCTGGTTGACGAAGCAGCTGCCAGAATGAGAATTGAAATCGACTCAATGCCAACCGAATTGGATGAGCTCGAGCGGCGGCGGATCCAGCTTGAAATTGAACGAGAAGCGCTGAAGAAAGAGTCGGATAATGCATCGCGCGATAGACTTGAGCGCTTGGAAAAAGAGCTGGCAGATTTGAAAGAGCGGGCCGATGTTCTGCGGGCGCAATGGCAAACTGAAAAGGAAGCGCTCAACCGTGTCCAAGTTTTAAAAGCGGACATCGAACAAACCAATTTTGAAATCGAGCGTGCAGAACGGGAGACAGACCTGCAAAAGGCAGCCGAACTTAAATACGGAAAGTTGATCGAACTCGACAAACAACTAAAAAAAGAAGAAGAAGTATTCAATCACAAGAAAGGAAGTCGTCTTCTCAAAGAAGAAATCGATGAAGAAGACATCGCCGAAATTGTTTCGAAGTGGACCGGAATTCCAGTCACCAAGCTGCTTGAGGGTGAAGTACAAAAGCTGCTCCATCTTGAAGAGCATTTGCATCAACGAGTGATCGGACAGAACGAAGCGATTGAAGTAGTGTCAAATGCGGTGCGCCGGGCGCGCGCTGGTTTGAAAGATCCGAATCGACCAATAGGCAGTTTTCTCTTTCTTGGACCAACCGGCGTGGGAAAAACAGAACTCGCTAAAGCACTAGCCGAGTACCTTTTCGACGACGAAAGTGCCATGGTTCGTATCGACATGTCCGAGTATCAAGAACGCCATACCGTGGCTCGCTTAATTGGCGCGCCGCCCGGATATATCGGCTTCGATGAAGGCGGACAATTGACTGAGGCAGTGCGCAGACGGGCCTACTCATGCATCCTCTTCGACGAAATAGAAAAGGCTCACAGCGACGTCTTCAACGTCCTGCTGCAAGTTTTGGATGAAGGTCATTTGACTGACTCAAAAGGACGGCACGTCGATTTCAAAAACACAGTCCTGGTTATGACTTCCAACATCGGCAGTCAACACATTCTGGACTATCAACTAAAAGCTGCCGTGCAAGGCGATTCATGCTATCCAGAGATGAAGGATCGCGTTATGGGGGCGCTGCGCGAACACTTTAAGCCGGAGTTCCTGAACAGAATTGACGAGACGGTTGTCTTCCACGCCCTCACTCCTGAAGAGTTGAAACAGATTGTCGACATCCAATTGAGGATACTGAACAAGCGGCTGGCCGACCGGAAGATTATCTTGGAGCCAAGTGATGCGGCCTGCGAATGGCTCGCTCGCACTGGCTACGATCCTATATGTGGTGCTAGACCGCTCAAGCGATTGATCCAAAAAGACATCGAAAATCCTCTGGCGCTGCGCATGCTGCAAGGAGAATTTCTTGATGGCGATCACATCGTCATCGATTCAAATGGAGACGGACTAACCTTCAAAAAGCAACCATATCTGGTGACCGCTTCAGTTAGCTAAATCTTGTTGAGCGACTTTCGCAGCACGATGTCGGCAATTTGCGCATCGGCAGTGACGTCGACATTGACCTCAAGAGTCGGGGCGTATTCTTTATATCTGTCGTTTAGAACTTCGAGCTTCTTATGCCCAGGAGTGAGGATCATGCTAAACGTACCATTGCGCGCGGTACGAGCAATGCCGCCGTCGTGAACCTTCGTCCCTTCCGCACTAGCATCTATCGGTACAACCTTAATCGCCAAACCCTTCAAGCCGCGATTCTCAGCGACCACCCTTCCGGAGATGGTAAAGCCCCGCTGCAAGGAAAGAAGAAAATTCCGGGTAGCATCTCCTGGAATATTTTCGATTAAAGCGCAGGCGTAATGAGTGTCTTGAGCGGGGATGATTTCTAAAGTGCACCTTCGACAAAGAGCGTGCTTAAAGCTAAAGTCACCGCGCCCATTGGTGACCGCTGAAGCAAGCTGGTTCCCACCTTGATCGAGCAAGAGAACTTGAACACCTTCTAACGGTTTCTTGCCGGAGGTACTGACCTTGCCGGAAATTATCGGTGTCGGTTCATCAGCGCCAAGGCAGGGATTGAAGGTTGCCGCACAGATAAGAAGTGGTAGCAGGATGTTTTTCTGGATCACGATCAGTTGGACGCTTGCGAAAAATCTATTGTACTGAAATTCTGTAGTTGCTTCAGGATGTTCATAAAATGAAGCGCCTTTTCTCGATCCGCATCACGTTCAAGCAACCAAGTCAAGCAAACCGCCGCCGCCACGCGCATGTAAGGAAGCAGTAGTGAATCGTCCAGTTTCGCATACCCCCTTAAAAATGATTGCATCAGCCCGATGTCGATCTGACCATCGTCCGAACCATCTGTCCAACGCGGACAGAACATGATCAACGCGTAAGCAACATCATAAATAGGCTCTTCAATATGCAGATATTCAAAATCAATGACTGCCACAACTCTCGAGTCTTTGTAGAGGATGTTACCTGGATGAAAGTCACCATGAACTAACTGAGTTCTTCTCTTGTCGCCGCGGCGAATTACCTCAAGCGACTTCCTCACGATTCGAAGAACGCCATGCATCTCTTCTTGGAACTGAGGAGCATTTGCTGACGCTTTAATCAGAGTCACTTCAAGCGCCGGGAGAATGGATTTGACGGAACTCGTCGACATCAGCTTCTCTTGCTTGGCAAAGAGCCTCAAGGTTTCATGAAACCCTGATAGTGCTGTGCCTGCGTACTGGCAATCATTGTGCGACCACTCGGGTTTCGTCCACTGATACACAGCTTCAGCTTCAATAAAACTGGCGAGCCACCACTTTCGACCGGCATGTTCAAAAAAATCCGCTTTCTCGCGAGTTGGTATCAAGCGCTGAGTGAGCGGATACTTCGCGCCGGCAGCCCATTTCAAAAAACGATTGTGTAAGCTTACTGCTTCAGCTGATTCAGTGCGGTAGTGGCGAAGAACGTATGATTTCGCTTTGGCTGTTAGCCGGTAAATCGTATCTTCTCCAGCCGTATCAGACCGGGGAGAGGGGATGGCGGCAGCTTCGAGAGTATCCGGCAGATCGTAATGACTTTTGACAGTGTCAACTAGTGTGCCGAAGAAAGAGATTGTTGACATTATGCGCCGCCGTTCTTGTAAAATTTATATTGTAAGCGCTCAGGCGCTTTCAGTTCCGCGCTTGCGCACTTTCTCCCGGCAATCATTATGACACTACAAATCGGCTCTATGACTTTGAAAAGTCGTGTCTACGTGCCACCAATGGCCGGAGTTACGGATATCGTTTTTCGAGAAATCGTCAGACGTGTCGATAAAGAGTGCATGTTGTCCACCGAGATGGTCTCAAGTCGAGCCTTGATGAACCGTCCTGAGACAAGAATAATGGACCTTTCGAACGACGAACGACCAATTGGAATTCAAATTTTTGGTCACGAGCCGGACGTAATGGCGTCGGCAGCGCGCATGGCTGAGGCAAAAGGCGCGGACTTCGTGGATATCAACATGGGTTGTCCCGTACCAAAGATCACAAAAGGTAAGGATGGTTGTGCGCTCATGCGCGAGCCTGATTTAGCTAAAGAAATCGTGGAGACGGTGCGCGCTGCTATCGCGATTCCACTGTCCGTCAAATTCAGATTGGGCTGGGACGACACTTCTCGCAATGCCGTCGAGTTCGGCGAAATGCTAGAGGCGGCTGGTGTTTGCGCAGTCACTGTGCATGGAAGAACAAGACAACAACTCTATTCCGGCAAGGCAGACTGGAGCTTCATCGCTAAAGTAAAACAAGCGCTGTCCATCCCGGTCTTTGGTAATGGTGACGTCTTCGAACCGGAAGATGCTGTTCGTTTGCTGGAAGTGACAGGCTGTGACGGTGTGGCCGTGGCCAGAGGGACGCTCGGTAATCCCTGGCTGATCGCAAGAATCACAAACTACCTTGAGACAGGAAAGCTCGACGATGCGCCCGAAGAGATCGAAAAGTTGATCTGTGCATACAGTCACTGTCTCGGTTTGATCAATTACAAAGGTCCACGTGTGGGCGCCAACGAATCACGCCGACACATGACGCATTACACAAAAGGTATCGTGGGCAGTGCCCCTTACCGGGCCAGATTGACTCAGATTCAATCAGCGCACGAAGCAGCAGTGATCCTAACTGAACTGGCTGAGCTGGTGGCAGGAACTGATGGTAAACGGAGGTTCTTACTTCACGTAGAGGAGGATAATCTCCATCAAAGCAAACATCCAGGCAAAGGGAACAGCAATGGTGAAGGCGGTGTCCAGACCCCAATTGATGGGCGCACCCTCTCTCCAGTCGCAATACCATAGGATGCCATTGACGAAGGGCGTCACGATCCAGCCCATGATGCCAGCCATGAATGCGAGCAGAAGTAAGATTACCCAGGGATCCATATGTTGTCAGCCATATTGCTTGAGACTCGTCGGCCTTTCTTAGGCTTCGCTTGACGCCAGTCTAGGACAGCTTTATCAGTTTGACAACGGGAATTCTCCCATGGTAACCAAACTTGAAATTTCTTAATTTAAGCGCACTAATCTAATCTAATCTAATCGGCTCGGCATTTGGAAACCGAACTCAAATGTGGACTTTTCCGAACGATTTCTAATAAATCGCGTAGCCGGATGGCGAAATCAAGATATTGCCATCGTTTTCAGCTGCAACCATTTGCAACGCTTGAATGACTGCGTTGGTGGCCTTGTGCTGATCTCGGGTTTCGTTTTTGATCTGCTTGGCGCGCTGAGCGACCTTCAGAACCAGCTCGTAGCGGTTCGTGTCTTTGTCCAAGAGTTGATCCAAAATTCTAGTAGTGCTCATTTGAAGCCCCAGGTGCCTTTGTATCTCGTATACGACTCCTCTCAGCATACACGATATGGAGCAAATTACTGACGGCCTCGTCAATGTTGTCATTTACAACTTCATAATGGAATAGCCCCCGCTCTCGCATTTCCTGCCTTGCTTTGTATAAACGCAAAGTAATTTTGCCTGGGCTTTCCGTCGCTCGACCTTTTAAGCGGCTTTTCAATTCTTGAAACGAAGGCGGGGAAAGGAAGATCAGCACGGCTTGTGGAAACCGATCGCGAATTTGCTTAGCACCGTCCACTTCAATTTCCAAAATGACATCTGTGCCGGTACAATCGTTTCCCTTGGCGTCTTTGGTGACGCAAAGCTGTAGTTCTACCCAGGCTTTGGGCGTTCCGTAAAAATTTCCAGAATACTCGGCCCATTCCATAAAGTCGTCATTTTCAGCCATTTCGGCAAACTGTTCGTATGATCGAAAGAAGTAGTCAACACCTTCGAGCTCACCTGGGCGCATCGCACGTGTTGTCACTGAGACTGATTTAGAGAGATTCGGCACTTCCTCAAGCAACTTTTGCACGACAGTGCCTTTGCCGACGCCTGACGGACCCGTGACTACTATCAGATTTCCCTTTTGGATTCGCTTCATTGCCCCTGCCCCGAAGCCGGCATCTCGTCTAACTCTAGCCGAGTGAGCAAGATCCGTTGAAGGCTCTTTTTTAGAACCAATGGACTTAGGTTGTGTTCCACGAGGATTCATATTTGCAGTTGCTATATTTGCTAAATTAGGCTCTCGCCAATTTCTCCTGCTCTAATTAAACCTGACCAAGTGAAGCCATGCAACCATTTGACGCCCTGACTATGAGGGCGGTCCTTCACGAAGCTAAACCGCTGTTGATTGGCCGAAAGGTAGATAAAGTCTATCAACTCGGCAGAGATGAAGTAGTACTTTGCATGCGCTCAAAAGCCGGCATGACAAATTTGCTATTGTCCGCTCAAACAGCTTATGGTCGAATTTGTCTAATTCGATATCCCTCAGTCGTCAATCCGGAAAAAACAAAATCCGGACAAACTCTGAATCAATCTAATTTTTCGCTTTTGATGAAGCGGCATTTGACCGGTGCCACCTTAATTGCCGTCGAACAACCAATTGGCGAACGTACAGCCGACTTCATCTTTTCGTGTATCGATGAAGTCGGTGGCACTTCAATCAAAGTCTTGACAGCGGAAATAATGGGAAGGCACAGCAATCTCATTTTCTGGGACAAGTCATCAGATCGGATATTGACGGCTTCGCACATAGTCACTAAAGAAATGAGTCGACAGAGAGAAGTGGCTGCTGGCCTTCGATTCGTCCGTCCACCGGGACAGGATAAGCCGGGTATTTTCACGGTAACGGAGGAAATCTTCATGGCCAAAGCTGATGAAATTATCCAACTAGCCAAGACCGAACCTAGCTCCCCAGCTGCCCCTCCATCCTACCCACCGACGACTGAGCAGTGGTTGATCAACAGTTTCACAGGATTGGGACGTCAGCTTGCAGAAGAAGTAGTTGCTTGCACTGGGCTGGAAAGCCCGATCCAGCTCGCGACCAAACATGACGATTTCAAAGATCTGCTCTGGAAAAAAATAATCAAGTTGCAATCGTGCGAAATGTTCAAACCGGCAATGCGTCTTGATTTGAGTCGCTACACAGTACTGTCATGGTGGGCTGACATTGACAGCAATCCGGAGTGGAAGAGTTTCCCTGCCGCCAATGACTTGGTTGACGAATACTACCGCAGCGTGGAAGCAAAAGAACAATTTCAGCAGCTGCGGGAGCGTTTACGCGCCGAGTTAAAGAGCGAAACCGAAAAATTGGACAGTCGCATCACAGCAGCGTCCCAACACGTCACGGCAGTGGATGACCTTGATCATTTGAAACGCTCAGGCGATCTAATCCTGGCCAATTTGAACGAGATCACAGCTGGACAAGACGCACTCGTCTGTGAGAATTTGTTCGGCAATAATGGTGGCAAGCTGACGATCAAATTGAATCCGAATCTTAATGCCTCTCAAAATGCTCAATCCTTTTACCGTCAATACGCAAAGACAAGATCGAGACAGGCGGCGGCGTCATCAGCCTGCAACGAGGCGAACAAGAGACTGGAGGCGCTGCGTCAGCAAACCACGGCAGTTGAAGAAGCTCTCGACACCGACGCCCTGCGCAAACTGAAAGACACGGTCATTGGGCGGAAGCAAAGTGAACTGCCGAAAATTGCTCAGCAAAAGCCTAATGAAAAAAAGAAACCAAAATCGAAGATACTGAGCCTGACTTCCTCTGATGGTTGGACGATTTACGTAGGGCGGAATCGTCATGAAAACGACCACCTGCTCGGTCGCCTGGCCCAACCTAACGATTTATGGTTGCACATACTGGGTCAAGGAGGCGCGCATGTCCTGATTCGCGTGCCGGCATCCAAACAAGAGCCGCCGCTGAACACCATCAAAGAAGCGGCTCAGGTCGCAGCAAGGCTGTCCAAAGCTTCCACTGGCACAAAAGTTCGGGTCGTTTATACGCAGTGTAAACATGTCAAAAAAGTCGGTAAAGACAAACCTGGATTGGTCAGATACGAGAATGAAAAGACTTTAGAAGTGGACACTTCAACGCCAATGCCTAAGTGTATGAAGACGCTCTTTAGCAATTAACAGCAGCGTTACGAACCCGGATTTGTTGTCCAAGCTTGTGCAATAATCCGGCACAGATGCATCTTAAAGAGGAAGCTGTTCATGGCTCGTGTCGTACGCTTTCATAAATTCGGCGGTCCAGAAGTTTTGCAACTGGAGACTCTTGACGTTCGAGCACCAGCTGAAGATGAGGTGAGAATCAAAGTTCAGGCTTTGGGCTTGAACCGCGCCGAAATAGTGTTTCGAGAAGGCAAGTATCTGGAACGAGATGTGGATTTTCCCAGCCAGATTGGTTACGAGGCGTCGGGAATAGTCGAAGCAATCGGCTCAAGAGTCAGCTCCTGCAAAGTTGGTGACAAGGTGAGCACAGTGCCGTCATTCTCAATGGCTAAATATGGCGTCTACGGAGATACAGCAATCGTGCCGGCAAGCGCTGTTGCACATTACCCGGACAATTTATCGATCTTCGAAGCAACTGCAATTTGGATGCAATACCTCACCGCCTATGGTGCGCTGATTGAATTTGGACAAACAAAAACAAGTGATCACGTCCTGATTACCGCGGCTAGCAGCAGCGTTGGATTTGCAGCTATTCAAACGGTCAAAGAGATCGGTGCGACTTCAATTGCCACCACGCGAAGTGCCGAAAAGAAACAGGCACTTTTGGATGCCGGCGCAGATCACGTTATCGTCACCGACGAGGAAGACCTCGAACGGCGCGTGCATCAGATCACTGGGGGCAAAGGCTCCCGAGTAATATTCGATCCAATCGCTGGAACGTTTCTCAAAGATCTAGCGGACATGGCTGCGCCGGAGGCAACAATTTTCGTCTATGGAGCGTTGAGTATGACCTCAACTCCCTTTCCATTAATGATGGCACTGAAGAAAGGTTTGATCATTCGCGGCTACACAATGTTCGAAATCACGAACAATCCCGACCGCCTGGCGCGCGCTAAAAAATACGTCTTCGATCGACTACAGTCTGGCAAACTTAAGCCAGTGCTCGACAAGACGTTTCCGCTCGAAGAAATTGCCGAGGCCCATAGACACATGCAATCAAATCAACAGATTGGCAAGATCATTGTTTCAGTAAATTAGGAGCAATCGAGCGCCGGCATCGGATCGTCAATAGATCCGCACTGCATCGGATCCGACCTGCAAATAAGTTAGGGCGATACAGTCATCCCATTTTAGGACTCAGATAATAAGAGAGCCGGCATTGCTGCTAGCTCCTTACTTTGCCCAAAATTGCGGGACTGGCCCGAAATGCTTTTTACGGTCCGTACAGATTTCGGAAATAAAACTGAGGCGCTAAGCTGTTCACTGTTTGACGCACCATATTACCGGCTATGGACTGCTCCCTTAACTTACCGGAGTTGCCATCGCGCCAGATCTTGTGCGCACCACTTTGGTCGAAATCTATACCTACTTTTGGCACATCTTTATTGATGTAATCAAATTTGCGCATGCTGATCACTTGATTTTGATTGTTCGAAATGTACTCGGTGGTGCCCTCATATACATTGAGGCTATTGCCGATTACCGCCTTTGGACCCGGCTCAGATGTCTGGTCCTTAGCGTTATAGTGGTCGATGCGGCTGTGCATGTTTCCTTGATTGTCGCGTGAATAAGAAATTTGGTACTGACCGTAATAGATCATTTGCTTGTCGCCCCAGTAATATTCGAGCACGTTAATCGGATTACCTTCCTTATTAACACCGACAGCGAAAACATGTCCCTTTTGCTCTGGTCCAGGTCTAAGATTGCGATTGTTGTAGTCAGCTCTCGATTGGCTTAGATCGCTGTCGCCCATAAGCATCCAATGATCTATTTTTGCCTGAGCTTGGGGAGCAACTTCAGGCAAAGGAAGCTGGCTGGGAAGCACATTTTCCTTGGCTCGACTGTTATAGGTTTTTGTGAAAAGCTCCCACAAGAGCCTTGGACCGGGTCCAGTTGCACTAACGATTCTTCCGGTAATCTCGGCATCAGGGCCGATACCACCTGGATATTCTGGTGCGCGTCGATTCGGATTGCCATGCAAGACCGGAAGATCAGGGCGCGTCTGCAATGGCTGTAGTGGATGAAGTGGGTTCGCGACTTGGGAATTCCCAATCCGCTGCCCTTGAGTCAATTCGCTGAAAGAACGAATTCTACTATTACCATCGAATGCACCAAATCCGGTGCTTTGAAAAGACTGACCGCCTGGTGCGCCGACATTGTCGAAATTGACCGGAGGCTTGTTCGCAGCTGCTTCACGGTGCTGCTGGGCCAGTCTATCTGAAGGACTTGGAGCGGAGGCAATCTGGTCAATAAATTTTGAGGCGACTGCTTCTTGAAGCTTATGCCATTTGTTATCTGTTTGCGCTTGCCCTCCGAGACTATCGAAGGGTCCACGCCACGAGGGATCGCTCATGAGCGGCACCTGAATGCGGGTTTTTGGTTATATGTTGCTGAAGGGGAGTTTCATAGTATGACTTCGCTAGTGATTACACAATCGTGATTCCACGCATAACAACGGCCGAGTTTCGAACAATGAGGACGGCCACGCTTGATCTCCAATAATCTTGAAAAAACGCTGGACACGGTAACTGGCTGGTACTATACTTACGTATGTGCCGCGAGGAGAATTTATGTCTGAATTTGACGGGAATGCTGTGCTGGCGGGCTTGCCGCCCCGGCAAAAGGATGTCATCAACCACATCATCAACCTCACAAAGGAAAACGGTTACCCTCCCACCCTGGCAGAGCTTGCCGCAGCATTAGGGCTAAAAAACCGTATGACTGTGCATCAACACGTTGCCGCTCTGAAGAAGAAAGGACTTGTACACTGGGAACCCGGACTTAACCGCTCCCTTAAAGTTGTCGGAGAGGCGCAAGATTTTGTGCAGCGCGGCAAGTCAACAGCAGTAATCGACTTAGATTTACGACGGCCGACAGGCTTGCCACTAGCAGGCACCATTGCCGCAGGCAGACCAATTGACGCCCTTCAGGCAGACGAATATCTGGAAATCGACAAGCACTACACCGACGCCGGTTGTTACGCCTTGAAGGTGCGTGGGGATTCCATGATTGAAGATGGCATTTATGATGGCGATTATGTGATTATCAAGCCAAATCCCTCACCCTTAAATGGGGAAGTTGTAGTGGCATTGCTAGAAGATGGATCAGCTACCCTAAAACGCTTCTTTAAAGAGAAAACAGGCTTCCGGCTGCAACCCGGTAACAGCGAGATGAAGCCAATCTACGTGGAGTCAGCCAACGACCTACAAATTCAAGGCACGGTGGTCGCCCTCTTTCGGAAACTTTGATCCACACACTGGCTGCACCACCGCCGATGTTTTTAAGTTTCGATGCAGTGCATGACTCTGGCGTCGTTGATCAAGAAACTCTGTGGTTCCAAATACGGTATCACTACAAAATATTTTGACCCAGGGCAGACAAGATTAGCCCTGTGGCCAATTCTGCTGTTTTGTTGCGACTGTCTTTGGCCGGATTCAGCTCGACAATATCAATAGAGCAAATCAGTCCGGTTTCAGCCAATAGTTCGAGAGCGAGGTGACTTTCTCTGTAACTCAAACCGCCTCTGGAGGGAGTGCTCACGCCAGGTGCAACCTGCGGATCGATTGCATCTATATCGAATGATATGTGAAGCCCCGAGATATCGTTACCAACAGCACCTAAAGCCAGATCGGTAACACGCCCAAGCCCTAGATGATCGATGTCTCGCATCGTAAATGCGTTGATACCAGTGCTGGTGATAATCTCTCGTTCCGGTGCGTCTATAGCGCGAATGCCAATCAATACTGATTTCTTGGGATCCACTTTTGGTGAAAAGCCACACAAGTCAACCAATCGAGGGTCGCCATGACCGAGCGATACGGCAAAAGGCATACCGTGCACGTTGCCACTCTCACTGGTATCAGGTGTATTTATGTCACCATGAGCGTCAAACCAAATCAATCCAAATTTCTGATTCAACTTGCGAAAGTGATTTGAGACACCAGCGATACTTCCGATCGCTAAACTATGGTCACCACCAATGGTAATCGGTATGGTGCCACTTGCCAGAGCTCCCTCTACGGCATCTGCCACTTCCTGACTGACTTCTGCTATTTCGGGAACGCATTTGGCGGTGCTGTGCTTGTCCCACCAACAGACTGAATGCGGTACGTTAATGTCGATTTCACGAGCGACGCGAAAGCCAATCTTCTCAATTTTTTCAGCCACTTCGGCAACTTTCATCGCCGCCGGACCCATGCTCACACCTCTGTGCGAGCCGCCTAGATGGAGAGGTACGTAAATGAGAGTGACCGCAGTGGCGACGTTGGGACCGCTCTGCTTGTGCCGCTGAGTCTCTTTGCTTGTGCTCGAGGCAGGCGACGGTTTAGTTTCTGGTGTCACGGTTTCATTCCTTTGTAGACTTTGGTGCTAACTGCTTCGTAGGCAGCATTAGGTCCATGCCAGCGTTCGCGGTTACACATTGTGTTCTTGCCGTCAGATGTGAGGCGCTGCCACATGCCTCCTAGTGTATAATCTTCGGATACATTTTGTCTTTGCCAGCGCGACACAATGCTGAAGTAATTGAGTTGCTCAGCTTTCTAAAGCAGATTTGCTTGGCAGCAAACGATTACGCGCAAATTTCTCGGCTTGGTACTTATGGAGGTTAACGACGTGTTTCGGCCAATCATCAAAATCTTGTTCTTAGGTCGGGCAGCTTTCGAAGTCGGTCGCGAACGCTTAGAAGATGCGCTTGATTCCTTAACTGCCCGGGCGGGCGAAGTCAAGTCTAAAGAGACTGACCGGGTCGAAGAGGCCAAGGAAAAGATCAAAGAGGTTGTTGGTGAAGTGTCTCAGCACATCTGGCAACGCTCCGAAGTTATTGAAAATCAAGTTCGGGAGCGCATTCGAAGACAAGTAGCCGATTTTTCTCTAGGAGCGCTTGGTGACACCACCGAGATCAACGAGTTGCGCGCTGAAATTGCCACCTTACGTGCCGAAATCGCCGAATTGAAGACGACTAGAACCCCGGCCTAATTTTGAAGACATGAAAGACAAAAAAATAGTCAGTGGAGCACGGCCTGCACGTGCACAACGAGCGGGTCCGCGCCAAGGAGCCGCCCTAGGGTGGCTTATCCTAGGAGTGCCTATCCGAGGAGGGCCTATGCACACTAGTGGGGTCTATCCTAGGAGCGCCTATGCACACGAGTGGGGTCTATGCAGCAAGCTGCCCGACTCCGCAAGCTGCTCGGCTGCTGCAGCAAGCTGCCCGACTCCGCAAGCTGCTCGGCCGAAAGGTACTGAAGGCGACGGAGCGCGTATAAACAAGTGTACGGGTGGCAACTGAGATCCAAGTCCACGTCACGGCAATGACAGACAGCACTCCGCCTGAACTGAACCCAGAACTGGAACCGGCGCTGCCGTTAATACTCGACGCGCCCAACAGAGCACCAAGCTTGCAGCCCAGACCGGGTCTTGAAGATAAAGGCAAATACGGCACCTTGACGGGTGGTTTGCACTACGACGCAAATCTTGCAGATGCTTCAGTGCGAGCTCGCAATTTAGTCACCGATCGTCGCTTCTGGCAGATGGCTAAAACACTAGCCAGTTTCAGTTTCGAAGCTTTTTCAGACCGAGTTAAACCGAAATTCAGCAAATCCGAACTGAAGAGAAGACGGGCAGTCAGACTGAGAGACGCGCTTGTAGAGCTGGGTCCAACATTTATCAAGCTTGGTCAGTTTCTCTCGGTTCGGCGCGACTGTCTTCCACTTGAGATTGCCGATGAGCTCACCTTACTGCAAGACAAAGTGCCACCTTTTGCCTTCGACTTAGTGCGCAGCACAATTGAAAGCGATCTTGGTGCAGCGCCAGAACAGGTGTTTGCTTATTTCGAAGAGAAACCAATTGCCTCTGCCAGCATCGGACAGGTGCATCGAGCCACTTTGAAAGATGGTCATTCAGTCGTTGTTAAAGTACAAAGGCCGGATCTGTCCCAGCGCTTCTACCAGGATCTTGGCTACATGCGTCTCCTGGCCAGATGGGGTTTGCTGATTCGTCCGCAAGGCCAATGGGATAGTTGGATTTCTTTATCAGACGAATTTGGTCGCACCCTATTTCAAGAGATCAACTACATTCAAGAAGGTCGAAATGCAGACCGCATTAGACACGTCCTGCGCAACCATCAGTCTATGATCGTACCTCGGGTGTACTGGAAGTTCACTGGGCGTCGCGTGCTTACTCTCGAGTACCTACCAGGCACCAAAATTGACAAAGTGCAGGAACTCGAGCAGAAAGGTTTGAACCTGGCTAAGATCGGCAATGAGCTGGTCAACAGCTACCTGGAACAAGTCCTCATGCATGGCTTCTTTCACGCCGATCCTCACGCCGGAAATCTTTCCATCAATGATGACGGCAAAATCATCATCTATGACTTTGGCATGATGGGCGAAATCAGCGAGGCGCAGCGTGAAGCAATCACAGGTTGCATAGCAGCAGTGATTAAAAGAGATACAGGCGATCTGGTCAAGAACCTGACAGCACTCGGAATAGTCAAAGAGGACGCCAAGGTCGGACCAGTAACCAGAGCCCTTGAGCCGTTTCTTGAATACTACTCAGGCAAAGAATTGCGTGAACTTGACTTCAGCGTGATCGAACACGATATCGATCAGATAGCTACCGATAAGGCATTACAGATGCCACCCAATCTTGCCTATCTCTTGCGAGCTGGCACGACCTTGGAAGGAATTGCAAGAACACTGCGTCCCAACTTTAGCTTTGTCGAAGCATCGAAGCCGGCCCTGAAAAAGTGGATTCTGAGCCGCCCGGCAAATGCTGCCACTTTGCTAAAAGTGATTTTCAATATCACAGATGACAAGCTGCTCAAGCTTGGTCCCGGAAAAAACAAAAATGGTGCTCGAGTTGAAGCTGAAGAAGTTAAATTTGCTGCAGCGAATCTCCAAGAAGTGAGCGAACTGAAAGCTAAAGTTTACTTACTGGAAACGCAAATGAGAGCGCAGGAGCAAAAAAGACTACATCTCATCTGCCTTTCTCTTTGGCTTTTGACCTTTCCACTTATCATTGCGACTTTTGCCAATATTCCAGAATATAGGAGTTATGCCAACTATTTTTTGATTGGAAATGGTGTAATGGGGGCAATAATAATGTGGCATTTGGTAGCACCGGAAAGCTTGGCAAGACGCTCCAAGAAATCAGGTCAATCAAGGGGGCAACGGAGATAACGATGCTGAAATGGCGTGCGGCTGCACGAACTGATGCGGGTTGCCAGCGTCAGAGGAACGAAGACAATTACTACGTAAGCCCCGACAATCGGGTCTTTGCGGTTGCTGATGGCATGGG
>PLXC01000042.1 GCA_003151275.1 Candidatus Melainabacteria bacterium
GAGCTGCTTAGCCTTTTCCTGCATGCTGAGACGGAGTTCCTCCAGCTCGATATTTTTCGCTTCCAGCTCGTTATTCTGCTTTGCTTGAGCGCGAGTGCGCTCTTCCAGCTCCTCATTGGTCTGCTGAAGCTCTTCTTGCTGCTGCCTGAGCTCTTCTTCAGAGGCTTGCAGTGATTTAGCCGATGCTTCCAATTTTCTATTGCCTTCGGTCAACTCTTCTTGTTGGCTCTGTAGTTCCTCAGTCAGCATTTGCTCTTGCTGGAGAAGCTTCTCAGTGCGTTGAGCGGCCTCGATGCTGCTAATCACAACCCCCAGATTGCTCGCTGCCTGGTCAAGATAGTCAAGTTGGACAGCACTGAACCGCTCAAAGGAAGCCTGCTCGATCACAGCCTTGACTTTGCCATCGAAAATGACCGGAACCACCACCACGTTAACCGGACTTGCCTCGCCCACGCCCGAGCTGATCCGTATATAGTCATCAGGAAGATTGTTGACCAGAATTTTTTGTTTTTCCAGTGCGCACTGACCGACCAAACCCTGCCCGAGCGCAAAGGTGTTGGCCAGGTTTTTGCGTTCGTGGTGGGCGTAGCTAGCGAGAAGGGAAAGATCAGAGGTGCCGTTGGCTGAGTCGAGCACATAGAACATGCCATGCCTTGACTCCATCACAGAAGCGAACTCGCTAAGGATCTTCTGTCCAGCTGCCTGCAGGTCCCTTTCTCCTTGCAGCATCTGGCCGAATCTGGCCAGGTTGCTGTTCAGCCACGACTGACTGGTACTTGCTTCCGAGGAAGCTTTTAGCTTGTCTGCCATCGCATTGAAGGAAAGGCCAAGCTTGGAAAATTCGTCGTTGCCGCTGATAGCAATTCGGTGATTGAGATGACCTTGACCGATTGTGTTCAGGCTTTCTTGCAAATTGCGCACTCCTTTGCTGAAGGACCTGATCAGCGCCAGAGCTGAGGCACCACAGATGGCGACAGCAAGCGCGACACCAATTGTTGTAAACAGAGAGATGTTGCTTGCCAACCGATCTGCATCAGCCACGCGCTTCTCCAAGAGAGTTCTTTCTTCATCCTCCATTTCGCCGGTTAGAGCACGGTTCTCGTCCATCAGTTTTTTGCCCAGCTGAGTGGCAACCAGATCAGTTGCGGCTTTGATGCCTTGTGTTTTCCGGACTTCGATGTCTTTTTGGCAAAATGCTAGCTTGTCTGCATACAGACTTTCTAAGCGATCCAAGCGCTTCTGCTGAATGGGATTGTCGCTGGTGAGGCTCCTGATCTGACTAATTGTTGCCGGAAGCTTGGCAAGGGCCAAGTTATAAGGCTCGAGAAAAACGTCCTGGCCAGTGAGCACGAAACCACGTTGACCGGTCTCGAGGTCTTTGAGAAGCGAGACGACGCGTTCCAACTTTTCCAGCACAACATGGGTATGCTCGACCCAGCGCCTGGCCTCGAGAAGTTGGGCATTACTTTGTTGGTAGACAAACCACAACAGGATAAGAGCAATGAGGCTCAGGGAGAATGCGCCCAACAGTTTGCTTCTTATTGACACCATAGATAGGACCACCTTGCCTAGTGGAAATAACCGGGGATGCCTCTAAGGTTTACGGTCCTGCATTAAGTGTAGAGGCATGAAACCGGCTCACGCTTTTCTACCCATGATTCCTTTTAGTTGTACCACCCAAACCTACGTATATATCTTGGCGGAGCACATTCGGGCAACGCTCACCGACATCTTGTGATTAACAATGCTATCAGTCACGATTGGTTATTGAATGATCAACCCATGCCGGATTTGTACGCAGGTACACCTCTATGTTATGCACCGTGGGTAATGGCATAGGAACTGGCGATGGCGAAATGATTCCTCCCTCCATTCAAGCTCCTCCGCAGGAAATGTCTGGTGGAATTTTTGGAGCATTACGACTGCACCGAACGCTATTGCTGACGCATAGGGTTTCAGCCCTGGGATATCACCTAAGTATCCGGCTAAGGTATCAGATACGGTGGCACCACTGAAAACGCCGGTCAATATAGCTGTGCCGGTCATGGCGATTTGGACCGTTGCTAGAAAGCAGTGAGGATGATTTGCTAAGGCAAGAGCAGCTGGTTGCCTTCTTTCGCCCACTGCTTCAAGCGTGCTTTCCGCGAGGATACTAAGGCCATTTCGGAGATAGCGAAGATGCCATTGCACAAGATCAGCAGAAATATAATGAGAATTTCGGTTTGAGGATGTGGCATAGGTCAATCCGGTTTCCTGGACTGATTCTCCTGACTACTTAAATGACTTTACGATATGTACCCATTTTCGTCCTAGCGCTTTTATCTTGGAATTGAGATTAATGGCGCTCGCAATTGAGAGCCAAAGCCGTTTTCGTTCGGTCCTGCTTGCCGTAGTTTGCAATACATCTCTTGCAATAACTTGCAATTCACCAGAGAATGGTTGGTCGGTTGCTTGGAGCCTCTCGTGCATCTTGAATTTCAAATTATTTGTATTCGCTTATTCGCGGCAATGTTTTGCGGCGCTTTGCTTGGCATTGAACGCGAGCGCACGGAACATGCTGCAGGGCTGCGCACTCATGCGCTTGTTTGTGTGAGCTCCTGCTTGCTGATGATCGTCTCTGCTTTTGGCTTTACCGATGCAATCCAGCAAGGAGCCAGCCAATTGGATCCAAGCAGAGTAGCAGCTCAAGTAGTGAGTGGAATCGGTTTTTTGGGAGCCGGCGTAATAATGTTCCGGCAAAACTCGGTAAGCGGGTTAAATACCGCGGCGAGCATATGGTCGTCGGCGGCCATTGGTCTTGCCTGCGGTGGCGGACTTTTTAGTGCGGCGCTACTTACAGTTTTCATTTTGCTCATGGTGCAGACCGTTTGGCGAAAATTTGAACATCGCTTCTTTTTTCATTCCAGCACCGTGACCCTGACGGTAAGAAAACACTGCATCCAAGATATTGAAAAAGTCATGCATGAGTCAGGCGTACGCCTGAAATCTCTCAGCATGATCGTCAAAGGTCAGGATTTCACAGGCCCGGACGACAGGCGCGAGATTAAGCTCGTACTGGAAAATGCTCCGCAGAAGTCTGCAGTGTTGTTCATTGAGAAGTTGCACTTGATAGACGGCGTTGATAAATTGGAATATGAAGAATCTGGTGCCAAAATGGTGAAGGCAGGAGAACACGCCCACAGAGGATCTGAAGAATCGGGAGCACCGTGATTGGTGCATCGGTCAGCGCTGATACTGAAATTGTTGATTCGGCGGCCGGTAAGGTTGTTGCGACGGTGCTTGTGGGAATGGTAGCGGCTGCTGATAATAAGGGTTTTGCTGGTAGGGCTGTTGGAACGGTTGAGCTGATGGGTTAGACATATAAGGATTGGGCATGTACGGATTTCTGATGTATGGATTTGGCATGTAAGTGGGCGTGCTTTGCGAATTCCCACTAAAAGAATACGGCTGCATATTTGAATATCCTGGCTGTTGACCAATTGAATTTTGCTGATATAAGTTGCCTGTTGCCTGATTTTGCTGATAGGGTAATTGCGCAAACGGTGGCATTGGTCCACGGTTACTATTCATTGCGTAAGGCATTTGCTGTACATTCTGTGGCGTAAAAGAATAGAGCCTTACGATAGTACTTTTGTCCCGATGCGAAAGTGCCGGCAGCTGTCGCGCGGATGTTGAAAAATACATCGTGTCGGCTGAATTGGAAGAGTGCCCGCCGAGACCCAGGGCATGACCAATTTCATGCAGGCATACGCCTTCCATGTCGTCTTCGGCTATCGGTTCTCCGGTCTCGCGGCTCACAGTCAATAACATTATGTCGGCACTGCGGATGGTGCCAATTTGCGCCCCCGGTATAACAGCAGTCATGACACGTGTAATTCCTTGCTCTACGTGCACACCATCGTGAGCCGAGACTTTATCAGGTTTGTTAGTCCAGCGGATGGTGATGTCAGCCTGCTTGCTTTTAGACACGAACTGTGTCTGCAGTAAGCCTCCGCTAGCTTTGTTCCACGCATCGAACGACGACTCGAGCATTCGCATACTATCTGTGGGAACGCCTGGAATTCCCTCGGATTTTTCAACAAAAACTTTCAGTGGAAAACTTTGACGCGGCCAGCGACCAGCTCCATGTTGCACGACCAAAGCATCGAGATAATCCGCTGCATGAATGCTTTGCGAGCCGTTTAAACCCGCTTGTTCCCCTAGTTTTTTGTATAATCCCTGAGCCTCTTGCACGCGTTTTGGATCGCTTGGATTTGTTTGCAGATATTGACGAACCCATTCACGCGCTTTGTCGTAGTCACCAAGATCTTTGTAAGCAATAGCAATATTCCAAGTCAGATCAGTTGACTTGGGATCGAATTGCATAGCTGATTTGTTTTCAGCGATCGCTTCTTCCAAGTCCCCAAGCTGCTGATCGACGAAGGCTAGATTTGAATGCAGAGCGCCTGAATTCGTCGTCGGATCGAGGGTAGCCGCCTCCTTCAACATCCTGCGCGCTTCCACAAACTTCTTGTCTTTGATTAGCGGTTCGACTTCTTTCAGAGTGTTGTATACACGTTCTTCTCTATCATGGAGGCTCGCGTCGTCTGCACCCGAACTTTGAGCGAATGCATTGCTAGCGCATGACAGAGCAATGTTTATGCTCACTGAAACAAGGATAGCGCACACGCGAGACCCAAGGCGCTTTGTTTTTAGCTTTTCGAATGACGACACGCTTTTACAGATACTTTCGACCTCACGTAGGCATACAGTTAGCTTTTGGTAGGAGGTTGCCTTTAGCACCGACCACCACGTTCACTTTATACCCGGGTCGAGGGTCCTCAGTTGCACTGGTATATTGTGACTAAATCCTTGAATTTTGGAAGCGATGCCATATCTTTAGTCCGAGTAGGTACACTCTGTACACAAGATTCCGGAATTCCAAGGCTGCCTTAATGTCAAGTTCCATAACATTCGAAACAGAAGCCGTGTGTCAGTGGTCCGGCGCTAGAGCCGCTCGTCTCAACACACCACACGGAGCAGTTAGCACGCCGGTATTTATGCCGGTCGCGACCAACGCCTCGCTTCGGTCAATGAATTTTACTGACGTTGTAGATTGCGGTGCCGAAATTATTCTATCCAACGCTTACCATCTCTACCTGCGCCCGGGACACGAGCTCATCGAAAGCGCCGGCGGACTGCATAAGTTTATGTCGTGGACTATGCCGATACTTACCGATTCCGGTGGCTTTCAAGTTTTTAGCCTGGATGAACTTCGTCGCATCGCCGATGATGGCGTGCATTTTCGAGATCATAGAAGCGGACGCGCTCATTTTATAAGTCCAGCGATCTCGATGGAAATTCAAAATGCGATCGGCGCTGACATCATCATGGCTTTCGATGAATGTGTAAAGAATCCAGCCACTTATGCCGAAGCGGAAGCGGCTATGGAACGTACGCACCGCTGGCTAGAAATTTGCGAGGCAACGCATACTCGCAAGGACACACAAGCTCTGTTCGGGATTATTCAGGGAAGCATGTACGAAGACCTGCGCCGAAAGTCCGCTGAAGTGGTCACTTCTTTCGATTTGCCTGGTTACGCAATCGGCGGCGTCGCCGTCGGCGAAGCGCGAAGCGAAATCGAAAGAATCGTCAAATTCACAACACCGCTAATGCCAGCGCACAAGCCTCGATATTTGATGGGAATTGGAACACCATGGGATATTCTCTTTGCCATCAAGTGTGGTATCGATATGTTTGACTGTGTTGCGCCTACAATGTTAGCCAGGCATGGATCGGTGTTTACCGCCAAGGGCCGCATATCCGTTAAAACAGCTGCTTTCAGAAGAGACTTTGGACCAATTGATGAAACGTGCGATTGCTACACCTGCAAATTTCATAGCCGCGCTTACCTGCACCACCTAATTCGGGCCAAAGAATATTCAGGAGCTACATTGGCGGCAATTCACAATGTTCGCTATCTGATCAGAGAGGCAACTAACGCTCGCCAGGCTATTCTCGATGGCAATTTCCGCGAGTATTTCGAACGACTCGCACCAATTCTCATTCAGCAGAATGAAGATAGAGCTTTTCTGCAGCACTAGTTAAAACCTCACCAAGTGAATGTTAGCTCGCCCATTATATTTCAAATCGGTTTGGCATAGCATTTCAAGCGTGCTGCTTAGTCGTTGTTGTTGCTGGAGCGCTAGCTGTCTGGGGCGCCGGAGCGTTATAAGTTTTTTGCAGGAGGGGCTCCACTATCTGCGTCGCTGACCCGTCGCCCGAATGCCCCTTTCCAAACGCACTAGTAAATCCGATTTCCAGATGGGGACCTGTGGACATGCCGACAATTCCCGCTCCCACTTCGCCTATTTGTTGCCCCGCGTGGACAACGCCTCCCTTTCCACCATTAATCTCAGCACCAGGCCCAGCATGACCGTAATAAACATCTCTGCCGGCCAGCGCCCCGGATGTTATGTGCAGCACTGGCACGGTAGGACTTCCATTATCAAAGCCTTGAACATGCTGATATGAAACCGTTCCATCGGCAATTGCATATAGAGGACTATGACCTGGCGCTGTTATGTCTACACCCTGGTCGGGGCTCCAGCTGCCTGGAGCGCCTGCTACCGACTTTTGCAGCGGAAAGGCTAAACCGTTGACGCTGCCAATATCTGGCCCTGGAGGTGGACTTACTCCGCTATCTGAAGCGCCACCGCCGCCGCCAATAGAGCTGCCGCCGCCAATAGAGCTGCCACCGCCACCACTGGAGCCACCACCATCGCTACCGACGCCTCCACCGCCTCCACCGCCTCCACCGCCACCACCACTGGAGCCACCACCATCGCTACCAGCGCCGCCACCGCCACCGCTGCTACCACCACCACCACCGCTGCTGTCTCCATTGGGACTGATCCAAGGTTGTTCAGACGACGGAGAAGACTGAGAAGATGAGCCAGGTGGGGTAGAACCATCCGCCGGAGGAGTAGGGAGAGGACCTATTTTGAATCCATCCAACGCTGTGGGGTCTGCGGAAATTATGTCAAGTTTTGGCAGCAGTCCCTGGTCTTGAAGATCCTTATTTAACTTATCCAGATCTGTTTTAAATTGTGCAGTAGATTCATGACTTTGCAGCTGCTGCAGCTCTTTGAAGATGGGCTGCATATCGTTTGGATTAGTCTTGAAATCTTGAACGATGTTCTTTTCAGTAGCCGAAAAGTCCGCATGATCAGTATGAGCAGACATGGTAAGTGACTCCTAGGAGGGAGCTGATTCGCATCACAGATAGTTCGGAAGCAGGGATACTTCGTTGCCGGGAAAGACTTCTAAAACAGCAGTCTTCGAGAGGCAAGCCGAACCATAGTTAGGCGGTTGTTTTTATTAAGGGCTCCTAGATTATATACGCGCCATGATTGTTGTCAAGTCTGAATCTTCTTGAAGTGAGTCTGAGCGAAGTTCCTCGGTCTCAAGGCCCTCTCTGTCCTAATTTTGACGATTCATTTATGGGCGCACTCGCTCAGACAGAAATCGGTCGAGAGCCTCTTACATTGGCTTGCTTTCGCTTTTCCGAATTTGTTGAAAATACTCGACCTCATCTTGAACCCAAAGCAAAGCAAAAAGGGACAGTTACTGCTCAGTTGGTGAGTGATTATGTTTCTTTTGCTGGGCATGCTCACATTGGAAACTCGTGTGCCATGACCGTAGCTAATTCGGGGTTGATCGGGCTATTACTTCCATATTTGCTGATAAACTTCTCTTAAACGTCCTAATTAGTTATCCAAGGTTTTGGATGGTGAATCCAGACCCTTGAGAGTTTCAAGAGTGACAATTTGAGCCGGTGTTATATATTTACTAAAGGAGATCAATTATGCCCGAACCTTTTAATAATCCAATGGTCTTAACGTGCGTGTTAGCAATGCCTGTGGCAATTATCGGTCTTGCCGTGTTCTGGAAGAAGTATAAGGAGAAAAAGGCTGCCAAGTGATTGGAGGCTGCTTAATACACACCGAGCAACAGCAATAGCGATGCGCAGTTAGTAAAAACGCGGCTCAGTTTCGAACCTCAATTTCCCCTTCATTAGAACAAATCATTTCTGTTCTGGTGGAGGGGATGTTTTATGAGCTGAGTAACCAATGACTCGAGGCGCCATATGTTGAGATTTAGAGTATGCAGCTTCAGCACATCATTTCGTTAATCATGTCTTGAGTAACAGGTGTGGAGTGGATAAGTAGTGAGTTGTACTGCGATCTGTCACCGCAGGCGATGCATAAACGCTTGTATCTGTTAACGTGATCTCGATCCAAGTGTCTTTAAAAGTGCGGAAATATATGCTTTTAATGCAGACGATGGCAATTCGGAATTTGCATACATGATGGGATATTTGCAAGAGTTGACGTCATTCTTCAAATCAGCGGCGGCGGACAATCGCCCCATCGTCATTTCACTGACATGATTATAGAAGCAATGTTATAAACGTTGGTCGTATAGATTCGGTGGAGAACACATGAAAATAAATGCACTGACTGCTCTCGGCGCGCTGTCTTTTATGCTCGCCGTCACGGTACTTTTCGCAAACTCAAAGAATTTGCACGAGCCTAATCCCGAATCAAGATTGTTTCTCGGAAATTTCGAGGCACTTTGTAATGGTCCATTCACTTCGGCTAGAGTGGATTTTCAAAATCACAATCCTGGTCTGACCCTGAGTATGTTTGCATCAGGAAGAAATGCCAGAGCACAAGCTCACATCGAAAATGTGAGCGGCGTTTTCTTCAAATCGATTGAAGCTAGGTGCACTAATGTCTTGCCATCCCCAGCGTTTCTTCGGCTTGAAGTTACTTTCATACCACCAGGCGGAGCGCAACAGAAAAGTCTGTTCTCATTTGTGAAAGCAGTTGGAGATTCTAACGGCGCGGCTATGTTGATCGTTACGCCTGATAGCACCTCGGGCGCAGATAAAAAGATACCTGTCAATTCAGTCCTATCGGATGTGACGTTCAGACTGCAAACTGACGTACAGGGTGTCTCAGTTGCAAACATAGAGAGCGCGAAAGTCAACGGAACGCCGGTGGAATTTAATGGAGACGTGTCTGCCTCCTGTGCGAACTAAAGGCGCAGCCGTTCGGGACAACCAATTCTACTTTCTTCGATCTTCGAACAGGGTCGATCTAAGTTATAGACAACGAGCATAAGGTTGGTGCGCAGCCGACCCTCAAAATCCCTTAAGATCGATCTTTCGAATCTGCGCATTGGCAGGAATGGATCGATTGAGCAGAGTGCATAGAACAATTGCTAGAACAACTTTTGCATTCGTCAGACACATCAAGTTTGCTGTGTCGCTCATTTCAACTTGCTTACTTTCGATTCTTGATCCTGCTGGAATATAACTGCGAGAGCGACAACGCTTCAGGAACAAATCTGAACCGTAGTCCGTCCCAATCGGCAAACTACTAATGTCTGGATTAAAGATTCAGTGAAGCAAGGTGCCATGAACTATAAATTAACCGCACTTAGATTGCTTCTAATAGCATCACTTGTACCAATCAGCTCTTCTGTTGCAACCGCCCGTGGTGAGCACGGGGAGGGAGGCGGTGGAGCCGCTCCTCAGCAAATGCAGAGGGCGTTCGCGCCGCCACAGCAGAGCATGGCGCCGCAACAAATGCAGAGGTCGTTCGCGCCGCCACAGCAGCGCATGGCGCCGCAACAAATGCAGAGAGCGGTCGCGCCGCCGCAGCAGCGCATGGCGCCGCAGCAAATGCAGAGAGCGTTCGCGCCGCCACAGCAGCGCATGGCCCCGCAGCAAATGCAGAGAGCGTTCGCGCCGCCACAGCAGCGCATGGCGCCGCAGCAAATGCAGAGAGCGTTCGCGCCGCCGCAGCAACGCATGTCCCCGCAGCAAATGCAGAGAGCGTTTGCGCCGGCACAACAGCGCAGATCCTCACCTCGGCAAGAGAGAATGTTTTCCGCTGCATCACAACCTCGAATTCAGGCAGGTGCATCAAATAGAGCGTTTGTGTCGAATACAAAGGCAAGAAACAGTTCTGCACGCCAGATGATGCCTCGAACAATGCGTGGAGCAACCGCTCGCCTTAATTCGACAGAAAGAAAAAATTCAGTCGAACGACTGTCAGAAAAAAACTACGGCAATGTCAATCGAGCCAGGCAAATCGCCCAACGGGATCAGAGAACTTCAAGAACAAGTTCAGAGAAAAACTACGGCAATGTCAATCGAGCCAAGCAAATCGCCCAACGAGATCAGAGAACTTCAAAAACAAGTTCAGAAAAAAACTACGGCAATGTCAATCGAGCCAGGCAAATCGCTCAACGTGATCAGAGAGCTTCAAAATCACGATCTTCAGCTAATCTGGCAACAGCCAGATCCCTAAGTGCTAATAAGGGTAAGCCTTCTGCGAATGGACGCATGCTGGCTACAGTGGCAGGAATCAAACAAACGCGTGTTGGCGTGTCACGACCGAGTTCGTTTGCAAATCCGCGCAAGGCTTTTCAGCTGAGTGCAGGCAGCAAACCACGGATTACTTCTGCTAGACCACAGCGATTGGCATATCGAAGCGGCGCAGGCAATATTCCACGTGCAGGACGTGCTGGAAAAGGGCGTGCCGGCATTATCGATCCAGGCGGATTTATCAGAACTGCAGAAAAAGGCACAGCCAGACTTGACCGCAGCCACATACAACAGCAGTTAGCAGCTCTTCCTAACTATGGAAGTAACTTTTCCAACAACAATAGGTTTCGCATATCTGATCATAGTCGGTGGTCGAGTCACTGGAATCCAGGTCCAGGTTCGGCAGTCCTCGGCTACTATCCAAGCTACTCATGGAATGGCACCAACTATCCGTTCAGGTATTATGCTCCATCCGGATTTTGCCCCACTCCTTATCTGTTCCTGTCAAGTTGTGGTGCATTTTGGCAGCCGGGAGTAGGATATGCCAATTCTTTACCGTACGGATACAATCAACCCATGTCAATCGCCATCGATGAAGTGGTGCCTGAGTATGATGCCTATGGCAATGTCATTGGATATCACGACGAGACGTTTTATTACAATGCGGCCTGGGATCCAAACGCGCAAGCTTACGGATACTACGACTACCGTGGCGGGTTCCATTGGGTAACGTTTCCATGGCTGAATTCATGGAATGCTCAAAACTCATTGGAAAGAAACATGGAGTACTGATCGCTAATTGTAGACTCAGTCCAGCTATCACCGTGCTTCGGGTGAGACCTTCGCTGAAACACTTTCGACCATAAACGCCGCGAAATTTAGAAAGCTCGTGAATATAACCGAACATGTTCCATCGGATTGAACTAGGCGTACGTCGTAGATTGCAAGTTTGCGTCGGCGCAGGCGCATTGCTGCAAAAGAGCCATCGCGTCCGTCGAAGAAGCGGATGTACTTTTCGCAGTTTACCCAGAGACTATCAGTATCGTCTCGAACGTCTATCCGTTTCAGTTGCGCGTCGTCCCATTCTTCGCTTGTGGTTTCCCATTTATTACTGATGGACGAATCAACAATTTCTAGTTGGTTCAACGATCGAATCTTCCAACCGTTGCCCTCAACATCACGGAACTCGATGCCATCGCAGCGTTTGTAAAAACCGATAAAGTCACCAGGCAATTCGAGATTGTACCTGTTGGCTTGTTGCAGTGTCGCTATAGACGCTGTGAATTTTTGACGCGACAACGGTGAAGTTTTTTGCAAACAATCAACATCTAAAAGATTCCATTCGAGGGGCTGCATGCTCCGGACTGCCCAGCCAAGCTTTGGTTGCACCGCAAATGTCGTGGCATCTTGTTCAACACCAAGGAAGCCACCAATCATTTGCATTGAGCGCTCTAGCCCCATCTTGTCGAAACATCGAAAGGGCACCAGCGACATGCCGGAAGGAAGTTCATCAGTGCGCGCACCGTCATTGTGCTGAGTCCTTTCGCTCTCGGCGGTTGCGCGCCTCAAAAATCGGATTCACGACATCCCAATTACCTGTGACACCATTTTGCAAGTACGGGATCAGTTTTACAATCCAGCCATTGACTCGATCCACGCCATAGGCGTCCCGTTGTTTATAGATGTCTTGCCAAAAATCGCGATCAACGTCATCGTCAGATGCTCGACAGAAATGGTCCGCTATCTCGCGAAGATGTGGTAGCCACCAGTCTAATTGAAAGGGTGCAAGCAGTTCGATTTTTTGTCTAAGCTTCCGCCAATCATCATGGTTTCCAGTCAGTGTAATTTCTGGTATACCGCAACCACTGTACAAAACGTACTCGAAGAAGGGTTCAAAGACATCAAGCAAGCACACCTGTGAAACAAGCCGCTCAACGGTACCGGTAGTGGAGAAGTCGCTCGCAAGCGCTGTGCTGCTCTCGCCGACTTCTTCAGATAGACGTAACGCGAAAGTGCTGATCACCTCGTCCCAAGCGCTCTCCGGTGAGTCTGGATCGATATTTAACTCGATCACTATGTCTTTGCGTCCCAAGTGCGACACAAGCACGGGACGTAGCTCTTCGCTATGGTTATGAACGTGCTGGGCCAAGCCGTGCAAAATGGCTACCCATATTGCGTCAGGTGAGAGAACCAATGGACGATGTTCAGCAAATGCGATGTGCACAGCTCCTATCAAGGCGTGATATGACAAGTTCGCTACAACATCTGAGTTGTATCCAGAATAAGACAACACAGGCGATTGTGGGCGCATATCGACGTTCATAAGAATCTGGCGAATACTGTCGCGAGTTTTCCACGTTTCTAGTGGTGTGCGCAGGGCTTCGACATCATGCACACGAAACGTGACACCCGTTGAAGGTTTTAACTTCATGCGTGTACCTCTTGAGGATTTGTTTTTCAGACAAGACTTACTTCTAGTTTAATTGATTTGTCACATTATTGCCATTTTTGCCAGCCGAAAACACATGTCCCGTCCGGGTTTCGGGGCGGCAAATATTTAATAGTCGGCAGCTAGTAAATAGGCAAAATCGCCTCGAACTTTTCAGTTCTTTTCTGAAAAACCTGATTTTGATGCTATTTTCATTTCGTGCAATAAGCGGGAGCGACTGAATATGGATCGAACATCGAGATTGACTAAACCAGGCGTCGTTTTAAAGCTTTCCGCTTTGGCGCTTAGTCTTTTTTTCGCTCCATCAGGACCTGCGCAAGAAAGTCCGATACCGGTGGTACCGATGGTAAATGCTAAACATGTTTCACTTCGAGATCAGGCGAATATTCTGAAGAAGGAGGCAGCAAAGCTTGATGAAAGCATGAAAGCTTTTAATTTGCACGCGCAAGCCTACAAAGGCAGCAATCTTCACCGTCGTCATTTGTTGGAAGACGGTCATGGAGGTGAGAAAACTGTCGCCGAGTTGCATGACGAATTTGCCAAACATGTGACTCAATTGCAGGGTGTGGTCGATAACTATCGTCATTTCTATCAAGGATATGCGACTCACTACCAACAGTTCGAGGAGCAACTTGACACTTATCGGCTCGATGAACAACGGGCAGAGTCAGATTCGTTAAGGAACGCAGCCGAAGCCAAAAGTTCGGTCTCAAAATTGGCGGCAATTGAGCGACAATTGGCAGACGTGCTTAAAAAAATGCATGCGCTTTGGGAGAAGAGTCCTGAATTGCCGGAAAGTTATGTATGCCCAGCCTTTGACGATTTGCAAAAGGAGTTTGTTCAGACATTGTCTAGCTTTACAGTCATCGTCAAGACTTTGCCACCAGATCAAATGAAAGAGGTTGCTGCTAATGAACTCGAGCACATCCGCGCACTCAGGTCAGAGATGGAAGATGCTGACAGGTTGCACGTGCAACAGCAGGCTTTGCAATCCGAATATTCCGACCTGCAGAAAAAATATGCAGTTGTTTATACTCAGCATCAAGAGCTAAGCAAAGAAGCCGATCAAGTTGTTGAGCAAACGGAAGGGCGAAAGAAGTCTCGAAAACATAACGGCAAGCGATCATTTAGCAAGCCTGAAGGAGAAATCTAGTTAGTAACGCAGTCTGCGATCCAAATACCCAGGCTTACGGATATTACGACTACCGTGGCGGGTTTCATTGGGTAACATTTCCCTGGCTGAATACGTGGAATGCTCAAAACACGGAATGTTGACAGTATCTCCGCTAGTTTTCGCTCCGTGAATTTTTCCTATCAGAGCGAATAAGTTTGGGAACTTTCTTGTGAGCCAGCGGTCATCGCTGAACACTAGTCTCACGCGTCTCACTCGTTGCTAAAAAGCGGTCGGACCTCTTGGCGCGAGGGTTAACACAATAGCGTAAGAGGACATGCCTTAATGACTAAAAAGATGATAACTGGAGTGCTGTTGGCGCTGACTACGTCATTAGCTGCGATTACCCCTGTATTCGCGCAATACTATGTCAACCCACATGGCCATGGCTATGGCTACGGCAACAATGGTTACGGCTACGGCAATGGCTATGGCAATCCCTACCATCAGCCCTATTACAACGACTATAACGCTCGTGGCTACGCGCCTTACGATGCATATGGTTACGTTCCGAATTATCGCCGGTCACATACGGTGCGTAACGTCGCTATTGGTGCGGGCGTCGGTGCAGGCGTCGGAGCCCTAGTTGGACTATTGGCATCCCATCACGGTCATAGATACTACGAATAAGCATTCCTGCTTTTCGCTGTATCACAATCACAACTCAATTTTACAACTTGCATTTGACGTGGGGAGAATCATGGAAAATAAAACACTTTTGGCGGGCACAGTGGCTTTGAGCACTATCATCTGCTGTGCACTTCCAATGTTCGCACAGAGCACAATGTCTGAATCGGACAAAAAAGAAATTGACAAGATCAAAACAGAAATTGACAAAAAAGACTATGCGACAGCCCTAAAAGAGCTCAAGCCAATGGTTGAAAAAGGCTCAAAGGGTGCCCAATATCACCTCGCCTTGATGTATTTGGAGGGCGAAGGAGTTCCTGCGGATCCCACGAAAGCTGCTGAACTCTTTCAGAAAGCTTCTGACCAGGGCGGCAAGCATTCAACCTACAACTTAGGTTTATTGTATGCACAAGGCAAAGGCGTCAAACAAGACATCAACAAGGCTTTCGGGTTGTTTAAAAAAGCAGCGGATGATGGCGAAGCCGACGCGCAATACAACTTGGGTCTTTTATATTTGTATGGCGATGGCACGAAACAAGACTCCAATCTTGCTAAGAAATATCTTGGTTTAGCTGCCGAACAGGGACAGGAAGATGCTCAGTACAACAGGAGCTTGCTCTATCTCGCTGGTAAATCTGAACCCGATAAAGTCAAAGCATTCAAAGTAATGGAAAAGCTGGCAAATAAAGGATATGTCTCTGCGGAATATAACTATGGCGATATGTATCTTCAAGGAGTAACGGTGCCGAAGGACGCAGCGAAAGCGTTGATCTGGATAACCAAGGCTGCGAATGCTGACTGCTTACCGGCTCAATACGATCTCGCTCTGATGTATCACAATGGTGACGGCGTGCCAAAAGACGAAAAGGAAGCTGTATCGTGGCTAAAGAAAGCTGCAGAGAATGGCTCGGTAAACGCCCAATACAACCTTGGCCTGAGGTATGAAAATGGGACCGGCGTGAGCAAAGACGTAACGCAAGCTAAACACTACTTTCAAATGGCTGCCGATCAAGGAGACAAGGAAGCTAAGCACAAGCTGACTACAAAAATCTGACAATATGCCGGACGTTTTGCGATGCGACCGCAGTCGTTATTGATTTGCAAGGATATCTTTTGTCCGCTTGAATCCAGCATTTTGCAATCCTGATTGCAGATAGGGATCGTTCGCCATCGTTTTCCAGACAAAACCGCTGCGATAATTTTCCGTCATCAGTAATGTCGGGCCTTGATCGATGCCCAGAGTGTCTGGGTCTACCCAACCAGATGGTTTTGATTTGTCGAAAGTTGGATTGAACGCATCCTGAAATCCAAGCGGTCCAAAAATTTCTGGGCGATCATCGTGCCAATGTCTCAATGTGGGCATCACTATTTCTGGTGCAAATGGCAATGATGCTGCGGCCGCGGTCGGTGCTATGGTGCCGTCATCAGCGGCGTTTGGAAATCCGCGCGCGGCGTAACCTTGAAATTGAATCGCCTTACCGTCGATGTTTTGCGTCACCGCACCGGGTCCATCCGAAGCAGTTAATCCCCAATCTAAAGCACTATAGCCTCGCCAATTCTGGGGATTTGTGACAGCGTAACTATGTTGTGCGAGCGTGGCACGCCTTGAATTTTCAAAAAAATCAAAACCAAGCTGACTTGTGGTGGCATCGTTTAAGCCTCTGAAGTCGATCCAGATCTGCGAATATTGGTGACCAAACATTGGTCCAAATTCGAGTGATTTATTGCCATCGAATTCCATAACTTTACCGGTGGACATATATTTATTCCAAGACGATGCCGGTATCGGATGAGTGGGTGAGCCCATCGCCATTAGAAGCAGCAATGGTGCCTCATTGTATGCCTGCCAGTCATCTTTGATGAAACCATGTTCTGGCGACCAGCCCATGCTCAGACGACCGCTCGGATTTAACGCCCAGCTCCAATCAACGCGTCGATATAGCTTGTCGGCAAGTTCTCTGATTTCAGCTTCTTTAGGATTGTTCGCGTCAAAATAATCTTTGGAGAACAAGACTCCAGACATAAGCAGCGCCGTGTCCATTGTCGATATTTCATTGGTCTGGGCGCGAGTGCCTGTTTTGGGGTCGAGAAAGTGATAGAAAAAACCGTGAGTGCCGGAAGTGCCCTCTTGCTGATCGCCTTGGGGCGCATTCCAAAGTGTGTTCAACACCTTCAGAGTGTAATCGGCAGCTTCATCCCGACTGACCCAACCGTTTTTAACTGCTACTGGATAAGCCGTTAGTGAAAAACCTACAGCTGCGACACTGCACGCAGAATCATCTCGTGAGCGATCCTTCGTTAATCCAGTTCGTGCATCACTTTCTTGCTTGAAGTATTGGAAATGAGCCTTCTCGATTTCGTCGAGCAAATTCTGATCGGTTAAACTAAGCTTTGGCGCTTCGATGCGCGGGAGTGCGCTTGGTTGATGAGCATCCGTGAATGAAAATTTCGGCGTTTCGCTCGGCGAGGTCGGGACGCTGTCAGCTGCGTTAGCGTTCTGTTGTGAGTCTGGACGATCAAACATCTGATTCTCCGGCAGCTTGGATCTTAATCCGCTAGGCCAAGCACCATGGCCGACTTCGAGTGACTCGCAACTACTGGAGCGAGGACTTTGGGACTAGCAGTTAGGATACTGCCAAGTTATAGGGTCATGTTATACATGTCGCTGCTGATAGTCACTGTGGAAACTACGTGTTCCCCAAGCAAAGGGAGTGGAAAGAGCCAGCAGTGCTGGGGACAGGCGATAATGGGAACATAGTCAGTGGCATTGAGGGTACGGTCGCGATCGGCACACAGTCAGTAGCATTGAGGGTACTGATGCCGTTAGTTATAGCGAAGTTTTAGTGAATATTTAGTGACAATTAGTGACCTTTAGTGAACTTGGCAAAATACGCTATCCACACGGCAGTCGGTCACGCAGCAAATTTTCCTGATAGAGTTTTTCGTAGCGTGGAACGATGACATCTGCTGAAAATTTCTCTTGCGCTTTTGACTTACCATTTCGGCCGAGCACTTCACGCAAGCTGACATTCTGAATCAGCTTTTCAACGGCACGGGCTAACTGGTCAGGATCTCCGAATGGAACAAGCAAGCCAGTCACGCCATCTTCAACGACTTCAGGAATTCCTCCCACATGCGTGGCAACGCTGGGATGTCCAAAGAACATTGCTTCGAGAATGCTCAAACAAAAACTTTCATTTTCGGAAGTAATTAATCCGAGATCGGCGGCTTGTAGATAATCTTCCAACTCCAAAACATTCTCGCGCACAATGATGTTATCTTCCAGTTCCAGGCGGCGCACGTCATCTGCGAAAGGTTCGAAACTTCCGCCGGCTAAAATTAAAAGCTTGAACGACTGACGCGGGCGAATGCGCGCCACTGTTTCGAGCAACAGATCAATCCGTTTCGTCGGTCGCAAATTGGAAGAATGCAAAATCATCACTTCATCTCCTACGCCCAACTCGCGGCGCATTTCTGCGCGTGAACGCGATGGTGACGCAGGTTCATAAAAATTGTGGATCACTTCTATCGGCCCGTCAAAACCGATAACGCGCCGGGTTTCGATTTTCAAATAGTCCGACACAGTTGTGACCGCATCAGATTGGGTCAAAGCGTGCAGAATGGCAGGACCATAACCAGGGTCCCGACCTAGCAATGTAGTGTCTGTGCCGTGCAATGTGGTGACGATTCGCGGCTGCTGTTCTGGTGTCAACATGCAACGAGAAAGAATTGCCGCTGTCGCATGTGGAACTGCGTAGTGCACGTGCAAAATGTCCAACTGATGGTTCCGGCTAACCTCTGCCATCTTGACCGAAAGCGGCAACGTGTAGTCGGGATATTTAAATAGTCCATAATCGTTGATCGCAACGGGATGAAAGTGAATGCACTTCGTGTTTACGGGCAGACGGAAAGGACGATCGTAGCTAATGAAGTGCACTTCGTGTCCACGTTGTGCAAGTTCTATGCCAAGCGTGGTGGCAATCACTCCGCTGCCACCAATGGAAGGATAACAAGTGATACCGATTTTCAACAGGCGTTTAGTATTCATGCTAGAAATTACGTGCCCCTCTGCCTGTCTGCGCCAGCGACTCAAAGACTAATGGCTCATTTGGAAAGAGGGCAATTGCATACTCAATTCCCGCACGTGCACCGAACACTCGGGCTCGTGTCAGTTGCAAATCAACATAGTTGCGTGTGGAAGCTTGTGATGTGTGCGCGTTCATCGCGGCAGTCCAAGCCGAAATAGTTTTCGGCAACGATACATCGATCAACAGCGGTGTAATATCGTGCGGTTCTCCTTCGGGTGTGACCGCGTAGAAGAATAGTTGTTCGATTGCGTGCGACTTCTCGTCCAGTAATTCCTTTAAACCGCCATAGCGAGCCAATCGCGCCGCATCGCGAACTAGCTTGCCGAGCCGGCTGTGATCGGGATGTTGGTTTTCGACAACACTTGGTGCGAGTATCGTTGCTGGACGAATCCGCCGAATGATCTTGGCCAGCTTTAAAGCGTGTTCGGCGCGAATCTCCAACTTCCCATCTCCATCCAATTCAATAAATTCAATCGTTGCACCGAGAATCGATGCTGCCGCTTTTGTTTCGGAGGCACGCTGTTCAGGCGTTCCGTGCGTTCCAGCTTCGCCGAGCGAAGAAACGACAAAATGTGCTTCGCGACCATTACTGGTTTCGCGGGCAACGATACCACCACAGCCAAATTCGATATCGTCAGGATGTGCGCCAAAGATCAACAATGGTCGAGTTTCAAGTAAGTTCAATGTATGCCTCGTCGGATCGGTCAATGGTGTCACGTGTTAAAAAACTGATTTCAGGCGCTTCTGCCTCGCGAAGATATTCTTTCTCGCCAGCTCCAGCTACATAATGCGTGCAATGCACAACGGATTGCATCCAGAGCAGTCGACTATCGCGGGTTGGACTAATCTGCTCCTTTGTGAATGGTGTTAGTGGCAGGGTAACAAATACATCGCCGCCTTCATGTAATTTAAATCCCTCTTCTGAAAAGCGGGCGCGAACAATTTCATTCTCATACGGTATATCCACAAAAAAAACAGATACATCACATGCGGTGCGACGAAAATCTGGATCGCTCGAACGTACGACCGTTATTCCTTCCAGGAGTCCCATTTCACGATAGACCTCCAGGCAGAAATCGGCGACAGTAGAAGCTGAGGTATTATTGAAAATATCAATCAGCGAATGTTCGACGTAATTGGGCAATTGAGATGCGGTTTTTTCTTGCCAGTCGGCTGGAATTCTCTTGACGTAAAGTGGCGAGAATTTGCGTTGGATTTTGTTTGCAAAAGTGAAGTTGAGCTGAGCCTGTTCGTTTGTTTTGCGGTGTCGCAAAACAGTTCTGGTTTCGCGCGGGTCATGGTCGCTGTCATGGTAGAAGAATACAACTTCACCGCCGAGTTCACTTTGCAAACGTCTGGCAGTCTGAATTTTGGCAACCAAAAACCGCTTCGGAAAGAATCCGCATGGCTGCTGACCGAAACATATGATTGGCGAATTCATGAGTTGGATTCCTTTTTCATGCGCTGAATGGCGAATTCATAAGTCTGTTTCCTTTATCATGCGCTTCACGAGTCTGCTTCCTTTATCATGCTCTGAGTGTTACCCAGCGCTGCTTGCAAGATCAGGCTGAAAACGACACAAGCGCCACACCCGATCAACGGGTACCAAAGGTAAGAAATTGTCAGATTGAAATAAAGGAAGAATATCAATGCTTGTGCCATTAGCGCCGCCCAGAAAATAGCTGTGCCGCCCACGCGCCGAATGAAAAATGCCACCACAAAAAGGCCAAGCATCACACCGTAGAAAATAGACCCGAGAATGTTCACTGCTTGAATTAAGTTTTCCGCCAGCCGCGCAGAAAGTGCAAAACTTATTGAGGCAATGCCCCACAAGACTGTGAACCATTTTGTTGCCGTCAGACAAGTCGCATCGCTGGCGTCACGTTGGATCAGATGGCGATAAAAATCGATTGTCGTGCATGTTGCAAGTGCATTCAGTTCGGCTGCCTTAGACGATAAGGCGGCAGCAAAAAAAGCCGCGATCAGTAATCCGATAACTCCATGCGGCAATTCGCGAAGAATAAAAGTGATGAACACGTAGTCCGCATCGTTCGCTTTTGCGTCAGGATTTTTCGCAGCCAATTCTTTGCTTGCCGCGACGCGGATCGTCTCGCTCTTTTTATGTGCTATTGCAGCAGCAGCGAATGCAGTGGCAGCTCCGCCCTGATCCCCTTTGTGTCTAGCTTGCAACCAGGTCTCAAGTTGTTGCCTCGTTTGCACATGAGCGCCATCAAAATCGGTTTTATATGCCACTAGTTTTAAATCAGCTGGGTGTTCCGAACAATATTTACTTGAAGCTGAATCAAAAAAGAGCGGTGGAGGTTCGAATTGATAAAAAACGAACATCAAAACGCCGAGCAATAAAATGCAAAATTGCATCGGAATTTTGCAGACAGCATTGAACATTAGTCCCAGGCGGCTTTCGGGTAACGATGAACCGGATATGTAGCGTTGAACTTGCGATTGGTCGGTGCCGAAATAAGAAAGCATAAGAAATGTTCCGCCGAGCAGTCCCGACCAAAATGTATAGCGTTCATGAATGTTGGTCGAAAAATTTACGGCGTTGATCTTTTGAAATCCGCCAGCCAGCTTCAGCGTGTCGTCCAAATTAAGTCCGGCAGGTAGTTTTCCCACCAATAGGCAAAAGGCAGTAATCATGCCTGCGAAGATCACTGCCATTTGATATTTTTGCGTGACGGTAACGGCGTCGCTGCCGCCCATAGCTGTATAGATAATCACCAGCAAGCCACAACTAACAATTGTAACGTTGAGCGGCCAACCTATAACGGTTGTAAGAACAATTGCCGGCGCATAAATGGTCAGCCCGGCGCCAAGCCCGCGTTGTACGAGAAACAGCGCTGCACCAAGCAAACGCGTTTTGCTGTCGAATCGTTTTCCCAGAAATTCGTACGCAGTATAGACATTGAGCTTGTGAAAAATCGGTAGGAAAAAAACTGCGATGATAATTAGGGCAAGGGGCACTCCGAAATAAATTTGCACGAAACTCAGCCCGTCAAGATACCCTTGCCCTGGGGTTGAGAGAAAAGTGATCGCGCTGGCTTGCGTCGCCATCACTGAGAGTCCGATGGCGAACCACGGCGTATGCGCACTGCCTTTAAGGTAAGTATTCAAGTCACGGCGCTTCCGTGTATACCAGATGCCGTAAATCGCGATGCTAAGTATTGAACCTATGAGGACGAGGAAATCCAGCGCGTTCATGCACAGAACTCCGTCAAGGCAATGAGCAATATTAACCAGAGAATGAAACTGCCAATCACAAAAAGATACGTACCTTTCCATGTTTTTGGCCAAGGCAATCCGGTCATTTCTGATTCACTCACGAACAAATTTGCATCGGTGACGTCTTTCATTTGCCTAAGGAAATAAGGTTGGCGAGCAGTCGATAAGCGCCGGGCACACCGGCGGGAAGCTGACGGAAAAAGGAAAGCCCAGTGTAAACAAAATAGCCTTTGCCATATTGCGCGACGAGCAAGCCTCCCTCTTTCGGCGATTCGTCAGGATCATTAAAGGCAAGAATGGGAGTGAAGTGCTGATCCCATTTATTCGGGAAATACAGTCCGCGCTCCTGCACCCAATTGTCGAAATCCGCGCTTGTAATTTTGTTCGGCGTGTTCAGTACGGCGTTTTGCGGCGCCAGAAAAGTGACTTTTGCCTTTTCGTCTGTAACACGGTCGCGAGAAAGCTGCAGGTCGTAAGGTGCAATTTCCTTCGCTTTCAAACCTTCTGAGTTGTTGTATTGGGCGATGATGGTGCCACCATGATCGACGTAGGAAAAAAGTGTCGGCAATACCGTCGCAATGTTCTTTCGTACATTGAAGGCGCGCACTCCAATGACGATGGCATCGAATTTATTCAGTTGTTCGGTTGTCAGATTTGCGTCATCCAAAATCGTCACGGCATATCCCATCTGTTGCAGGTTCTCAACCAGGTTGTCTCCTGCACCCGGCAGATAGCCAATGGCATGACCGCGCGTGGCGAGTTCAAAGCTTACTGCTTTCAACTCGGCCAGGGGTTGGAGTAATTGCTGCGGTATGTGCGGATAGTTGATTACCTCGCGTTGATTGCGATAGCGCACACCGTTCATTTCGGCACTGGCAAAGATTTTCGCCGTTGCCGGCTGCGAGGGCGCGGTGATAGTGAATTTAAACTGAGCCGATTGCCCGACTTCTGTTAAACGGAACGATTGTTTGAGAGGCACCACTTTCCAATCCGCGGGCGCCTCCAGTTGCAATGTACCGGATGAATTTGCGCGCGAGGCGGTGATTTCGACATGAATTGATCGCGAATTTTTCGGAGTCAATAAAGCGATCTGGGGAATGAAACGAAGCGAGACTGGCGGAATCACATCCAATCGGCGACGGATCGGAGTTCCGGATAAATTAGTCGTGACTTGAAGCGGCTCATCTTGAATCACAAGCTTCTGTCCAGCTACTTCAAAAACATCTTCAATTGGAAACGATGGTGAGTTTTCCGCGTTGCCAATCAAGTGAGGATCGTCAATGCGAAACATTCCCGGTGTGCCTTCGGCGCGCAGCCAAAAGGGCTGCGTCAATGGAGTCGTAAGTGGTAACGTTTCAACTGAATTCCAAGCATTGGATTCATTGAGGCGCAGACCAATTCCTTTGCTGATTTCTTTTTTGATTTCCGGATAACGCACTGCGAGCCAGCCAACCGGAATGTGAGATTGAATAGTCGCTGAATGATAAAGCTTCATCGGTTCGCCAGGCACAACTTCGGCGTGCGAGATTGTTGTTTCCACTTTGAGCCCAAGACACGCTTGCAAAATGTGATCGAGTTGCGCCTGTTTTTCTGTAACCACGGAATCATTATTATCGTTTGTCGCCAACGTGGACAATGCGGCGCGCAACTTCAATAAGGCTGGCACACTAGCTGCGGTATCGTGAGGATTGAATTGTGTGATGATTTCATCGACTGACTTTTCGATGACGCCGCCGCCGGAAACACGATTCCAAGTCGTGTCTATGCCGTCCAAAATATCATTGGTGGCAGGCGCACCATCCAAAAACTGGAACGATTCAATTCGCGCCCCACCATGCGCACCGGGAAAGTGAAAAGTATCGAAGCCTTGCGTTTTGTGCATGGCTCTGCTTTTCTCAGCGATGTCTGTGAACGCCTCGCCGGAAACCGAATCTTTGCCTCCTGCGTCAATTTTCAAGGCGGTTATGCCGACAGCTTTGTCTTTTTGAAAGGTGGAGATATTCCAAAAAATCCGTTTAGGTTGCCATGGTGCCAACCCTTGTTCGGGAAAAGCTTTTGCATCGCCGGCGAGTTTAAATGCTTCCAACGCCAAGACTGCTGAAGCTGTGTGGTGCCCGTGTGTTCCGCCAGGAACGGGCGAGAAGCGCGTGATCAAGACGTCCGGACGAAACTCACGGATGACACGTACGATGTCTGACAACACTTCCTGCTTATTCCAATTGTTCAACGTTTCTTGATAACTTTTGGAGAAACCAAAATCAACAGCGCGGGAAAAAAACTGTTGCGCACCGTCTGTTCGCCGCGCAGCGAGCAATTCCTGCGTGCGCGCCACGCCCAATTTCGCACCGAAGTCGGGGCCGAGAACATTCTGCCCGCCATCACCGCGTGTTAGCGACAGGTATGCGGTGCGGTACGCCCGTCCTCTTGCAAGATACGTTAGCAGTTCCGTGTTCTCGTCATCTGGATGTGCAGCGATGTACAGGGCACTTCCCATTTGGCGAAAACTTTGAAGTTCATGAAGAATCGCCGACGGCGAATCGAGTTTCATTTCTGCTCCCGAAACCGAAACCGAAATGGAAAAAACTGCTGCTGCGCAAACCAGAATGCATGCGATTGCGCTTCGCCATTTCTTGGAAAGTGGCGTCCTGAGTTTGGCAGCAGCAGACATTCTCACTTCAAACTGTTGATCAATTCTGCGTTCATTCTTATATATGCGCCATCATTGGCTTTCTCAGCCAGTTCAGTTGAATGCTTGGCGGCCGCTATTGCTCCTGCTTTATCGCCTTGCTTAGCGAGAATTTCGGCTTTCAAATAAACCATGAAAAATGCATCACGCTCGGCAATAGCGGCGTCTACCCACTTGCTTGCTTTCTGCAAATCCTTTCCGTGGTTGTAATAGAACAGCGCTGATTGGAAGTACGGTTTCTTCTTTTCGTCTGACGCCATCACCGCTTCGATTTGCGAAACGAGTTTATTTGCGTAATCAACTTCCAACTTTATAGGCACTTGTGTTTTGTCCCAAGTTAGATTGATGAACGAAGATTCGTCGCCGATTTTATCGAATTCAATCGTGAAGTTATCGATCGGTCGATCCAGCTTGATCGGCGTGGCCTTGAATCTAGCTACGTCCGCTTTTTCGTCGTATTTATAAGCGCCCCAGTCTTCAGCTCCCTTATTGATGATAATTGTCCATTCGTCTTTGCCGGGAATCGTGAGAAAGGCGTAGGTGCCAGCAGCGATTTCTGTTCCGTTCAACTTTACAGGCGTGCTCAAAATTATTTTGGTCGCCTGATTTGCACCTGTGCGCCACACCTTTCCATAAGGAACCACGACACCAAAAATTTCGCGGCCTTTTACGCCAGGTCGCGAATAGTCGAATGCGATGTCAGTCAAGCCGACGCGCTGTTTCAACGTGCAACCCGGACTTGCCGCAGGAAATTCAATCTTCGGTGTTTGCGCCAGCGCACTGGCAGCAGATATAAATCCGCCAGCGAGTGCAAAAAGCAAAGTAAATGTTTTGAGATTCATATATGTGTCCATTTGACCGATAACCAGCTTATTTTTGCATGCTGGCAGGCGCAAACACCATTTAAAGTGACAGTTGCAATATAGTGACATCAAATGATTTGAAAGATGCTCTGTGCTTGGCATTACGAGAGCCGGTAACCGGGAAGACACTAGCCTCCAGAACAGCATATGGCGCTGATTTGGTTACCAACACTCAACAGATTCTGGACCCGCTCATGTTTGGCATAACTTATTGAATTAAATTCTCCATCCAGTCTCGCTCGATAAATGCGACATCCTACGGTATTCAAGTAGTGTGGTGTATGAAGGCAAACCTGGCGAATCGGCTACCGATCCGAAAAACGGGATTCAAAAACGGAAAGCAAGCTAGCATGCTTTCCATTGTTAATTTTAAGCGGCACCCTAATTCCATCTTCCTATCCAAGCGGCTCATCAACCGTCAATGCGGTTCTCATAAGTGCCTCTAATGGCTCGATCATCAAAGAAGTAGAAGCCAAAACAATCTTACCTGAACTGCGGGAAAGATAAAAAGTGCAATGACTAAAATTCTCGGATGCCTCTGCCCAAGTGGCGGTGCCGTGGTCGGGCTTGTGGTGCTCGTGACAGTGGATCTAATTGGATGTGTTCCACCACCTGCCGAAGCGGACCCGATTTCAATCGCCTTTCGATAGCCAATTGAGTACGTTCTGCTGCCAACTGTTTGTATTCGGGATCATTTGTCGAACCTTGCCATGCTTTTAAGGCAAGTTCATAGAAATCGGCGGCCCAAGAATTGAATAAATCCATATTTGCCCCACTAGATTGCCTAGCTACAAGCCGACTGCTTCTCGCCATAGGCTTCCAGACGGATACCGGATTTTCCATTTTCTCGACCATCGGCACCACCTGCTTACCTCTTTTGCTGAAAATTTCTAACGCTGTGTCCAAGTACGGTTTGACTTGAGACTCGTTTTGGCTAGCCATCAAGCACCCAAGAATCCGAGAATAGGTTGGAAACAAATGTGGATCTCCTGAACCGTAAACGCTTTGCTCATTGCTCAAACATTTTTGAAGGAGCGACATGGCCACGCCATAATGTGCCTGTTTAAGCTCTTTGGTTGCCTGTTTCTTATCCTCGACAGCTCGATCAAGAATTTCTTTTCTAATTAATTGAGGTGACTTATGTGGCGGCGATTGGCGAGTCAGGCTGCTATCCAGAGCTGTGTGCTTTGGTGTTAAGGTGGCCTTAATTGTTGAAGCTGGATGGGCTGCAGGCGTGACCGAGTACACCACCCCTGGTGCCGTATTCGTTGATACTAGATGCGATGATGATGAACTAGCTGGGGCAGTCGCTGCCACTAAGTGCGATGGCGTATTGGATCCAGAAGGCGCTGCCACTAAACGTGATGGCGTGCTAAGAGTAGTTTGGTGCGGATCATTTTGCAAAGCGTCGGTCTTACTATTGCCACTCGGGTTCTGTGGTTTGCTCTCGCTCTTTTTTTGGTTTAGCAAGGCAAATACACCTGCGCTGATCGCAATTGCGGCCAGGATCGAAATGCCGATTAATTTAGGAGCGAAATCAGTTCTGCTTCTATCCTTTTTGGGAAGGGGAATAGAATATGCCCGTGTAGCAGTTTTTCCGGCGCTAGCTTGTTCGCTCCCGCCCGGTGCGTGCGGCGCAGGCGTAAGGGAGCCTTTATCCTTCGCTGGGCGGGATATTTCAATCGTGTGTGACAGTTCTTCGCCAACGGGTCTTTGCACAGCTCCCTTGCCGTGATTGTCCTTACCTGTTACTTTCGTGGTGCCACCATCTGCAGATTTGCTCGGAAGGTTGCGCATATAAATTGCGTCGGATATTTCGTTTCGCAGCTCGGACATCGATTGCTGCCGAGATTCGGCATCCTTCTCTAGCGCTTTTAAAATCACCTGTTCCAACGCTGGTGGCAAATTGAGATCCGGGGCGCTCACACAAAATGGTTGTGGTGGTTCGGACATATGCTTGTAGAGCGTATTTAGGGTGCTGTCTCCTTTCAGTGGAACCTGTCCAGTCAAAGCTGCATACATCACGCAACCAAGCGAATACACATCAGATCGATAGTCGAGTTCTGCGCCGCGACATTGTTCAGGACTCATGAATAATGGAGTTCCCATGACCATTCCGCTCTTGGTCAAATTTTGCTCAGATTCTTGCGCAGTCAATTTAGCCAGACCGAAATCGACTATTTTTGCTACTCTGTGGTCGCTGTCTTTGTCAACAAGCATGATGTTGCTTGGCTTGATGTCGCGATGAACGATGCCTCTCTTATGGGCATGTTGCAAGCCGTCGCAAATCTGACTGAATATTTGCAAAAATTGCTCTAGTTCAATCCGACCTTCAAGCTTGAGGACATCGTCAAGACTTTTGCCGCCTAAGTACTCCATGACAAGATAGGCATGCCCCGCTGCGCTGCGTCCAAAATCGTGAATGGTGATGATGTTTGGGTGTTCTAGCGCTGCCGCAGCACGGGCTTCTTGTTCAAACCTGAGAAAGCTCAAATCGTTAGGCACCACCGACGACATTAGCATTTTAATGGCAACCAGCTTATCCATATGCGTCTGTTTGGCTTTGTAGACCACGCCGGCGCCACCCTTGCCGAGAACAGATAAAATCTGGAAACGGCCCTCAAACATCTGACCGATCATCAGATCATCTTGTTCGATCGAATCTTGGAAATCAGACAGGGCATCTACCTCTATGTGATTTGCTGACGTTAAAATTGAATTGCTGGATCTTAGGAACCTTGCATCATTATAGTTACCGAATGGTACTCATGCTTGCGCCATTGTTCTCTAACGGCATTTATTCACAAACGATGGCTTTTCATGAGGATATTATTTAATTGCTGCGCCTTTTAAGGGTGGGTTAATGCTTGGATCTTTGGTAGTTTTAATCGCGTTGAGTTTAGTAGGCTTGGCGTTGGCTATTGGTGGGCTCTGGGTAGTCCGGCATTTTGTAGACCATCAGACGCTTATGACGCATCACGATGTATCCGGCTACATGCTTTCCATCGTGGGAACGCTTTATGCTGTGGTCCTTGGACTGATAGTGGTTGGCTCATTAACCCGTTTCCAACAAGCGCGTCTTAATGTAGAGAATGAAGCTAATACACTGCACGATATCTTTCACCTGGCGCAAGGACTACCCAAGGACATTCAAGTGAAGATTCGTTCTGATTGTCGTTCCTATGCCGGATATGTTGTCAATGAGGAATGGCAAGCAATGGAATTAGGCGGACAGAGCGAAAACGCTCACGTCGTTATGTCTGACTTTTGGAATCGAATTACAACATTAAAGCCCGTGGATGGCGGACAAGGGAATGTTCAGTCAGCTCTGCTCAGCCAACTCGATGAATTAGGCGACTGTCGGCATACTCGTTTGCTAGACGCCAAGCCGGAATTCGATCCTTACATCTGGGCCGCCATAATCTCTGGCGGCGTCATCTTGATTGTCTTCACTTATTTCTTTGGCGTGGAAAAGTTTGCTGTGCAAGCCTTGATGACAGGTCTGGTTACCATTGTGCTGGCAATTAATTGGATCATCATTGCCTTGTTCGGCTACCCATATTCAGGTGACGTGAAGGTGTCTTCGGACGCCTTCTCGTCTGTCAGTCGTCACTTCGATCAGGAAGTTAAGCGGATCGGTTACTGAGGGCATAGAAATCGGCGAAGCGCCTAGCCTGCCCGGTTTGATCTTGCCGAAGTTTATGTAACACGGTAGTAACGCAGGGCAATTTATTATGTTCATGTTGGCGGAAGTCCCTAATTCCTGACACCAACCGAAGTCGGCTCCAAGCCGCCCCCAGTGGCGCGTCTGTGCTCACAGGAGTAGTGAACATGAACAATGATCTTTCATTTCTAGATTCTCTTTCTATCGAAAACAGCAATGCAATGGCGGCAGCTTGGTGCCCTCCGGCAAATTGGGAAGACGTTCTTCGCGGTGAGAAACTGGCCACTAATGACGTTTACAGAAATGACATCAATGGTGAGCGCTTGATCATGGAAAATGGCGACAGCTTGAAGATTAACAGAGGCGGCAAGATGCACCTTTCAATTACCGATGCCTGCCCAAGTATTGATGCTTCCAAAGATGGTGCCTTTAGGGTTACCTATCCAAATGGTGACAAGATTTTCTTTGACGCGAAAGGTTTGCAATCAATCGTTCGCGGTCAACAGATGGTCACCTTCTTCAACGGCGTACCTTCGTCCGCATCCGGTTCGTGGCTTCCAAACCAGCGCCGTGTCCTCAATTAACTCTAGTTGGTTAAGGCAATAATGGCATTCCAGGTTCTATTAGTCACGGGAAAAGCCTCTATATTTCGTAAATTGTTTACAACTTAGGCACCAGATATAGTGGCATAGATGTTTACTTTTTGTCTAGTTTATGTCGAGGGCAAGGTCGGAGCGCTTCAAGGAACGCACAAATTTTTCACGCTCCTGTGGTGTCCAATTGTACGGCGTTATCACTAGTCCGCGAAGTCTTTCCATCTTCCTCAATGATTCTATGCACTGTGGTGTAACGTTCTTGGAGGAAATCCACAAATGTGTTAGAAACGGCAAATTGACCAAATGTGCAACACCTTTGTCTGAAATGCTGTTGTCACCAATGTCCAACGTCGTAAGCTGTCGAATCTCGCTAATGCTTTTTATGTCGTTATCCTTTAGTCCCGTACCAGCTAAAAACAGCTTCGTCAATACCTTGCTATGACGCAGCTTCGGCAGAAGTTCACTGGCAAAAAGCATTCGATCTGCGTTTAATAGTCGCATCTTTTCGAGATGGAGCTGTCGTAATCCTGTCGCGCTGACATGCGTATCGCCGACATTCAGACTTGTCAGTTTAGGAAGTGTCTGCAGGTTCATAATCGACCGGTCGCCAATATCCGACCGAGCAATATCCAACTCCTTGAGTTCGCCCCAGTGTTTGATCTGATCTGTAGCCGAATCGTCGACAATCAAGCCGCGCAAGGATAGGCTTCCGACCTCGTCTTTGCGAAATCCTGACAGCACCATTGGATCGTCATTCAGTTCGAAGTTCAGAGGTATTTGTAATGTGTGCTCATTAGCTGCCACTATGAAAAGATTACTTTCCCCACCATCGATCTTGCCTATAGATCGCGCGGGAAAGTGAAACTTTCTCACCCGCTTGTTTCCTTGATCGGAATAAAAAGTTGCGATATTTGTTGCCTTCGAAACTTCTCGCACTTTCTCAATGCTAGGAAATTCAAAAATCCTTTTTGACTCTACGCGCGAAACTGTCGGCGCAAGTTTGGCAGTCGGCTGCGAAAAGTATGCGAGCAATGCGATAGCTAACACAGCGACTGCAGCAGCGCTAGCAATGGATATTTGTTTAGCGTAGGACTTCTTCACTTTGCCTGGGGATCTGGTAAAGCTCGTTGGCTCCCCACGTTGCAGACATTGGAGATCATCTGCGACGCGCAACATGTTCTGATAGCGATGTTCTGGATCCTTGGACAACATTTGACCAACAATTTGCTCCAACTCTGTCGGGAATTTTTGACCTAAGGTAGCTTCTTTCAAAGATGGTGTCATTTCAGACTGATGCTTCAGCATTGTTGAAAGCGCGTTGTCACCCATGAAAGGTGGGGTTCCGGTAAGAATTTCAAAGAACATGCAGCCTAAGGAGTAAATGTCCGATCGACTATCGATTGCCTTACCGAGACACTGCTCCGGGCTCATGTAATATGGTGAACCAAAAATTTCGCCGGTGCGAGTCAGGGTATTAAACTCAGTTTCGTTACGCAAGACTTTAGCGATGCCGAAATCCAGCACTTTGATCACATCTTTGCCATTGGGATAAGTGGTAATCATGATGTTGCTGGGTTTTAAATCGCGATGAACAATCCCTTGCGAATGTGCGTAAGCAAGCGCGTTGCAAATGGTGATGAACACATTGATCGCTTGTTCTTCTGAGAGCTTTCCCTTAGCCTTGACTAGGTCTGCGAGCGTCTCACCTTCACAAAGCTCCATGACGAAATATGGCTGCACACCATTGATTAAACCAAATTCGTGCAGTCGGACCAAGTTCTGATGACTAAGCAGGCTAGTTGCCTTTGCTTCCTGTTGAAACCGCCTCAATGCTTTGTCTGATGTCTGAGTCGTCAGAAGCGTCTTCAATGCAAAGCGTTTGTGCAAATAGATCTGCTCGACGAGATAAACAGAACCCATTCCGCCCTTGCCCAGCAACGACAAGACTCTGAAACGTTCCGCTACCAACTGGCCCGGAGCAATTTCAACCGCGACTTCTGATTCCGGGTCACGTTCCTCAAGTTCTCGATTCAAGACAGGCGTGTCCCGCCGGAATGCGTGGCTGTTGTGAGGTTTTTCGTCCAGATTGTGCCCTCCCCCGTCCTGACTATATACCCGTAATTATGAGACGGATAGGCTGGTGAGCATTAACCGTTGTGTCACTCGATTAAGTTTCGCAGCTTTCAATTCGTCGTCGAACATCTTAAGCTCCTTTGAAAAGCGGCAGAATTTCCATGCACTTTGAATTCACGCACTGAATTTGATACCGGATCTGGTGCGTCATCAATTGAGCTTCCTCTGTAAAATCTTGTCCTTCCGTTCTATGATCAAAGAGCGGTTCTAAATCGATTTTGCTCGCCTATTTCGCTAGCCGCTTTTTAATTAGGATTTGCAAATTTTCTGGCACTTTCGAAAAAACACGTTGCGCCGGCTCGTACCCTTGGTTGCTGGAAAGATAGTAGAGCTCAATTGATTTGTCGCGATCTCGATCCGTGCCGATACCAAATTCGTAGCAAATACCCAGCCAATATTGAGCTTCCCTTTGCTTATGCGCCTCAAGGGTCCGAAACAGCGATATGACTTTGTCGAACCGAAGCGCAAACGTCTCCTCTGTCCAAAATCTGTCTTGTTCAAACTGACCCTTGGCGGAATCCTCCAACATCTGACGTGCGCTCTGACGATCTTGCTCAATGCCGACGCCATCAACTAAGCACATGGCTAAATTCCATTGAGCAAAAGAGTCACCACTTTCCGCTCCTTTTTTGAGCCAAGTTACGGCTTCTAGTTCATTCTTGTTTACGCCGATGCCCTCAAGCAAAGCCGCACCGAGCAATCCCTGCGCTTTCGCGTCGTCTAACTCCGCAGCTTTGCGCAGATATTGAATTGCTGTTTCTGGATTAGGCAAGAGAAGGATGCCGCGATTGTACATAGCCGATAAAAATCTAAGTGCTTCCGTCGAGCCTTCATCTGCGGAGCTGTGCAGCCACTTTAGCGCTTCCGATCTTTGTTCATAAGCCTTATCTTGTCCGCGCTCTGTGTCTACATCAAAATCCGCGGTTGTTGCAGCCTCACCCATACCTTTTTCGAGCTTGTTTTCCCACCATCTAACAACGCTAAGGCGCTCACGATTAAGCAGATTCTTCATCGTCAGGAAGCGACCCAAAAGATACTGGGCGTCTCGGTCGCCGAGATTGCTAGCTTTGCGATACCACTTTAACGATTCCTGGAAATCACGTCCTCCAGGTCTGTCAGATCGCCAGTATGTTGCAAAAGCAATCATTACTTTTGGATTGTTGCGTCGCGCTTGCTTTTCTAGCCACTGTTCGGCGCCATCTGGAAATAATTGATCTTCAAAACATAACGTCAAACATCGCAGAACATCGTTCTCAACATCGACTCCACGATCATGTGCGCTCATGTAGATTGAGGCGGCGTCCACGAGAGATTTTTCAACGCCTATGCCTTCCTCGTAGCACTTGGCCAGGTCGATATAGGCTTGCTCTTGTCCTTGTTCTCCGGCGTATTTAAACCATGCGATCACATCAGTCCAAATTGGATCAGGCTTGTTCTTTAGTAAAAGGGCATAACGATAACTGGCCTCAGCGTTACCTGTGTTTGCTGATTCCCAGAGCCAGTCCTCTTTCTCGCGTTCACTAAGTAGCCCGACTGCGGACTCAACTTTATCAGCCAGTTCGACCGCTTTTAGTTTCGCATCTGCCGAGCCGTTGTCTGCTGCGGACTTGTACAAGCGCAGCGCCTTATCCAGGCTCTTCTCCACGCCGTCGCCATTTTCGTAGCAACAAGCAAGGTCATGTTGAGCATAGCACTGTTTATTGTCTGCTGCTTTTTGATACCATTGGCACGCTTTGACGTGATCGGGTGGTTCGCCTTGTGATCCATAAAAACAGCAGACTCCCAAATGGTATTGGGCATCGCGATTGTTTGGATCCGATTGAAGCGCGGCGTTCAACCACTTGAATGCGTCGAAGCCGTTAAAACCAATACCGATACCATACAGAAGGCACCGCCCATAGTTGAGCTGCCCCATCGACAGACCTTGCTGAGCCGCTTTTTTATACCAGCGCACTGCTGCTACAGGGTCTGCGGCGACTCCTTCTGCGCCAGCTTCCAATAGATTTCCAAGCGAAATCTGGGCCCGCGTATGTCCGTTTTCAGCTGCTTGTGAATACCAGCGCACTGCCTCCTGCGGCTCCAAGTCGAAGTGAGTGCCAGTTTCGAATAGCTCGGCGAGATCACACTGAGCGTCAGGGTTACCGGCATCTGCAGCAAGGCGATACCAGTGAACCGCCTCGTCCATGTCAGCCTCGACGCCCTTGCCATCTTTGAAGGCTTTGGCAAGTTCAAATTGGGCGGCTGGGTCTTTATTTTGCGCAGCCAGCTTTAGAGCCTCGAAGTCGAGCTCTGGATTAAACTTAGGCGTTTTCGTGACCGGCTGCACAGTTGGACTCTCACGGGTTGTCTTGCTTCTTTTTGTGCCCAACCCTCGAAAATTTCCAACATCCAGGGCGTGTGGGACCATGCCCTGCGCAATGGCGATAAGCGTGATAGCATCGGATAGTGGGGGAATCTCTAAAATGGCATTATGATCGAACAACAAGTCTTTGATACGTTCTCAACTCTTTTGCAGCACGGAAATATTGTCAAGCCGTCGGACATTGCTGATGCACAAGGCATAGCGAAGGATCTCAATATTTCGCTCGCGAAGGCTCTAATCATGTCTGGAATGGCAACAGAGGAAGAAATCAAGGTTGTCTTGCAAGCGCAGTCGATGATCGGTAAAAAGAGTATTTCACTTGATCTTGCAATTAGGGCAATCAGACTTGCGGTGCATAACAAGATTGAATTGGATAAAGCGATCGACCAACTTGCGGGACTGCACCAAAAGACCCAGCAAGTTGTCTCTCTTACCAACGAGCTAACAGCCCTGTTACTAGCAGCCAAGCTGATTACCGGTGAGCAACTCGGTAACGCGGTGAAGCGATCGCAAGACACCAAGACACTGATGGGACATACCTTACTTTTGATGGATGTTATCTCGTCAACTGTATTAGCTTCCGCTCTTTATGCGGTGCTCATGGTGCGTCAAAAAGTGTTGGACAATGATAAAGCTGCGCAAGGTTTGCGTTACGCAAATCAAAGAGAGATCGCCCTGGAACATGCCTTGTTCGAACTAGGTTTCTTTACGTCGCCGACGCCGGATTCTATGCGGTTAAGTGAACTGATTCACATGGCTGGCATGCTGTCTGAATCAGATTTGGTCGAATGTTTGGAATTGGAACTCTTCAAGCAAAAACAGTTCGGACAAATTCTTCTAGAGCAGGCACTAATTTCCCAAACCTATCTCGAAGCGGCTTTCGTATTGCAAAATTCGGTTGCCAGCGGAACCTTGAAACCATTCCAGGCCGCTGCCGCATTGCGTCGCGCCACCGCAGATAATATCAATGTCTACCAGGCGATGGCAGAAGCTCAAGCTAATGCCCAAAAATCGGAAGAGGAGTGGCGTCTCGGTGACCTGTTGGTCGAGGCCAAGGTGTGTTCAAGGGAAGTGATTGAAAAATTGATCGACGAAAATCTGGACACTCCTTTGAAAATCGGCAAAGTGCTTCTTGGTGCCGGTGTAGTTAAAGAGTCAATGCTTTATAACGCGCTGCGCTGTCAATCATTGTTCAGGCAAGGTTTTTTCTCTGCCCAGGAAGCAGTAAATGCTTTGGAATATTCTAAAGACAACGATTTTGTATTGGATGAGGCGTTAGCAGCGTTGAATTCGAATGTTCCTTCGCGCATGCAATGGCTGTGGATTTGATTACTTTGCTTTGTTGAAATCGAGTGAAGCAGAGTTGATGCAAAACCTTTTGCCGGTTGGCATCGGTCCGTCATCAAAGACGTGTCCAAGATGCGCTCCGCAGTGTTTGCAAACGACTTCTGTTCTCGAGATGCCGAATGTATTATCGGTAGAGGTGTCTACTGAATTCTTTTGAGCACTTGTGAAACTAGGCCAACCTGTTCCAGAATCAAATTTGTCCTTTGCGTCGAACAAAAGTTCTCCGCAGTTGCTGCATCTGTAGGTGCCTGGATCGTGATTATTCCAGTACTTGTTGCTGAATGCCGGCTCTGTAACGCTGCATCGAGTCACTTGATAGACTTCTGGTTTAAGTTTCTCTTTCCAGTAGCTGTCGGACTTTTTGCCAGCGTTCTGTTCTGTCTTCGCATCATCTTTGTTCACGATTTCTTTTTCCTTTGCCTCTCCACTGCATCCATACAAGAGGAACAAGCCACCAGTTAAAAGTGCAACCATTAGCCCATTTGTACTTGCAATACTTTTCATCAGTAACATACTTCTCCATGCTTTTTGAAATAGTTTTGGTGATATTCTTCCGCCGAGTAGAAAGGCTTAGCAGCCTCGATCTCCGTCACGATTGGTGCGTTGAATTTGTGTTCTTTGTTCAGCTGCTCCTTCATTTCCAGAGCTTCCTTTTGCTGATCGGGAGTTGTGTAAAAAATTACTGACCTATATTGAGCGCCAACGTCAGGTCCTTGTCTGTTCAGAGTCGTGGGATTGTGGCTTGAGAAAAAGGTTTCAAGCAACTTGTGATAACTCGTTTTTGACGGATCATATTCAACTAAGCACGTTTCAGCGTGACCAGTTTTGTCCTTGCACACCTGCTTGTAAGATGGATTCGGCACACTGCCACCCGAATATCCAACTTTGGTTTGCAATACGCCTGGCACTTTATTAAACACATACTGCACTTTCCAGAAACAGCCTTCGGAGAATAACGCCCGCTCGACTTTTGCTTCCGGTTTTTTGTCGATCAAACTCTTTTCTGCCGAGCGTGAGGCATTTGTTGTTGCTATTAAGCAGGTCACCGCTACAAAGAGCCTGACCAGCGCCTTATTTGTTCTCATAATTCCTGTATCTCACCAATCGCCCTTAATCCACATTGACCATGAGCCTATGCTACTGCTGCTCGATTTTAATGGGTGGTTGTATACGCGCTCATTGCCTATATTTACTTTAGTTCAATGGCGTGAAATCGGTGTGGACTTTTCTAATTAATTGTATACGTCGGTTTTGTCCGATTTCTCAGGCTGGTCGTTGACAATCACCCATGGTGCCTTAGCCATCAATGTTGTGGCGATAAAATTTGAACTTTGTCCACAGTGTCCCTATCGAGCAAAAAAGTTGACTGCTCCCTGGCAATTTGATCTTTGGTTAGTTCGGGTTGGGTTGGTGCGATGATTGGTGTGGTGCGATGATTGGTGTTGCAACGTGATTCCGTTTGAAATTATAACTTGCTAAACCCGCAATGGACGCTGAAAGCAAGATAGAGATTAGAATCGATCCATAAAACGCAATGCGAGACAGTGACATGTTTTTTGAACTGCCCAGCTTAATTCGAGGGACGGCTTGTTTCAGGATTGCATCACCACGCATAGTGGCGGCAAGATCGTGAGCGGCGATGCCTAAATCCTGGTATCTTGACCCAGGTGATTTTGCGAGCATGGTGGCAACTATTTGTCCTAAAGTTTGTGGGAATTCTTTGCCAAGAGACGCCTCTTTCAATGAGGGCGGAGTCTCGTTCTGATGTTTGATCATCGTCGCTAAGGCATTTTCTCCTATAAACGGAGGTGTGCCAGTCAATGCTTCAAACAGCACGCACCCGAGCGAGTAAATGTCGGTGCGATGGTCTAAACCGCCACCCGAACACTGCTCGGGGCTCATATACAAAGGACTTCCGAAAATCTCCCCTGTGCGCGTCAAGCTCTGTTTTTCTTCGCCTTCAATCGCTGCAAACTTGGCGATGCCGAAGTCAACTATCTTGACACTGCCCTCGGTGCCAAGTGGGAGATCGTCTAAAATCATGATATTGCTTGGTTTTATATCGCGATGAACAACACCCAGACCGTGTGCATAAGCTAATCCGAAGCATATTTGCACAAAGATAGGAATTGCTTCGTTTATTGGTAGGCAGGTCATCCGCCTTAGGCGTTCAGCAAGTGTTTCACCTCTGATCAGCTCCATCACGAGGAATGGTGTCTGGTCGTCTAGTACACCGAAGTCATTAACTGCGACGACATTTGGATGTTGAACTGCAAATGCGGTGCGAGCTTCCTGCTGAAATCGGCGCATAGCAATGTCTGACATTCCATGCCGTTCTACAGTCTTAAGTGCCATTTCCTTATTCACAAAAACTTGGTTCACGTGATATACAACGCCCATGCCGCCTTGTCCGAGGCACGAGATAACCTGATAGCGTCCGCCCAGTGTTTTTCCAGGATGGAAGAGGTTGCTGGAACCTGGAGCATCAGATTTGGCTTTCTTCGATACTGGTTCTCTTTTGTTTGAATTCTTCAAGGAATTGCTATCCATTTAATATCACTTCGTCATTCTTTAGCGTTTTTATCTTTGTCAAAAAATATGATGTGTGGAAATTCATTTCTCAGTTTTTGAATCTCAGCATTTCCTACATTTGGACAACCATACAGCGAGACGCTACTCACGTTGCTATTTCTGCACAAAAAGGCGATTCCCACCGGTGTGACAGACGTGTGTCTAACGTTGACAGAGATCAAGGTCTTGAGCTTTGATAAATCTTTCAACGCCGAATCGGTTACAGCTGTGTCCTCCAATTCCAACACCCTTAGCGAACTAGCCTTCAGTAAAGATATCCCAGCGCTTGTGATTTTTTTACATTTGTTCAGCACCAGGTAATTCAATTGTTTTGATGTCGCCAATGCTCGAAGGCTCGCATCCGTGATATCAGACCCGCTGATGTTGAGCACATTCAGCGTCTTAATTGTGGCAAGTTGACTCACCGATCTGTCGCTGAGTTTATTCCACGCTGCATAAAGAGTTTTCAATGATTTACTTGAGCAAAGACCAATCGCACCATCATCACTCAGTTCGGAACTGGTCAACTGGAGCACGTCGAGAGGTAGCTTTGTTAAAACGGAAAGATTCTCGTTTGGCACTTGGGTGCCCAGCAGATCTAAGTTTTTTATCCATGGATAGGTCGCTATTGTCTCTAAACACTCCGGTGATAACGTCGTATTCCTATCTATAAACTTGTGTTTCGGCGATGGGACCGCTAATTTCACCTTCAACATTGCAGGAGTTTCGGCAAAGCTATCTTCATTGGGTACGACTCTGTAGTGTTCAATTGTTTTTTTCTTAGGTTGCGTTGCCCTGTTGTTTGATCGTGCATTGTCATTATTCACAAACAAGTCGACAGCGCAATACGCCACAATGGCTGAGATTAATGCTACGGCACCAAGCAAACCAAAAAATTTGCCCTTTGAAATCGAAATCTTTTGTTCTTCTCGTCGTTTTGCATCAACCAGATTTGTCTTTGCTTTACTTGAGACGAGACCACCATTCTTGGTGGCAGCAAGTTCGTGCGCCACCACGCCTAAGTTTTGATACCTCTTGCTTGGCGATTTGGCTAGCATCGTTGCGACGATTTCTTCGATACCCTTCGGGAAGTCCACACCAAGTGAGGCTTCCTTAAGAGTTGGTGCGACTTGACTTTGATGCTTCATCATTGTTTCAAGTGCGTTCTCCCCCACGCATGGTGGCGTGCCTGTTAGCGCCTCAAAAAGCACACATCCGAGCGAGTAAATGTCTGAACGATGATCAACGGCCCCGCCCAGACATTGCTCTGGACTCATGTACAGCGGGCTACCAAAAATTTCGCCTGTGCGTGTTAGTGCTTGCACTTCTCCGCCTTCACGCGCGGAATATTTAGCGATACCGAAATCGACTATTTTGATACTGCCTTCGGTGCCTTCAGGAACACCGCTCAAAAGCATAATATTATTTGGTTTGATATCACGATGAACAATTCCGAGTTCATGGGCGTAAGCCATGCCGAAACAGACTTGAATGAATATCGCTACCGCCTCATCGATGCTCAGATGCGTACAGCGTTTTAGTCGCTCTCCAAGCGTTTCACCCTCTAGCAATTCCATTACCAGAAATGGTGTGCCGTCGTCCAGCAATCCAAAATCATTGACAGTGATAACGTTCGGATGATCGATGGCAAATGCTGTTTTAGCTTCCTGCTGAAATCTACGCATTGCGGTTTCGGTGATGCGATGTTTGTCAATTGTCTTAAGTGCCATTTCCTTGTTCAGGAAAAATTGGTTGACTTTGTATACGACGCCCATTCCGCCTTTGCCAAGGCAAGAAATGACTTGATATCGCCCACCCAGCATATGTCCACGTTCGTATCCACTTCCTGAACCTTCTTGGTCTTCAGTTAATTCTGTTTCCTCGATGGATTTTTGATTGGGTTGCGACAACTGTCTGGATCTTCAGTATCTCTTTACTATGTATATGTTCCCTGGATTGAGCGTCGGCTGAGGTTATTGCCTCGGTAACGGTCAGCCTCGATCCTGGGCGCGCCGGCATCTGCCTGGACTAGATGTTGTGAAATTTTGGTGCGACCAAAGGACTGCGACAAGATCAAGGAAATGTGATTCGAACATGGTCCAAGCTGCAGGAAAAAATGCGGCGAACGCGAAATGGCGTGGCATCAATTGGTGCAGCATGGTTCAATCGATGCTAAAAGGGCAGGTGACAACAATTTGCACCCCTGCCCGTTTCAGTAAACTAAACTTGAACCGGATTATTGTCTGCGAGTTAACCCTGCAACAATTTCTGGAGCCAATGTATGCATTGAATGATGCGTGAGCCAGCGTACAGCCATCACTGTTAGCTCATTATCGGCTCCTTCGAGGACAAGCAAACTAGCAATCACGTGTCCATTGTGCTCGGCTGTTTTGTGCTTTCTCGCCCAATCCATCGCCGCTTCAATGACCTCTTCGTCATTCAGATTCTCTTCTAGCCAGGCACGAATGTATTTGCTCGCATCATGCAAGTGTTTTTCTTGATTATTTTCGTGCATCAGTGTCGCTCTGGCATGCTGGGAAACAGACGATTGTTGAGGAGGAGTCTGGTCTGCGGGCGCGGGTTGTTGATATGGCACCGGCTGCGGTGTCACAGGCTGTTGCGTCGCCGGTTGAGGCTGAGGCGCCACTTGCGGTGCGACCGGTGCAGCCATGGCCTGGGCGTTGTAATCCGGTTGGGCGGTGGGTTGAGGCGCAGCGTACTCCGGTTGAGCAGCTGGTTGTTGAGCATATTGTTGAGGCGCTGAGTACTCTACAGGGGCAGGAGCCGCGACAGGAGCCGCGACAGGAGCCGCGACAGGAGCCTGCGGAGGTGGTGTGTACTGCGCTTGTGCGGGAGCTGGTTGCTCTTGAGCTTGCGCCTGGGGGGCACGAAATGGGATTGGGGCTGGTGGGGTCGAAGGACGTTGCTGTGCAACCGGTGCTGGTGCGGCTTCTTGCTCATCTTCCTCGTCATCGTCGAAGAAATCGTCATCATCGTCATCGATAATAGAAACGGAATTTACCAGGGCCATGGCTGGTCCAGATCGTGCGGGCTCTAGCGAACTTTGCGCTTGTGTACTTTCGGATGGACTTGCAGCCCTGATCAGAGCTGCCATAGCTGCGTCGAGATCGTCTATCGATGGCGCCGTTGCCACTCCAGCACTGCCTGGGTTCTCGGTGTCCATGGCGTCATTTTCATTATCAATGCTCATTTCGACTCGTTCTCCTATCCTTTTACTAAGCAATTCGACCAAGGCGGCGGCGACAGGTCGCCCCTGCCTACTTAATGTTCTCCATTTGAGCCCGGTCTGGATTCTATATACCCGGCCCATAACAGATTGCGACCTAAAGCCAGAAAATTCGCTGCATCTAAGTCTGATTCCCCGTATTTGGAGGCTTTAGGTGCCGTTCACATCACTTACGATTCGAATGCGCGCATTTTATCAAGGATGACAAGTGGTGCTTTTACCCGAGATGTTAACGTGCCGAATGGATTAGGCCCAGGTGTTATGCTTGAATTTTAGGGAAGAGAAGTGGCCGAAATTCTTACGCGAAAGCTGGCAGATTTAATTTGGGTGCCGCTATGTGCGGTCGCAGTTGCACTTTCATCTGCTGGCGCAGCGTTTTCTACGACTAAAATTCAAGAAGCTTATTCGCATTACCAGGCCCATAGATTTAAGGAAGCGACTGTAGCTTTCGACCAATATATTTTGACTAACCCGCGTGACGCCAACGCTGTCTATTACGATGCCTTGTGTAATCAACAACTCGGAAATATGCCTCGCGCCAAGGAACTTTATCGTCAGGTCGTGCAAGCGAGTCCGGGCAGTCAGGTCGCATCTTATGCAGAATCAATCCTGATCAAACTCGATCCTACTTATAGGCAATCTGCATCCGGTGCTTCTGCGGGGCCGAGCCAAAACTCTAACAGCAGAAATTATGCTGCATCTAGTGCACCATCTGAATCTAGTTCTATTCAAGGTCCTGATCAAGCCAATATCTACTACAGACCTAACGGCAAACAGATGATGCTGACCGTTGAAATCAACGGACATCCGGTAGAAATGATGCTTGATACAGGCGCCCCGGGAATCTGTATTGGACGAGATCAACTTAAGTCAATCGGAGTGGCACCCCCTGAAGGTGCGCCAACAGGACAAACAGGTGGTTCTGCAAATTCCGGTAGTATTGGCACGTGGGGAATGAGGACGACCTTGAAAGTGGGTCCATTCACCGATCCAAACTGCATGCTACAGGTTATGCAAGCAGAGGATAATAACGCTTTGCTCGGTCAAACTTTCATCAAACACTTTGAATATCAAGTCGATCAATCTGCGCACTGTATAAGGTTCACGAAAAAGGGTAGTGCCAGATCTCAAAGCCAAGGTTACAGTCTTCCGTTCACTTTCAGAGAAAGAGGAAATCGCATTATTGTCGAAGGTGAAATTAACGGTCGCAAAAGTAATTTCATGATGGATACCGGTAATTCTGGGTCTGGTATCGCTTTTCATAGCCCTGAGCAAGCCGCCAAATATGGTGCCGCAGTTCCAGAAGGTGCAAGGATAGACACATTCTCCGGAGTCTCCGGATCTGGGTCAGCTTACGTGTACAACATCAGTCATTTGCGCATCGGCCCGATCGATTGTAGTGACGTAATGGTTGCAGCTCATATGGGCAGTGGTTTTGGTGGCGAGGAGCCGCTACTCGGGCACCAAATTTTCGAGGGATGGCAATACACTGTCGACTATGATAAGAAAGTGATTCATCTATTGCGCCGATGAAGGCTGATCGCTGGTTTTCGGCGCTTCGATTTTAAGATCTGTAGTTGTGAGATCGTCAGTTTTGGAATCGTTAAACTTGAGATTGTTAGTTTTGGCATCGTTAGTTTTCGAATCGCCAGTTTTTGGGACGTTAGTTTTGGGATGATCAGTTTCTGGATCATTAGTTTTCGCTTTGCTACTCTTTGATCTGCTTGTCTTCGGTCTCACTGTCTTCGAGTCACCTGTGTCTAGCTCACTTATTTTCACAACATGCAAAACATCTCCAGTAAGCGAAACCTCGCTAGTCGGTTTCAGCTTAGCCAATTTCGTGAAGAAGTTACTCAATCCACTTCTCAGCCCTGATCGTTCTGAAATCAGCTCCAGTCCTAGACTCGGACTGTTGGTGAAAGACATATCGCAAATTAATTTCGCTGGCACATTGTGCCCGATGAAACCTTTGTCGATGTTTGTAAAATCGATAGTCTGCATTCGCTTTCTATTCGCCATCAATTTCTCTGCCAACTCAGCGTCTTCTGCCTTGGTCACGACTCTATCGGTATTGGCATTTTGTGCTGTCAACGTTTTAGTGATCCAACCGCTGAGTGCATCTGCTTGCTCTCCAAGCCGGGTGTATCCGCCATGAACCAATTGTGAAAACGCTAAAGCTTTATCATGCCGAGACATATAAACGCGCAGCGTTACGGTACCCTTGGCACTTAAATATCGTCGAATATAGTGCTGAACTAAGCCATCATCAACGTCTGGGCAAATTAGCGCCGCCTCGACTAAATAAAGTTTTTCACGCAAAAGTGGAGTGGCTCTGACTGCAAGTCTAGTTCCCATGCTGTGTGCGAACAGCCGAACTTTTACGGATGGGTCTGCCGTACAAAGTTGTTCCAGGTGTGTAATTACATCATTGAAATGATCTTGGCTCCATTCGACATTGGTTTCGTCAGTGTCGTATGAACGCAATTTGCCCACTGATGGCCACGAATATAAGATCAATGGTCTTTCAGCGTTGTAGGCTAGCTTGGCGGCCGTAAATAACCCTGCGTGGAAACTATTGTTGTAACCATGCGCAAAAAGCAATACATTTTTGTCAGGGCACAGAAGCGCTTTTGTATGCACCTGGTCGTAAAAATCCTTTTGGATTTTGTCAAAGTTGTCGTCGGTTAAAGGTATAGCTCCAAAAGCACCCAATTTGTCGGTTGCCTCAGATTTCGCCCAGCCTAAATCTTGAAGATGACTGCTTATTGTTTTTTTCTCTACGTTTTCAACTACACAATATGCCGATCCCATAAATGGGTCATGTTTGCAGTCGCCAACATATTTACGGTGCGGACCAAAGTCGATATTACCTAACTTACTTGGTTGAAGATTTCTGTCGGTTATGAAAAAGACTGGAACCCTAATAAGTCGATCAGCGGATGCAGTTTCGGCCGCACTTGCACTGGATTGGAAATACAGCAGCAGTGTGAATAGTATTGGAAGATGGAAATTCCACCAGACATGCAGACGTTTCATAGTTCCAGTTCTCGTGCGGTGTTGATAGAAATTGGATCGTACTCGATTTCTAGAGTCTAGGTGTGAACAGTGTCGGACCGCCGAGATTGTTCGCTCTGACCGTGTTTTCGGACATGGTAACTATGCTCAATAGTCGATCAACTAGAGTTGTATTCTGCTATCTTAAGGCTGAGCTTTAAATCCACGCTTCTTGACATGGTGTTAAGGCCCTAATACCGTCTCAGGAGAAACAGCGTGAATCATTACGCGAAGAAATTTTGTTCTGTTGTTTTAGCAGTTGGAGCTATGCTTCTGCCGACAGCAGGAATGTGCGCAAGCGCAAAGCAGCCTAACATCATCTTTATCATGGGTGATGACATCGGTTGGTCTAACATCGGCGCCTATAACCAGGGCATCATGTCTGGTCGCACGCCAAATCTTGACAGGTTGGCAGCAGAAGGAATGCGGTTTACCGATTATTATGCCGAAGCAAGTTGCACGGCAGGCCGAGCCAACTTCATCACGGGCGAGCTTCCGATCAGAACTGGCATGACAACAGTCGGACAGGCCGGATCTCCAGTCGGAATTCCCGATCAAGCGATTACTATCGCTACTGCACTTAAGTCGCAAGGATACAGTACTGGACAGTTCGGCAAGAATCATTTGGGCGATCTGAACAAGTTCCTACCCACAGTGCATGGCTTTGACGAATTTTTCGGTTATCTATATCACCTGGATGCGATGGAAGATCCGTCACATCGTAATTACCCACAGTCGTTGAAAAACACGATCGGACCGCGCAACATGGTCCATTGCTGGGCTACCGACTCGGATGATGCCACTGTGCAGCCGCGCTGGGGCAAAATTGGCAAACAGAAAATTGAAGACGCTGGAGAGCTTTATCCCAAACGCATGGAAACCGTGGATGATGAGATACTTGCCGACAGTCTGACCTTTATGGACAAAGCAAAGAAAGACGGCAAGCCATTTTTCGTGTGGCTGAATCCGACTCGTATGCACGTTGTCACGCATCTTTCCGATAAATACGAATCAATGCGTACGGCTGAAAATGGTTGGAGCATGCAGGAAGCTGGTATGGCTCAACTCGACGATATTGTTGGTTCAGTCATGAAGTATGTGAAAGACAATGGACTCGATGACAACACCATAATTGCTTTTACCACCGACAATGGTGCCGAGAATTTCACCTGGCCTGACGGCGGTCAAACTCCGTTTGCTGGTGGTAAAGGAACTGCGCTTGAAGGTGGTTTCCGCGTACCAGCTATCGTTCGCTGGCCAGGCAATGTACCTGCCGGTAAAGTCGAGAATAGCATTATGTCTGGTCTCGACTGGTTGCCAACTTTGCTGTCTGTAGCTGGCGATCCAAACATCACCAGTGAACTTTTATCTGGCAAGCAAATCAACGGTCAAAACTATAAAGTGCATTTAGACGGTTATGACCAAACGAATCTGATCACAGGAAAAGGTCCTTCCAAGCGGCATGAAATCTTCTACTTTACTGAGGGCACCCTCAGTGCAGTGCGAATTAACGATTACAAGTATCGCTTTACAGATCAGCCTAATGGTTGGATTGGTGCGACAGAGAAAGTTGATTGGCCGATTCTGTGCAACCTGCGCTTAGACCCTTATGAACGCACGGGAATGTACACTGGCAAGTCTGGTTCTATGGGCTATTACAATTGGTTCTATGATCAATTTTGGCGCTTCGTCTTCGTCCAAGATGTCGTTGGCAAAACCGCTCAATCATTTATTGAGTACCCGCCGATGCAGAAGGGAGCCAGTTTCAATATGGAATCTGTGAAGCAAGCGATTCAGGATAAGATCAATTCGCAAGGTAAATAAATCGTGGCGAATATAAGTGTCGCATTGCCACAGTCATAGTGGATGCAAATCGAATAATCTTCGAAGGTTGGAGATTCTCTTTCCGCTCTGTTGGTGTTCACGTTTGAGTGCATCATGTGACACGAATGAAAAATCTAATTCTTTATACATTCAGTGTTTTAGCGCTTGCCGCATGTTTGGTATCGTCATATGCCGCTGCAGCTGCTGTTTCTGGTTTCACTCCGACGGTGCCAAACAAGACGACTGCACCTGGGCATGCTCCGTTTGGAATGGTGTGGATTCCTGGCGGAGAATTCTCTATGGGCAGCGAAAACCCAACTACCAACGCAGTCTGCGGTGGGCACGAGCCGATGCCCGACTCGCGGCCCATTCATCGAGTTTACGTGGACGGTTTTTGGATGGACAAAACTGAAGTAACCAATGCGCAATTTGAAAGATTCATAAAGGCGACAGGCTATCGAACCGTGGCAGAGATCGCACCAACGCAAGAGGAGTTTCCTAGCGCACCTAAAGCAAATCTCGTTGCCGGTTCCACAGTATTCACTGCGACACCAAAAGCGGTGCCGCTGCATGATATGTTTCAATGGTGGCGATACCAGCATGGAGCAGATTGGCGGCACCCCGAGGGTCCATCCAGCAATCTCAAAGGGCGGGAGAAATATCCGGTAGTCCAGGTTGCTTATGGAGATGCCCAGGCTTACGCTATATGGGCTGGCAAGCGGTTACCGACTGAAGCTGAGTGGGAATTTGCCGCTCGAGGCGGACGCAGCGGCACCACATATGCCTGGGGCAACGAATTTAAGCCAGGCGGTAAATTCATGGCCAACATTTACGAGGGAAAATTTCCTGTTAAAGATACTGCCGAAGACGGATTTGCCGGGATCGCGCCCGTGGCTCAGTTTCCCCCAAACAAATACGGTTTATATGACGTCGCTGGCAATGTCTGGGAGTGGTGCAGCGACTGGTATCGCGCCGATTATTATGCACAAATTGCTAAGCAAGGTAACGGCGTGGTGCGTAATCCACAAGGACCGACTACACCTTGGGATCCCGCTGAGCCTAAAGAAAAGAAACGGGTCCACAGAGGTGGTTCCTTTCTTTGTACAGACCAGTACTGCACCCGCTATATGGTAGGCACGCGTGGCAAAGGAGAGGCAAGTACCGCTGCCAATCACCTTGGCTTTCGGTGTGTGCAACCGCCTCGACACTAGTTAATCTAATAAACGAAATCCTGAAACCAGAGTTCTGGCGTTGTTTTGGAGGTTTATTACTAACATCTGACCCGACAATGTATTAAAATGGCCCTCGTCGTTGATTATGGAGTTGCAAATGTTTAAGAAATTGTGTTTAACCGTGCTGGCATTGACTGCGTTGATGCCTTTTACTCCGAGCTTTAGCCAGACTGAAATTCAAAATAAACAGCCCGCAAAAGGGGCCATGGACAAGGACGCCGTCCGAGTTCAAGCCAAATTAAAGGATGACTTTAAAAAAGGTCTTATTGATGCAGATCAGTTGTCACAGATGCAAAGAGATTTCGACGGGATTATGACAAGAGAAGATGATCTAAGAACCAGAGGCAACGGTATGAACGCTTCTGGAAAGAAAGACATCCTCAAGCAGTTGACTGCTTTCGAAGCCAGATTGGACAAACAAGCCGGTTTGAATAAGCCTGCTAAGAAAGCGAAGTAACTAATCGTTTCTGACTTTCAAAGCTATGACGCTGCCCGCGAGGGCGGCGTTTTGCTATGGAAATGCTGGAGACCAGCCCACACACCTGATATAGTGCCGAAGTTACACACTCGAATTGGTGACAAGTAAAATGGGCATTTTAAAACGAAAAACAGTAATCGCATTTGCGGTTGTTCTGGTTCTGCTATTCAGTGGATCTATGACGCCTACTTTGGCGGACTCCGATCCATTGCCATCGTGGAACGTAGGTGCTCACAAGCAAGCGATCTTGGATTTCGTCCATGACACCACTACAGAGGGAACTGCTAATTTCGTTCCGACCGCCGAACGAATTGCCACGTTCGATCAAGACGGCACGCTTTGGGTTGAGCAGCCAATTTATGCGCAGCTAATGTTTGATTTGGTGAGAATCAATGAGTTGGCACCACAACATCCTGAGTGGAAAACTAAACAACCATTTGCCACTGTTTTGTCGGGCGATCACGCAGCGATGGCAAAATTCTCGCTGGAAGATATTGAGAAGATTGTTGGTGTCACTCAATCGGGCATGACTGTCGAACAATATCCCGCTATCGTCAAGCAGTGGCTTGCAGCGGCAAAGCATCCTCGTTTTAAGAAGCCGTGTACCCAACTGATTTACCAGCCGATGCTTGAAGTAATTCGCTATCTGCAAAATAGTGGCTTCAAAACTTACATTGTCACCGGCGGTGGTCAAGAATTTGTCCGAGTGTTCGCAGATCAAGTTTATGGAATTCCTCCGCAACAAGTGATCGGTACAGCCGGACAAACGAAATACGGTTATGCAGCAGACGGCAAACCTGAGCTCATGAAATTGCCAAAGATGCTGTTCCTCGATGATCAAGGTGGAAAGCCGCAATCAATAAATCTCATTATCGGCCGCCGTCCTTATGCAGCATTTGGAAATTCCACTGGTGACCAAGAGATGCTTGAGTGGACTGGTGCTGGTGGGGGTAAGCGCTTGATGATGCTTGTTCATCATGATGATGCCGTGCGCGAATATGCTTATGGTGCAGACTCCGACATCGGCACATTCAGCGATGCATTAGCGAACGAAGCAAAACAGCGCGGTTGGAATGTGATCAGCATGAAGGATGACTGGAAAAAGATTTTTCCTTGATTTGATAGTGCGCCTTCGACACTTGTTACAATTTGGTTCTTCAAATGATCGTCCGGTCGGCAATCGGCTATATGGATAAACTTTTCATCAGATCCACAACCCGAGTATTTATAGCTCTATCAAGCACGAATGCATTAATTTATGCGATGTCAATGAACCATAATATACTGTGCCAATCTGGTAAGGAAAAAGTACTAATCCGGTGCGCTGAGAATATTAGTGGCTGCAATCCTGGAGTCTGGTCGAAAATTGGTTTGAGATTTAGTCGGAACTCATAGGGTGGTGTTTGTGAAATCTATTTTGACGGGAGACTGTGGACGTCGCGTGTTGGTCCTCACTTTGATAGGTAGTCTCACCACGTTGATGCCTTCTAGTATTTCAATATTGCCTATAACAGCAGCTTATGCGGAGCCAGCACCAAGTGCCACAATTGATCGCACCACCCTACCGATTGCCGAGCCAGTCTATCCTCATTCAACAATACTTGACGCTAGAAACGCTACGCCTCCGCCGATTTTTCAAGTGAAAGCGCCGGCCAACGCGCCGAACGTACTGATCGTATTGGTTGATGACATGGGATTTGGTCAATCAAGCGCGTTCGGTGGACCTGTTCAGATGCCAAACATGGAAAAGCTTGCTAACAACGGACTGCGTTACAACGGCTTTCACACAACAGCACTTTGTTCGCCGAGTCGCGCCGCACTACTCACTGGTCGCAACCACCACATGTGCAACATGGGGTCAATCACCGAAACTGCTACAGCGTTTCCTGGGCAGACCGGTAAGCGTCCAAACAGTGTCGCACCATTGGCGGAGATGCTGCGCTTGAATGGTTACGCCACTGGTGCCTTTGGCAAATCGCACGAAACCGCAGTTTGGGAAGTTAGCCCGTCTGGACCAACGGATCGTTGGCCGACTCGATCTGGTTTCGACAAGTTTTATGGCTTCATTGGTGGCGAAGCAAATCAGTGGGCACCTACACTCTATGATGGTTTGAACCAAGTTGAACCACCTAACGATCCAAACTATCACTTGATACCTGATATGACAAAACAGGCAATCAATTGGATGGATTATGTGAAATCACTGACGCCTGACAAACCATTCTTCATCTATTTTGCACCTGGTGGCACACATGCACCGCATCAGGTGCCGGCGGAGTGGATCGCGAAATACAAAGGCAAGTTTGACCAGGGTTGGGACAAACTGCGCGAAGAAACACTTGCCCGGCAAAAGAAACTAGGCATGGTACCTCAGGACGCAACGCTGGCACCAAAACCTGAGGCTATTAAGGATTGGAATAAACTGACTCCCGATGAGCAGAAACTTTTTGCTCGTCAGATGGAAGTCTTCGCAGCGTATGGAGAATTCACCGACCACAATGTTGGCGAGCTAATTAAATCCATTGAAAAAAGTGGTCAACTGGACAACACTCTCATCTTTTATATCGCTGGTGATAATGGTGCCAGTGCCGAAGGCGGCTTCAATGGACTCTTTAATGAGATGAGCTATTTCAACGGCGTGCCTGAAAGTGTTGCCGATATTCTCAAGCATTACGATGAGCTCGGCGGGCCAAAGTCATACGGACATTATGCTGCCGGCTGGGCAGTAGCTGGTGACACGCCGTTCACTTGGACAAAGCAGGTAGCGTCGGATTATGGTGGCACGATGAATGCGATGGCAGTGCATTGGCCAAAGGGCATTAAGGCTAAAGGCGAAATCCGTTCTCAGTTCCACCATGTTATCGATGTAGCACCGACCATTTTAGAAGCGGCCGGATTGCCTGAACCAAAGTCGGTGAATGGCACAGTGCAGACTCCTATTGAAGGTGTCAGCATGATGTATACGTTCAACGACGCGAACGCGAAAAGTCACCACACGACGCAGTATTTCGAAATATTCGCTAATCGATCCATTTATCATGATGGTTGGTTGGCCGGAACCGTTCATAAGGCACCATGGGAATCCAAGCCCCGAGCAGCGCTCACGGATGACAAATGGGAACTGTACGACACTAGTAAAAACTTTAGTCTCACGAGCGATTTGTCTGCAAAGATGCCGGCCAAGCTCAAAGAGTTGCAAGCTCTCTTCATCACAGAGGCAGTCAAATACAAGGTTCTGCCGCTCGACGATCGGCTCCTGGAGCGTCTTAATTCAACCCTTGTCGGACGTCCAGATGTGATGGCGGGTCGAACTTCTCTGTCGCTCTTTGAAGGAATGACTGGTATGTCAGAAAATGTATTTATCAATGTAAAAAATCATTCTTTCTCTGTCACCGCCGAAACGCAGATTCCTAGTGGTGGTGCCGATGGTGCCCTCCTTGCTCAGGCGGGAAGATTTGGTGGCTGGAGCTTCTATGTGAAGGACAGCAAACCTACTTTTACCTACAACTGGTTGGGTCAAAAATCCTACACGATAACATCTGCGAAACCGTTGTCGGCCGGACCTGCCACCATTCGATTTAACTTTGCTTATGATGGTGGTGGCGCCGGAAAAGGCGGCACTGGAACTATTTCCGTCAACGGAGAGCAGGTTGCTCAAGGGCGAATTGATCAGACCCAAGCTTACTGTTTCTCAGCTGATGAAGGTGCCGACGTTGGTTGCGACTTAGGTACCCCAGTCAGCGAAATCTATCAGGCGCCGTTCAAGTTCACAGGCAAGATCGCAAAAGTTACCATTGATATTAAAGCTCCAAGTGCCACTGACAAGGCTGAAAGTGACAGAGTTCACCAGGAAGGCGTCTTGAAGAAGGCAGCTTCAGACTAACTTTATTGTAGTCATCGTTGAAACCATTGTTGGTTTGCGACCAACTTTAGTTAATTACTTGTGACTCCATCATTGCTCGATAGATTATGAAGCGAGAATTAGCGATCGCGCCGTCCACAAGCCTGTGCGTAACCAATTGCTGAGGACTAGCCAATGGTGCGTCGTAGCAACATATCCTGCGGAGCATAATTTCTCGTGACTGGAATTGTCTACATTTGTCTAGGTCTAAAACCCTAGATTCCTTATCCTTATAGCAAAGTTAGGGATTGCCCCACGGATTATGGGCGTGCAAATTATGGTTGTGCCATACTGCTTCAATGACACAATTGCACCAAAGTAATTTGCCATCGATGCGAAGACCTTACCGTCTTGCTAAATATTTTCGATCTTGCCTAATCCTTTTATCAATATGTTCATTGATTTTGCCAGGTACAAATTTGGAAGCGCGCGCTCAGTTTGCACCTCAATCTTTGAGCGTCAATGAAGTAAAACAATCGCAGGCGCAAACAACGCCTAAGCAAATCATTGAGCTTAGCGAAGATAAGTCTCAGTCAATTCAAACTGATGTGGCTAAAGTTGTTCAAACCAAGCCATTGTCCCCCGAACGGCTCAAGGAACTTGCCGTGCTGCTTCCACCAATGAGAGAGTCTGTCAGTAAACCGATCAAATTTGAAGCTCCTTCATACACGCGTCACCCACCGCATACAAGCGATGTGATTAAGCTCGAATTTCCGCCCAAGACTTCTGACAAAACCAACAAGCCGTCAAGAATATCTCAATCGCCTTTGAAAATTCTTCGAGTCAGCCACAAAGGTGCTGTTTCATCAGTTGCGGCTCTAACAATTACCTTTAATCAGGCGATGGTACCAGTTACTTCAGCTGAAGTTTCTAATAACGTGGTGCCAGTAAAGTTGTCTCCATTGCCACCGGGAGTTTGGCACTGGTTAAGTACAGATACTCTCGAATTTCGCCCGACGGCAAAACGGTTTCCCAACGCCACCACATTCAAAGTAGCGGTTTCACCCGGCACTACATCTCTTGTTGGGGCTAAGCTTACATCGGCTTATCAATCTTTGATTGAGACACCTGCACCACGTGTTGAAGCATTCTATCTTGCAAAACGCAATTGGGACACAACTGCCATTTCCTTGGCTCCTGTTCTGGTACTTAAGTTCAATCAACCAATTGACCCAGCAAAGACCTTGCAGTATGTTCATGCTTTCGTCGGAAACGAGAAGCATCAACTGCGACTTGCTACTCCTGATGAAATAAAAAAAGATGCTGTCGGCAATATTATCTCTGATGCGATGAAAACTAAATGTCTGTTCATGCGCCCAACTTCGGACCTTCCGAAGAATATCCAAATACAAGTGATTGTGGCACCGGGCATTTCTTCCAATGAGGGCCCTAATGCAGGTCATGAGCGTCAGAGCTTTTCGTTTCGAACCTATTCTCCTTTTTCAGTTTCCCCGCAAAAAGAAGAAATCCGTCCGATCTGGCAGGGCGAGAATAATCGTATTGATTTCAGCAACGAGCTGGACATGACTGTTTGTAGGAGTTCTATGTTTACGGTCGACCCACCGGTCAAGAATTTCAAAGTGCAAGTGGAGAACACTGGTGTCTTTTTTCAAGGCGACTTCAGAATGGGCGTTACTAATACCATTCGAGTCAGCAATATGCTTCGCGATATTTACGGGCAATATTTGAGTGGAACGCATGCAATTCGATACAGAATGGCACCGAGACCGGCTTCATTGTCCGATCCACTGGGAAATTTTGGTCAAATAGTGCCAAGGGCAAAGCCTGTTTATCATGTTCTGACCTTCAACGAGCCTGCTGTAAAGATCTCAATCTATGAAGCGCGGTTATCAGACTTACAACAATTTGAGAATGCAATGAAAAAATTCTCCGAGCCAAAGTCTCGAGTTGAGCAGTTGTTTTCTTCATTCAAACTTTTGTCCAAACGTTTAGTTCGAACAGACGCACACACTGAAGTGTGGAACGACACGGCTATTGATTTGGTGCCAGTTCTTAAAAATGGTGCCACTCATTTCATTATGGTCGTGGAAACATCAGGCAAAGGCAACTCCTCAGAAAGATATGCTCAATGGGTTGAGTACAGTCCAATCCGCATGAGTGTATTTGATGATGGCAAAAATTTAGTTGCGATGGTGACAGATATTCGCACAGGAAAGCCTGTTTCTGGAGCCGAACTGGTGTTGTTGCCACGCAATTCAAAGCAGAGCACAGACAAAAATGGATTGACAAAATTTTTGTTGGACAATGACAAACAGTCTTTTCTGGCCTGTCATTTTGAGAATCAAACGACCATACTTCCTCATAGTGGAGGATGGAAATGCTTACCGGAGAATGGGCGATTTGTTTCCTATCAAAATACAGACCGGAACCTGTATCGACCTGGCGAGACTGTTCACGTAAATGGCTTACTTAGGTGGGTTGATTGGGACAAGAATGGCGAACTCACTACACCGAATCAATTGACTGAAGTAACCTATACGGTCAAGAGTAGCGATTCAACCGAATTGGCGAAGGGACAAGTCAAAATCGATAAAAATGGAGGCTTCGCTTTTTACTTCGCAGTCCCGCAAATTGTTGAACTGGGATATTGCGAAGTTTCGTTGACTGCTGTTGGTTCCGCTAGGCGATTACCGGCGTCTCGTCTGGGCGAAGTTGGTTTTCAAGTTCAAGAGTTTCGGCGTCCCGAGTTCGAACTAGCTCTGAGTTCTAACAAGAGCAATATGATTCTTGGAGATGTTGCGTCTCTTACTGCGACGGGAAATTATCGCACTGGAAACCCATTACCGCACGCGAAAGTACACTGGAATGTGCGCTCTCGCACGGCCTATTTTAAACCTAAAGGGCTGGACGGTTATTCGTTTGATCAGAGTCGACGATATAACAGTGACGGCAGTGATAATGTTAAAAACGAAGCTAGCGCTGTATTGGATGGCTTATCCGACGTAGCTGGAACCGACATTTTGCAGATCAAGTGCAAGTCGCTCGCGCGTATTGAGCCGGTCACTCTCACTGTGGAAGCAACAGTTCAAGACGTAAACAGGCAAGAGTGGTCGCAGAGTACTTCTGTTTTGGTGCACCCCGCAGATGTGTACGTGGGTGTGAAACCTGCTCAAAAGTACTTTACCCCACAGGATCCTAAAACATTTGATTTCGTAGTGTCCGATCTGGAAGGTAATGTTCAACCGAACTACTCGGTTAGTCTTTCCGCAAGCAAATTATCTGATCATGTCGATAAGAAAACCAATAAATTAGTAGAGACGCTTTTACAAGAAATTGTCGTAACTTCCGCTGGTCAAGCAAAATCTTGCACTTTCGATTTTGATAAAACTGGTGAATATTGGATCACGGCATTGGTTACTGATCGACAAGGTCGAGTTAATCGCTCAAGATCTTCTGTTCAAGTATTGAGCGCCGAACAAGTTGCGGAGTCTAATAAGAGAGATAAGTTCTCCGAAGATCAGCATCTGAGAGACATCGAATTAAAACTGAACAAAGAAAAATTTGTGCCGGGCGAGAGTGCGGAACTCAGCATAAAGGCTCCTTTCAAAGGAGGGCACGGTGTACTGGTGGTGCGAGGGGGACCATTTCTTGATGTGGTGCCATTTGCCGTCGACGACCAGGTCGCTAAAATTCTTTTGCCGATACGAGATACCTTCTACCCTCAGGTGGAGGTTGAAGTGCACATGGTAGGTGCAAATAGCGCCACAGGTTTTGGAGAGATTGAAGTGGACGTGCCTCCAGATCCGGTCGCCTTGCAATTGAAGGCTGTGGCTGAGGCAGACTCTTATCAGCCAGGTCAGTCAGTAAAAATCAAAGTCAGTCTACAAGACGCAAAGGGAAATTCTGCTGCCAACGGACAAGTAGCTATTGCAGTCGTAGATGAGTCTATTCTTGCCCTGACTGACTATAAGTGGGTTAATCCACTATCAATTTTTTATTTCAACAAAGAGTTTTTTGGAGAGGTGATAACTGAGCCCGATCTTATAAATTCTGACGATTTGAAGCCGCAATATATTTCGGCGCGCCCAAAGAGTGAACTTGCGTCATTGCCACCACCTAGCGCAATGCCGCCACCACCACTCCCGGCCCCAGCAGAAGGAAAGGCAGGGGGATTGGTACCGCCTCCCCCACCACGTCCTTATGGGCAACCAGGGCATGGCTTAGTCGGTGCACCAGTGGATCCTCGATACGGCCAATCGAACGAGTTTGGTTCTCCTGTTGACGATGTAGCCTTCCAGATTATTTCACGTGAAGGTCAGCAGCAAGTGAAGTTTAGGTCAGACCTCACGCCTCTTGCCTATTTCAATCCCGCTGTTCTAACCGATGCTGATGGCACCGCAACCGTGAGTTTTGTCCTGCCAGGAAACTTGACTCGCTATCGCATTATGGCGGTGGCAGTAAAAGGAGCGGGGCAGTTCGGATCGAGTGAATCTAATTTTACCGCTAGCTTACCGCTGATGGTGCGCCCATCTGCACCGCGTTTTCTAAATTTCAAGGATGAATGCGAGATTCCATTTGTTGTTCAAAACAGTAGCTCGAAACCAATGAATGCTGAGTTGATCGTGCGAGCAACAAACCTCGTTTTGGACGCTCGGACGAAAGGGGATACAAATTTGCCTGCCGAAGGCAACGGCGCGGTAGCACCTCCTGGAGGGCTTGAGGGCGCAAATCAACTGGCAGGCAGATCCTTTGAGATACCAGCAAACGATCGCGTCGAAATTCGTTTGCCTGTGGTGGCAAATTCAGGCGCCGAGGCGATAGTTCAAGTGGCAAGTTTTGCAGGTGTTGCTCATGATGCAACAGAAGTGACCATTCCACTGCAACCACCTGTAACAGCTGAAGCATTTGCAACTTACGGGCAAATTGATGATGGTGCAATCGCTCAAAAGATCGTGGTGCCTGCGAATGTAATCAAGGAAGTTGGCGGGTTGGAAATCACTACTAGCAGCACAGCTATGCAGCAGTTATTTGATGCAGGTGAATATTTAAAGAACTACCCTTTCAGTTGTTCCGAGCAACTGTCTTCGCAGATATTGGGACTTGGAGGACTCAAAGATCTGGTCTCACAATTTCAATCTGAGACCGAAATTAAAGCTGGGGACTTTGAAACACTGCAGGTCAAAGATGTGACCGAACTTTCCAAACGACAACAATCAGATGGTGGTTTTGGACTTTGGACAAGAGATGAACCAACCAAATGGCCGTTTGTTTCGATTCAGTGTGCAAGAGCCTTGCTGCAGTCCTCCAAACATGGAATGCCTGTGCCTCAACGAACGCTTGAGCTATGCAAACAATACTTGCGAAAGATTGAAGATAGGATACCAACTGACTATGGTGTTCCTGAGCGAATTTCGCTGGCAGCATATGCTTTGAATGTTCGACTACAAATGAATGATCCGGATCCTGAACAGGCGCGTCAGTTGATGGCAAACGCGGTTCATCCGAAGAAATCAGCCCAGAAATCCACTACCTCCAATTCGACAACTGCCAGTGAGCAAAGTTTGCAGGAATTACTTCCGCGGGTCATGTCTCTTGAGAGCATGGCATGGTTACTCCCCGTGTTAGCTGCTGATAGAAAGAGCGCTGAGCAGGTTCAGGCGATTCAAAACATTTTGGCTGAAAACATTAGTGAGACTAGTTCTACAGCCAACGTAAATGGATCACCATATCAAGGACATTCCTACTTGATGTATTATTCGCCAAGTCGGCTAAATGCGGTTATTCTAGAGGCTTTAATTGCCAGTAAACCAGATAGCAATTTGATACCGAAGATGGTGAAGGGGTTGTTACTCCAACGTCGGAATGGCAGATGGTCGACTACTCAAGAAAACGCTTATTCACTTCTTGCTTTGAGCAAATATTTTGCTACTTATGAAAAGGTAACTCCCGACTTTAATGCTCAATTCTGGCTTGGCGAAGTTGTTTCATCCGAAGAAAAATTTGCCGGTCGCAGTCTTGTCTCTAAAACCATGAATATCCCCATGGAATTTCTCCAGTCACATACGAAGGATGAGCTGCTGACTTTAGCAAAGGAAGGATTGGGCCGACTTTATTACCGCATTGGTATGAAATACGCACCACAAGATCTGAAGCTGCCCGCCACGTCGCGAGGCTTCACGGTTGAACGAACTTATACGCCTGTGGACGCAGATTCCGATGTCACTCGCGACGCCGCCGGTGTCTTGCATGTCAAAGCCGGATCCACTGTAAAGGTTACAATCAAGATCGATGCACCTGGCACGAGATACCACGTTGCTATGACGGATCCATTCCCCGCTGGTTTCGAGGCCCTTAACCCCGCCACTGTAGGAACTCGCTCAGTGCCCGAAAACCTGATAGCTCCTAATTCACCTGGAGACCTCTGGCGTCTTGTATGGTTCGACCATCAGAACTTCAGAGACAATCAAGCGGAAGCATTTAGTTCAATTCTCTACAGTGGACAATGCGAATATACCTACTTCGCTCATGCCACCACTCCCGGTACATTTATTGTGCCACCATGCAAAGTGGAAGAGATGTATTCACCTGAAACGTTCGGGCGAACAGCAACAGAAGTGATAGTGATTAACTAGGTCGAATTCTGTAACCGACGCCTCGCACATTTTCGATGATTGATGGCTCACCGGCGGTGTCTAGCTGCTGGCGCAAACGGTGTATTGATTGTCTCACTGTTTCTGGTCCGACTCCGGACTCGGCTGTCCAGACGTGATCCAAAAGCGCAGGGCTATCGAAAATCTCTTTGTTATTTCGCATCAAGAATTCGAGCAGCGAAAATTCTTTTGGGAACAGTTTTATTTCTTTGCTGCCCTGCATGACTGTGTGGTCTTGCGGGTTGAGCACGATGTTACCAACGCGAAGTTCGTTATCGGACAGTTGAGGGCTTCTTCTGAGAAGAGCGCGGATGCGTGCCGAAAACTCTTTCAATTCAAATGGCTTTGTCAAATAATCTTCGGCACCGGAATCCAACCCTTCTGTCTTCTCATCAATGTCACTCCTACCAGTCAGGATCAAAATTGGTGTTTTGCCGCCTTTTTTTCTGTAATCTCGGCAAACATCTACGCCGTTTTTGTCCGGCAAATCCCAGTCCAATACAACGGCGTCGCACTTGTATGTCTGAAGAAAGTACTCCGCCTCTAATCCGCTGTGCAGGATTTCGACTGTGTAATTTTCGTGGGTCAGCCAGTCATCAATGATGCCAGCCATTTCGAGATCATCTTCAACAACAAGAATCTTAGCCATGTTTGCGATTATACTCGCGTTTGTAGGGGAATACGAAACCAGAATGTGCTGCCTTTGCCTTCCTCACTTTCTACCCCGATTTGCCCACCGTGCGCCTCGACGATCGCTTTGCAAATTGGCAGCCCAAGTCCTGTGCCTCTGCCACGTTTGCCGTCGGCGCTTTCCACTTGTTTGAATTTCTCAAAGACACTCTCCGACATGCCGGCCGGGATTCCTCGCCCGCAATCCTTAATCCGGACTTCAGCATGGTCGTCTTTGGTGCAGGCAGATATTTTGATGGAGGTATCCTTGGTGGAAAATTTGATCGCATTCGAAAGAAGATTAATCACCACTTGCACCATTCTGCCGGCATCTGCCATCAATTCTGCGTCTTCGCACTGCACCTCGATTGCTACTTTTTGTTGGTCTGCATACGGACGTACCGAATCGATAGATTGATTGATTATCGAGTTGAGGTTGCTCGGCTCTACGACAATTGTCAGCTTGCCTGATTCCATTTTTTCTAAGTCAAGAAGATTGTTTACCAGCCCTGTCAACCTTTGCACACTTTGTTGCGCGCTTGTGATTCTGATCGTACCTTTGTCGTTTAAATTCCCGTAAACGCCTTCCTCAACAAGTGACAGTGTCGCTTGAATCGCACCCAGTGGCGTTCTGAGATCGTGGCTGACCATAGCCACAAAATCTTGTTTCATCTGTTCTATTTCGCGGCGTTCGCTGATATCCTGAAGACTGATTAGATAGTGCTCCGTTTCGAGATCTTCGAATTTGGTCAGCGTCAGTTCAACGGGAAATATCTGACCATTTTGTTTGATACCATTCCTCTCGGATGAGCGTCCGAGTGCATCTTTTTGCAATCCCTCCAAAATGGAACCAGATTCGGTGCCAGATTTTGGTGCTAAAAGTTTGGTGATCGTGCTGCCTGTTAATTCCGCTCCACTATATCCGAAAATTTCTTCGATCTTTGGATTGACAGACTCGATTGCTCCTGACGGAGCGACACTGATCGTTCCAACCGGCAGATGCTGAATTATAGAGCGAATGCGTTCTTCACTGGCTTTGATCAAGTTCTCCGCTCGTTTGCGTTCAGTGATGTCGTGGGTGACACAAAAGAGTGATTTTTCGAGTTCAGACCATCGACCCGTCCATAACATTTCGACCTGGTCTCTTTTCTTTTTCATCACCGATGTCTCGAACGTGCACTTGCCTCGCTCGACAATTGTTTTATCAACAATTTGTCGTACTCTGTCAACATCTGTGATCGGCAAGATATCGATGTATCGACGTCCAATTAGTTCGTCTGGTGCATAGCCCCATACTGTTTTAGCCGCCGCACTGACTGCCGAAAAGCGTCCGTCAGAATCGACAGAGCAAATCACATCTAGTGCATTGGCTATGGTGGCACGCTCTTTTCTTGAAGCCTCTGCCAGAGCAGACGCCATTGTGTGAAATACTGAATCGAGTTTGGCAATCTCGTCATTGCCGCTGGTTTTTGGGTTGAGTTCCTCGCCAGCGGCTAGGCGGACTGCATTATCCGTTAATAAATTGAGCCGCCTTCCGAAACTCTTGCCCACATATGTGGCCAAAATAATAGTGAGTAGAATGTTTAGGATTGTTCCGGCAATCAAGACAATATTGATTACCGAATTGCCATCATCACTTGTTGATTCCTGCAACTTACGTGCGTCGTAAGTCAAAGCGTCAAGATCCTCTTTTAATTTGTTGTGCGATTCCTGAAGATGATCATAAAGCTGCATGGCCAGTCGATTGCCTTCATCAACTTGAGGACGATCAATGGCCAGCTTGCCGAGAGTGAGAATCTTGAATAACTTTGCAATAACTTCGTCGATCTTGGAAAGAATCTTGATCCCTTGAGGATCATTACCAACAAGGGCTCGCAAGTCGGTTTGAATTTTTACCGCTTCTTTGCAGGCTTTTTCATATCGGTCCAGAAATGCAGGCTCATGTCCGACGCTGTATCCACCTATGCCAAGCACAGCATCGTCCATGAACATCGCCAGTAGCTTGGACTGGGAGATCAGTGCCTTTGCCCGCTGTTCTTGACGAAGCTGGATATCAGCTTGTTTGAGCAAAATTGCCAGTGTGCCAGTGAACACCAATCCGAACACAAGTGGCACTGAGACCAGGATCATCAACTTCTGAGGTAACTTTAGCTTGAAATGCATGTTCTCAGACAACGAGGAAATCTCTCCTAGTTTATCTGAAGTACGGTTTGACTATCCTTATTTTTTCTCCCAAGCTGGATCATTCTCACCCACGAAGCTAAGATCATACTCTTCATCGCTTACCGGGCATGATGCATTGCGGGGCGCGACAACTACCGGCTTTCCGTCTTGAAACCCGAGTGCTTCTGCTCTGCCTCTAGCACCAGATTGGGTCCATTCTTGGCCCAAAAACTCATCACGTCCAGCGGCATCGGGCATGTAGCTGCCGTGTCCGGTCGTGAGCCCTTGATCCCGTTCATCCATGATGCCCGCATTTATGCGACTGCATTTCTCAAAGCCGAAGTACGGCGGTATGCTTGTGGTGCCTTCATCACCATAAATTATTTCTGCGTCACTCTTTGCTTGAAGTACAAAGCTGTCCATTATTGTTGGTGGAAGATGGTTGCGCCACTGCGATTCCGCGGCTAATGCTGGCGGAAGCACAGAAAAAGAGAGAACCATTAATAGTGGCATGTATGATAATTTGCTGTTCATATATGGTGCACTTCCTGTTTTACTGACCAATGCCGTACCACCGCGAGACCTTTGACACGATCCTGACTGAGTTTGCAAAACTATTCAGCCTAACTTCTATGCCGAAGCTTAACTGGCTCGGGTCTCTCGCTGATACGTTAGTAATTAGAGGATCGCTGCAATCGGAGCGACTTCTTTAACGACATCTTTCAAAAAGCCGAAGATACCGCCGCCGCTTTTTTGTTGTTGCGGCTGTTGCTGTTGTTGCTGTTGTTGTTGATCATTGCCACAATCTTGATCTTGATGGTTGAAAAATGGATTTGGAAGAATGCCAGCGCGAATCAAATTTTGCTCCATTTGACTAAACGTGGCCTTTTCGTTTTGTATTACTTCCTGCATCCCCTGCATAAAGTCATGTCCTGCTAATTCAGGTCTGCCGCGTTCGCAATGCTCACCACGATTTTGCTGGTGCTCTGGGCCTCTGCTGATTTCGTGATTTCTTGCCATGGTAATAACTCCTTGCAAAACAGCGGTTGTCCCGCAACCGATGAAGGTGGGATAGTAAAGTGATTATTGGAGCTCTCGGGTTAGAGCGGTTTCAAATTCAACGTGCAGTCATGTTAAGTGACCGATTGTTATAACCGCGTGACAATGTTTAAACGCCACGAATTCGCTCTTACCGGATGCTCCTTTAAGTCTTGTCGTTTAGGGCAGGGATTTAAGGGACGAGACCGCGTAAGCGGTCAGTCTGATCTGACAGTGTTAGAGTCCCAGAGACTGTGCAAACGACTATTTCGTAAGGCCACCCAGGTCATCCTTTAATGAATTTCAAAGAGTCCTTGAAAATACTTGAGTCAGTTTGACCTGCGGCTTGATTGATTTCAGAGTGCGAAAGGGGAACTACCTTAATGGAAACTTGTCCACCAGCCTTCGTTAAAGCGTCGGAAAATTTCTTGTGCTGAACCTGACAGGAAGCGCGCTTTTCGCCGCAGAACATGAGAAAGGGTGGATATTGTTTGCCGGGATGTATGGCAAGAGTTGGTGAGGCATCGGCAAGTGTTTTTGGATCGGTGCCGAATGCCGCATCGATCATGCCGCCGACAATGTTTGCTTCACGAGTGTCCTCAGCTTTTCTTTCTGCAAGGTTTAGGCTTGCAGTATCAAGGCTGATCACACCCTTTATATCTTTTAGCGTTAATCCCTTCTCTATAAGGTAGCGATCGTTCGTGGCTAGCAAATCAACCAACTGAGCACCGGCTGAGTGTCCCATTAGATAAAGGCGGTTTGGATCGCCACCAAATTCGGAGACATGGTTTTTGACCCAGGAAAACGCCAATGCGGTGTCTTGAATCTGTTGCGGATGCATCACTTTTGGTGCGAGGCGATAATTGACACTGATAAAAATTACGCCGTTTTCTGGATATACGTTACCCTTGTCGGCAATTCTGCCTTTGTCTCCGATGCTCCAGCCTCCACCATGCAGAAAGAAAACCACAGGCAGCGACTCTTTGGCGGTTTTCGGTGCGTAAATGTCCAAACGCTGAAGCGGATCGGTGCCGTAGGCTACGTCGCTAGTTACTTTGACATTAGCCTTGGCGGCCGACGGTGCGGTGGCCGATGGTGAGGTGCTTCCCCGTCGGGCGGCGGCACGTGCTCTCATGATTTGGATCATTTTTTCTCGACGCCCCTCTGAAGGTGATCCCGTCCCAATGGCTGAATCCTTGTCTTGAGCGTTCGCGATCAGCGGTGACATTGTGAAGTAAGTGGACCAAGCCAAAACAACAGCTATAGTTCGTAGCCTCATTGCGTACCTCATTATGGCGGACGTCCTATAGGGTTCAGTCATTTGGTGGGATCGTTGAGCAGGTTTAACAAGCGATCTAAAACATTTTCGCCGTCTTGCCGGATCGCGTCGTGCTCATATTCGTTTGTGACCCAGATTTTCATGCCGCGAATGTTGTTTGCTGTTTCTTCGGCAAACCTTCGTTCGACATACATGTCGTTGTAATAAATGGTGGCAACGCAGGGGACTGTATTTTTTCTCAGCACTCCTACGTCGTATAGCTTCGGCCATTCATCATATGCTGCCAGGATCTGGGCTGCTTCTTTGAGAGGTTTTAGACATTCATACTCATCAAACATCCAAGGATAAATCATTTCGCCGCTGAAGAAAGTTGGACGATGGTCTGATTGGAACTCCGAGAATTGGTTTGAGATTCTTTCGGCTGCCCAATTTGACGCATTGTTTTGGCAATAAATCGCTTCATGTAAAAGTGAATAAATAGGGTTGGTGTTGTAGCTGAGCATGCGTTCCACGTTGCGCAAAAAATTGTAGGAAAGTTTATCCTTTTCGCTCGGAGAAACAAATGCTCCTTCTAGTAAATAATGAATTGCATTCATATTGTTGCCTGCGCAATTCATGCCAAACGCGATTCCAAGTTGGAGGAAGCGGCGCGCACTGAGGACCTCCGTAGTTGGCAATTCAACGTGGTGAGAACGCAAATGCGTAACAATCTTATCAATTGCCTGTGCATCACCGGGAAATCGTTGATAGAAAAGATTGTTTTTCTCGATCACTCGCTTGTATGTTGCGCGATACACTTCATCCGGATTATTCACTAGTGGTGGCAATCCACCTAAAATAATAGCCTTGCTCAATCCCTCTGGTGCAATAGACAAATAGGTAGTTATACAGAAACCACCGTAGCTTTGACCAAGCACTGTCCATGGTGCGCCATCAGTTATAGTGGCACGGATGGTTTCGCAATCACGAACGATATTGTCGGCGCGAAAATGCTTGAGGTAGTCCGCTTGATTCTGCGCTGTTGGAAAGGCAGCCATAGTTTCGTGAGTGACAGGAGTGCTCAGACCTGTTCCACGTTGGTCAAGCAGCAGAACTCGGTGATCTTTGAGGGCTCTTTTGAGCCAGCCATCTAGGGATTCGGGGCGGGGGGAGGCGAATCCTGGACCGCCCTGGAGAAAGATTAGCCAGGGGAGGTTTTGGACTGAGGCGTTTTGCGTAGATGCGACTTCGCGAGCGTATATTTTGATGCGCTGCGAGTCTGGTGAGTTGTAGTCGAGTGGTACGTCAAAATAATGTCCTTGGCATGTAAATCCACGGAACTGTTGAAGGGTGGTTTCAGAAGAATGCATTGTCGCTCTACGAGGTAAAGATGTTGGACCAATATTTTACCAGTGCTCCGTAAAGTCCTGTCATTTAGGGCATGGATGTAAGGAGCGACAGCGCAAGCTGCAGATCGCAGTATAGGTGGAAGCAGGCTTTAAACGCCAACAGTAGTTCGCGAAGTCTCTTGCATGTTTTGCATTAGATTGAAAAGGGCAGCTCGGACCAGGCTATCTGCCATTGTGATCGCGCTTTTTTCATTTATTTCGAATCCGGAGTACAGTGTGCTCAGATCGATCGGTTCAGCAGCATCGATCCAGGCGGTTCGGTGACCTTTAGCTGTTGTTTTGCCGGTAAACTCCAATTCAAGTCGATCTAAAATGCGCCATGCGACTTCCGGTGTGAATCTTCGGTTTTCGAGTGTGCTCGCTAAAATCAGCAACTGCTCGGCACGATCTAAATCTTTGGTAAAAAGCTTTCTTTTGGCATCAGCAGACTCAGTTAATAGTCCGCTGAACTTGCAGTCGATTTCGTTGCAAGTATCAACTCGCTTTCGTAAGTCAGCGCGAACTCCGTAAAGCAAAAGATCGGTTTTTTCACTTGGATCGAATTGAAGTCCATTTGCTGTCGCTGTGATTATTGATATCTTTCTGCTCAATTCTTGTAGTTCAGCAGAAAGGGAACTCTTGTCCTGCAGCACCATTCCGTAGTGATTTGAAAGATGGGCTATGTAAAGTGAAATGAGCCTTTTGATCTTTTGTTCGAAAGACAGCTCAATGGTGTTTAAAGAGGAAATATTGAGCAACCGCTCCAGACGCTCAAGGCAACTAGACATCGGTTTAACTGAGTCATGCCTGACTTCGTAATACATGGCCACAGGCAGCATGAAAAGAGACTCTCCGGTTAATTCGAGGAGCTGTCTTTGAGCCTCGAATAAATTTCGAAGGCCGTCTTCTTTGAGTGGCAGAATCTCGTCGTTTCGTCCCGTCACATCGCCTTCAGGAAATTCGACCAAGCGGTGCTTGCCTGTTACGAGGATTGAAACTGTTTTCTTAGCTGATGCTGCTTCAACCTTACGTCCACGTAAAACGGAATACGTGCCCAAGTTTTGCAGAACCCAGCCGGCAAAACCAAACTGTCGATCGAATTGTTCGCGTGATGCCAGAAAGTAGAAATTTTCATTGCACTCTTTTGAAAGAGCGCAGGCGCAAAGAGGATCAAACCTGTCGGAGTGATTGACCATGAGTACGGCATGACGTTTTGCCAGCGACTTGACGTGCGCTATGCAATTTGGGGACACCTTGATTTCCAAGCCATTCTGGATTTTCGCAAACGGAAGTAGCAGCTTCGCAAGGGCAACTACAAAGGGATCATCGATAGGCGGTAAAAAGTCCTGCATAGCGCCAGTGGCGGTTCAATGAGGGTGAAAGTTCCCGACTAGAACTGGCTCGACTGGGGATGAGTGTAAGCGCAAGGGGTTTGGACTGACCGAGTTTGCATCCGGCGCAAGAGAATTGAGGCGGACCCGAATCCTGCTAGCAAGTGGATGCTTGACGACTCTATGGCCGGGCTGAAACAAGCTGCACTTGCCCTGCATCCGCTGTGAGAGGTTCTTTTTGCCTCGTCTCAAGAACCGCTGCTTTTCGAAGGAATAGCAGCCGCTAAACTGCGTCCAGCACTTCGTCACCATGGGTCGTGTCTGCAGCAACCAAAAGTTCTTCGAAATACTTTTTGGCGGTCTTAACCGACTGCTTGTGCTCCATCATGCGCAGTGGGATGTAAGAGAGCCCAGCAGCTAACCAAGCTTGTACTGAACATACGCCGACGTGCATGGATTCTGTTCCCGGTATCACACCCGAGGTGATGACGCCAACCCCGCATCCGATAACGAGCGCTATGAAGGCAGGATATCGAACCGGCGGCAAACTGGCAACTTCCGGAATGCTGGAAAAATCATTTTCTTGCCCAAGCAGGCGTTTCATGATGAAAAACTCGGCGATCATGATTACAGTCACAGTAGGCAGGAACACGCAGTTAAGTGAGGCAATCGATTCGAGCGACTTGGCGATTCCAGCTGTGGAGAGCCACGCAGCAAACGATGCACAGATAAGTGCCAAGACCGCACAAACCCCATGATGCGGAAGCTTCTTCAAATTCTCGATTGCGTTGATCATGCCATATAAATTGGAATCGTTACAGGCGCAATAAGCAACAGACAGAACAATTGCAGCGATGGCGGCAATACCACCAAAGGCATACATGTTCATGTAACTTGTGGCAGCACCGTATTCGGTGATACCAGAAAGTCTAGAGATCATCCAACCCGTTACAGGGAAGACCATTTGTCCGATTGAAAGAGCGATTGTAATCGGCAATGCCGCGAGCCACTTGTTAGGTTTGCCGTAGCGCCAATAATCCGGTTCGTTGCCCCAAACAGCAAAGCCGATGACAAATCCTGATACTGAAGTTAAGGCGGTCATCAGTGGAACATGAGGCACCGCAGTCAGTGCAGTTACAGGGCAGGTTGGCACTACTTTGAAAAATGTGTAACCGACCATGCAGAGCAACAGTGGTGCCGCCAGATAGCGCGCGAAGTTTGCCACGCCGCTGAAACCGAAAAAGTTATTGAAAGCCATGACCACGGCTAAGCCGGCCGCGAGGAACATGACGGGAATGTTCCAGTGAAACAATCCGGTCAATCCATCGGCAAGTAACAACGCAGTCAGGGAGTACCAGGCGATGAAGATCCACAGTAGATTGCAAGATACGAGTCTCGAGCCCCAGCGTCCGAAAACTTGCCGGCTCAAGAGTCCATACGTTTGACCACTAACGGATCCTAAATATGCGGCAGGCACAGAGTACGCCAACAAAATTAGACAACTGAGTGCCGTGCACATGATTACTTGAGAAAGCGTTAGCCCTTCTTTGTACCATTGAAAGCCAATCAATACTGACGGGAACGCTGTTACCATCGTTATCCAAAGAAGACCCATTGTTCCTGCACCGCGGCGCTCGCTGAGTGGAACAACCTCATGCGAATGATCTTCTGAAACCTGTTGTGGTGCGTGCGTGTCTTCAGGCGAATGCTTTGTAAGAAGCATTTGACCTCCTGGGGAAGGAAGGTTGGGGTGATCCACACGTCTTGCTGAAAGTCAGAGCGTGCGCGCACTATGGCGATCATCACACAAGCATCCTAGTTTAAGCCACGCTAAAGGGCAATCGTGAAATCACGAATGAGACCGACAGACTCGGAAAGTTCATAAACAACGCGCTGGCCTGAAAAACTTCGCAGCCAAGATTTTTTTCGACGTTGATCGGTAGCAATTCCACAGCGAAAGTTACTTTCAGAGACCGCAATGGGTCCCTCAAAATTGGGATTACCATCGAATCGATAGTCGAGAGTGAACTTGGTGATTGCTTCGTTCGGATCAATGTGATTTAGTACCAAACAATCACGACGGTTCTAATTCCGGATTCTCAGCCCAAATAGCGTTCAATATTTCGCCTATTTCTTTTCCAAGCACGCCTTCCATATTCTTGCAATACAAATCTTGTTCTTGTTTGGAATAGTCTCCGTCCATTACTAACTCTCTTCCTTCGTCAATGATCTGGCAAATTTCTTTGAGCAACTCATGCAACTCGAAAGCTGCTTCTTTGTTTTTAAACATGTTGGAAAATGCCTCGAAATTTTTGGCACCATATTTAGTACCAATGGGTTAGACAAGAATGCCATTAACAGAATCAATTGCTGGAAATAGATCAACTGCTATTGACGTCCTCTCCGCCCTAAAGGACGGGAGATTCCTGGGCTCAAGCAGCAACCTGCTTAATAATATCTCCACAGGCTTGCACGGCGCGTCCCGCCGCTAGAATATTTTTTGCCGCATTCATGTCGGCATGCTCTTCGTGATGGCACATGACACACTTAAAATCCGATTGACTAACTCTATTTTCTTTGGTTCGGTTCTGGCACGCTGAACATTGCAAACTTGTGTGCGACGGATTTACAAGGATCACTTGTCCGCCTCTCCACTGTTGCTTGTATCCCAGCTGCCTTCTAAATTCATACCATCCCTGATCTAATATCGATCTGTTCAGTCCTGACTTCGCTTTCACGTTTTTTCCTGGATCTTCTATCGTCCCTTTCGCTGACGCACTCATATTCGTCACTTTCAAATCCTCCAGAACGATAACCGCGTGATTCTTGCTGATCGTACTGGTCAATTTATGCAGAAAGTCTTTTCGAACATGCGCAATCTTCGAATGAATTAGTTGCACCTTGCGCTTTTGTTTAAGCCAATTATTTGAGTACTTTTGTTTTCTAGATAATTCCCGCTGCGCTCTTGCTAGCTTGGTTTTCATTTTGCCAAAACCGTTGATTGGGGCGACAAATGTGCCATCAGATAAAGTGGCAAATCTGGTTACACCCATATCAATACCAACCTCTTTTTTCGATGGATGTACAGGATCTTGCACTTCCATTTCAACCTGGATCGACACAAACCATTTGCCCATCGATCGGCTTACCGTCATATTTTTGATTGTGCCTTCGATTTCTTGGCTCTTCCTGAATTTCACCCAACCGATCTTCGGCAGGTACACTTGTTTGTTATCTAACTTCGTCCCCTGTGGAAATCGGAACGAATCATGCGTGGTGCCCTTTTTCTTGAACCTAGGAAAACCCTTGCTGCCATCCAAACAATTTTTCAGCGCTAGAGATAAATCTTTCACTGATTGCTGCAACGGCTGAGAATGCACTTCCTTCAAGAAGTGAAATTCTTCTTTCCATTTTACTAAACCACTGCAAATTTCCGCATAGCTAAATACGCCTTTTCCATTTTCGACGCAATTCTTTTGGTACTCCAACGCCTTATTCCAAACAAACCTAGAAGAACCAGCGAAGCGACAAAACAGCTCTGCTTGTTCAGCAGTTGGTTTCAATAAAAAACGATAGCCTTTTCTTATTATCATAGCCTTATGATATACTTGGTCTATGGAAATGACAAATGAAATTCGAACAGGCCGTCACTGCGTTTTTAACCTTCATGTGCATTTGGTCTTCGTGACAAAATATCGTCGTCGTGTTTTCACAAAAACCATTCTTGATCGAATGGAGGATGTGCTTAAAACTGTTTGCATGGACTTCGAAGCTGAATTAAAAGAATTTGACGGCGAAAAAGATCACGTCCATCTCTTGATCAATTATCCGCCAAAAGTGCCAATTTCAAAATTAGTCAACAGCCTGAAAGGCGTTTCTTCCCGGCTTTTAAGGAAGGGTGTTCTGTGGTCACCGAGTTACTTTGCTGCATCCTGTGGAGGCGCACCAATTTCCGCAGTGAAGCAGTACATCCAATCTCAAAGTACACCAGCCTGACCGCTAGCGCGGTCGCTCCTTACATCCCCGCCCTAAACGACGGGGCTTTACAGCGCATTCGGTAAACAGATCAACAAAACAGGAAAACGAAATAAACAAAAACACCACCCGAATCGCTTCGCGGTGGTGTTAAAGCTACTGCCTGACTGTCCGTTCGATTGGACTCAGTATTTATGCACACTTCAGTCAGTCCGTCATGTGCATCGGGCTACTTGCTACGGTTTCTGGTCAGCGCCGACCTGATGTTTCCGCAAAGCCCCTCGGCTCAAAGCACTTAACACTTAAGTGAGTGCTCACCGTTGATGTATTTATTATAGCTCGCTGAAAACGATGTGCTAGTACCCCATTGATTTTTTAAGGATCGAATTCTTGGCAGGGTGTAAAACAGCCTGTAATCGCATTCTCCGCAAGGTGATTTGATTAACAAGCGCTGGATCATTTGACTGATTCACTCGTCTAGCGAGGGTATATTTTTCAGGCCTGATCTGACGCAATCCCTGATATCGACTGGATATACAGATTGCGACAATTCGGATGCGCGTTCAAAAACAGACAGTGATCAATTTACTTCTGCTTCGATTGATTGAGCCACAAACTCATCTTTGGCGCGCCAGATTGCACTATTTCTTTTCGGTTGTGCCGCCATTTAGCATCAGGTACATTAAATGGGCAACGAACTGCACGGGCGCGGATATACAGAACTTGCGGTCAGTTCCAGCATCGTCAGAATAATTCCAAGAACGACAGATCCCCCAGGGGCAAGGGTTCGGGGCGTCCAGCACCCCGGATGAATACGGCACCAAAAAATCAGGTTTGGAGGGTATATTCCTATATATGGATGGGAATTAGTATCGTGGACGATCAAACAGAGCCAAAGTCACGGTCCCAATATCTGGATCATCAAGCGCTGACTGGAGACGCCGCGTTTGTTTTGTCGGGTGACCACCGCCAGTCAATTCCACCTGGTCAGTTGATCGAAAATCGCTTTCGAATTATTCGCGAGTTGGGGCGCGGCGGTACGGGCACCGTTTACCAGGTCGAACAAATTCTGCTCAAGCAACAGTTCGCTCTCAAAGTTTTGGATCCAGTGCAAGTTCATGATGAGGCGTGGCGCCGTTTTCAAAAAGAAGCTCAAGCCGCTGGTCGTCTCGATCATCCTGGCTTCGTCAAGGTGCATGATTTTGGTTTGATCGATAACACAATTCCTTTTTTTGTCATGGATTTGGTCACAGGTGAAACTCTCTCGGCGCGGCTGCGCAGGCTTGGTCCTTCATCCGTCAGCGATGCCCTGCCGATATTTATTCAACTGTGTTTCGCTCTCGATTATGCGCACTCCAAAGGCGTTATCCATCGGGATGTTAAACCGAGCAATATTGCGATTACGGAAGTCGATGGTGCTGAAGGTGAACAAATAAAGATTCTTGATTTCGGTATCGCTAAATTAATGGGTGTTGATACAACGAGTTTGACTAAAGTGGGTTCCGTGTTCGGTACCCCTTTCTACATGAGCCCCGAGCAATGCAAGGGACACTCGGTTGATAATCGGTCTGATATTTACTCGCTTGGATGTGTTTTTTTTGAGACGCTGACTGGTGCCCCTCCTTTTACGAGCGATAATGCTTTATCCACAATGATGCAGCATCAATCGGAAACTCCTCTAAGTTTGAAAGAAGCCTCGGTTGGTGGCAAATTCCCCGAGACGCTTGAAGCTATTGTTCGTAAGATGTTAGCAAAGAGTCCTGACGATCGGTATCAGCGCTTAATCGATACAGCTAACGATCTAATTGAATTCCAACAAGGCAAAACTCCACCTGCCAACATTAGTAAACCAGTAAAAGCATTCGTTCCAGAGCGCAAGAAATCCAATCTGATTTTGACTTACATTGCGGTGGCATTGACAGTGCTTTTACTGGTGGCTGCTTATTTGCTCGCTAAAGGCTTGCAATCGCAAGTACCTGATGTGGTGCCATCACCGCCGAAGTTGCAGACAGCCGACGAAAAAGAATCATCTGAGAATACTAAATACGAAGACTTCATCTCTTCAGAACGTTTTTTTTCTAGAGATGCGGAGTTGGAAGGCGTGCACGGGCGCAAGTTCGAGTTTCCCCTGAAAGCATCCTTGGGCAAATTGACTTACTACGATTATAAGACGCATAAAAATGTTGATGCACTCGCCGTCGGTAATGTGTTCATTCCTTTCGTAGCAGGCTACCCGACGATTGAACTGCGAGCCAATTGGCTTATGTGCAACACAACGCCTCAGTTATTGGGCAAATTTAGATCGGATGAAATCGGCTCTCTCTCGTTCGATGAAGGCAGCGCTCGACGGAGCATGGCAGACGATAACATCTATGATAATGCCTTAGCTTTTGTAGACGACTGGAAGGAGATTCACTCCCTTGTGCTTCCTAGACCAGTCACTAACAAGAGTATTACGAGTTTGGCTAAGTTACCGAAATTGGTATTTTTGGATGTATCAAGTACGAAATTAACTGGTGCTGCTTTGACAAATTTAAAATCACTGCTCAACCTTAAAATTCTCAGAGCTAACGATATTAAAGGTGCTAATGTTCTTCTACCCCCTCTAAAGCATTCGAAAAAGCTAGAGCAAATATTTTTGATTTCCAACAACCTTCAAAATAGGGATCTTGCTAGCCTATCTGGAGTGACAACGCTTACAGAAGTTGTTCTAAGAAACAATCCGAAGATAACTGATGACGGTTTGAAATATTTGGTCAATCTACCAAATTTGCACAGATTAGCTCTCGATGGTTGTAACATCACTCCGAGGGCGCTGAAATACCTTCGCAAACTTAAGATGAAGGGACCTAAAGCATATATCTCCTTGGATTTGTCTAAATGGTCAGAGGCAGACATTGCCACTCTCAAAAGTTTGCCTTTTCAAGTCAAAGAGTGGACTGAACAACTTGCCAAACACAGTGCGATTGAGGATGCAAAAAGTGGTAAAGACGAAGATGAAGACCGAGAGTAAGCCCAATGTCTAGCACACCGAAAGAAGGAATATTCTGGGAGATTCACAGTGGATTGCCTCGTGAAGGTCCAGGCGACAATGCGTCAACGAGCAAAGCTTTTTCGATGCTCACTGATTTGCCCGATTCACCGTTTGTTTTGGATATTGCATGTGGTCCAGGAATGCAAACAATGGAGTTGGCACGACTGTGCAATGGTGACATCGTTGCTCTAGACACGCACCAAGAATTTTTAGACGAATTGGATCGACGCGCTGCTGCTGCGAATGTTGAAGATCGAGTCACCACGGTTAATGCCTCGATGTTTGAATTGCCCTTTGATGAAGACAGTTTCGACTTGATCTGGAGCGAAGGAGCGATTTACATATTGGGTTTTGAGGAGGGATTGACGCAGTGGAAATCTTTGCTTAAAAACAAAGGTTACCTGGCGGTGACAAATGCTTGTTATCTTAAGTCGGAAATACCCGATGAGGTGCGCAAGTTGTGGGAGGGCGACTATCCTGAGATTACATCAATCGAAAATAGTCTGGAAGCGATCACGCGTAGCGGTTACAAATACGTCGACCATTTTGTACTGCCACCATCGGCATGGATGGAGGATTATTACATACCGAAGGAAGAGCGCATTCGAACGCTGAGGACGAAATATGCTGGCAACGAAGGTGTTTTGGGAGAACTCGATGAGAGCCAGTCAGAAGTGGATATGTACAGAAAATATTCTGATTATTATGGATACGTCTTCTTCGTCATGCAGTCAGCGTGAATTTTAGTTCAATAATTTGTTGAACCAAGCCGCTCGGTCGATTTCCTCATGAACGTGTACGATACGTGCAGTTTGCAGCCAGCCGCGCCTTCATTGTCGCAATAAATACTGCAGCTGTTTCCTGTGCGTGGATTGGTGCCCAAGATCGCTTTGCTGGTCGAGCCATCCAAATCCCATTTGTACATATTTAGAGCAGTGCGATACCAATCAATGATTCGCGCTGGATCATCCTTGGCTTGATAGATAAAAGCGTAAGTCTGTTCGACTTGATCGTTGGCGGGATATGAAAGCCCTCGTTCAAGTTTTACCTGCCCCGTAAAGTCAGGCAGGTCGGGTAGGTCGACCTTACTTGTTAGCGCTTTTGGCTCTGAGATATTTAGGTTCGGCAGTTCAGGATTGTGCTGTAACGATCTCTTTTGCTCTGCACTCACAGATGGTGTGCTCAACATGATGCCTGTGATTATGGTGCTCAGGAGGAGAAATTTGCCTTTCATTTTTTGTTCCTTGTATAGCTGTGAATAAGCTGTGCAGTGTTCGTGCGACCGAGCCGTGTAGTGCCCAAGAGCCTTAATTGGGAATACTGAAATACAACTCGTTGCCACCATTGCTTGCTTGCAATGCGTTATCGTAATGCAGCTCACCAAGCAAGTTTCCAAAACCCGATGAAGGAACAAAGACTGCTGCTTCGGTGGCGGTTACGGATGTCGCTGCAGAGTTCAAAACTTTCTTGGAACCGGCTGCAGTCGGTGGTGCATTCAAGTAGCCACCTGCTGAAATCGCCTTGTATGGAACCTGGTGATAGTTCATATCACCTCTTGGTGCGGTTGCTGATCCATCCTTTTGCGTGTCAATCAACGATAGCCCAATGTCATACGGTGCGGTGCCATAGCTGACCAGGGCATTGCTGCCATCAGCTTTGAGCGATGAATCATCGTAGTGCAGTTCCTTGTCCATCACCAAGTTGTTGCCTGAACGATCAGCATGAAGGTAAAGTGTTTGACCCAAGGCGATTGGTGCGCTATTCAATGCTGCGATCACAGCGGCTTCGTTGAACTTTGGATTTATTTGACGCGTTCTTTGTCCGATCGTCTTGATGAAACCCACATACGCAGCTTGTTCTTGATTGATGACGTGACTTGGTTCGTTAACTGCGTTGATTCCTTCTATCAAGCTTAGAGGGGTGCCCACTTGTTCAAACTGAGCATGAGCTGGAGGAGATGAATAGTGAATGAGCGAAGCACTGCCGCCTTTATAGTGTTTGAACGCTTTCATTCCTGAGTGTTGAACGGGAAGAGAGATCGTGATTTTGGTATTGCCTGCAGCACGCAATTGCATGATCCGTGCTTTCAACCATTCGATGGCAGTGAAGCCATTATTGACGCCGATGCTGGCCAATACTGTTCCCAGGTTGAAGTTGCTTTCCATTACAGGAATCATGCCGTCTAGCCATGCAGGTTCGGAACCGTTAAAATTTTCGTCGCTAATTTGATTGAACCCTTTGATGGTGATCAGATCTTTCAGCTTAGCCTTTTGGTTTAATCCAGATCCGATCCGGATCGTTTGTGAAGGTACGTTCGGATTCACTTTTAGTTGTTGTGGTGTTCCACCTGGAAACGTTCCTTTAGTTGGATCGAGATCCGGATTGTGCCCAAGACCATCGTTGCCAATTGACTTGTTGTAATTTGTCCAGACCGTCATTGCCGACAATCCACTGGAACCTATGGCAAACGGTGTTGTTTGTGGATTTCCAGAATTTGGAGAAGCAACTTGAACATAGCTGCTGCCAAAGACGAGAGCGGTGTTGAAGATATCTTTCGTGCCGTCATACATGACATTTTCTGCGAGTTGCTGATTGGCTTGCGACATAGCTTGATTGAAGTCGCCTGGTACATTTCCGTTGGCATTGAATGGTGCATTCACAACGCGTATGTATCCAGCAGGGATCTCACCGACGTAGTATTTGCTCAACGAACCGACGACCGCGCAGGAGACTGTGTTCACAAAAGTTGATGAGCCCTTTTTGTTGTTAGCATTGCAATCGGCTCGGAATGCGTTCTGCGGTGTAGTTAGGTCGATAACTCCGGTGCTCGCTTTAAAGCGCGTCAGGTCTACTAGGTGAGTCCCGGTTATTGGCATTGTTGGCACCGCATATAGTGTCTCGGTACCTCCTAGCAATTTGATCGGTTCATAGCCTGCTACGAATTTGGTGGCAGTATATGTGGCTGGTAGTGTGCCACCATAGAGTTGCTTCACCACAGATTGCTCTGGTTTCAGTTGTGCATTTGGATTGGTCGGAACATTGGCTGCAAGGATATCGGGGTCAAACCAAATGTTTGACGATCCCCCTCTGTTCATGAACCCTGGTTCCAACTTCTTGGTCAATTTGATCTCGCTGTTGTCCAGCATGCGGATAGTATTGGCTCTTGTCAGTGCAAGGAAGGCACTGTCTACTGGTCCTTTTTGCGCAAATTCGTTCTGCAAATATCCGCCGACCGCCTTGACGGCACCGACAACATCTTTTGCATTATTGATTGCGGTCGTGTTTCCTTCAGCTTCGGCGTTGGCACAAACTAGCATTGCTTGAGCCACTAGCCTGTTGTATGTGATCAAGCTGATTGGCTTGTATTCAATCGGTTTCCCTGGCAGGTCTGGTTGATTGCCAGGTGGATCGCTTAGAGCGAAGAAGTCTTTTGCCGCAACCGGGAGTATATTGTTATTTGGCGCGATTGAAGGCGTAACTAGCGCCTGTTTTGCAGCGTTCATGACGCCGGCGTCTGAAGCGTTCCACAGTTCGCGTGTGCCGCCGATAACTCTGCTTAAAAAGAATGCGCACATGCCGATGGCAAGTAAACCAAACGCAACTGCTGCTACCAGTGAGGTGACTGATCCGCTATCTCTTCTCATGTTCTTATTTCCGCCAAGGTCAGGGGTGAAACCGATTTGATTCCACCAATTTACTTGCCAATTGTGGCCAAAGTGTCTCCTACCCTATGTGCGCTCTCGCCCCAGCTCCGGGTCAGTGGTTAGGTTGAAGGTAGCTTTGCCCCTGCGGATTGAAACAGCGGCGATATTACCTTGACCGAGAATTGCATCTCTATGTCCCTTCGAATTCATCCACATTTGCACCAGCGTTTCAGGCGTGAAACTTCCCGTAGCGGCGTTCTCACGCCAACCTTGCAAACCCACCTGTTTCATTCTTTGGGCAACGTTTTGCCACCCAGGCGTGTTTTCGTTGTGAGTCATGCCATGAGAAATTTGATAATCTGTGTGGCGGCTCGCAATAATCTGTAATCGTGGATCTTGAATGACATCAGGAAGTCTGTGTCTGCGGCGTTCTTTGTTGATCAACTCTAAGGTTCTTTGTTCGTCGGAACTTGGATTGAAGGCTTGCTCTTTTTCGCGAGTCGACAGGTGTGTCAATCTCGCAAGATTGTCTTTGATTCTTTCAAGACGAGCTCCCAGATTTCTTGGTCTACCCTCGTCAAGGTTGGAAGATTCGCGCTCTTCTTCCAGTCTGTCGGGATTTGGAGGAGAAGGTCTTGGGACATCTCTAGTCTCGTTCTGTCGACGCTGACCGACCAATCCATCCAATTTAGATGTGTAGAACCCAGCTTCGTGGAAGCCAACATCATTGCTAACCAGCCTACCCTGGTCAAAGATGAATACAGCGGGAACACTGCGTACTCCTAACTGCTGTGCAAGAGCGGGATTTTGTTCCAAGTTGGCCGCGTTGATTCTGTAAACGGTTGCCTGTCCGCGGTATTGATTCGCCACGCCATCCAAAACCGGAGCTAATTGGTTGCATGGCCCACAGCCAATCCCGTAAACATCGAGAATCACTGGCCTGTCTGAGTTTCGCACGAGTCTGTCAAAATCTCTCGGATTCAATTCCACGACTTTACCGTCGTTTGGACGTGCATCAAGCGGACGGTTGGTTGTCTCACGTTCTACTTTAGGGGGAACCGGTGGCGTTGGTCGGTCATTGGTTTCCGGTCTCGTATTCGGTGGCGTTGGACTGTCAGTGCCCTCTATTCGCGGGTGCCGATATGGGTTCGGACGTTCAGGAAGATTCAGTTGTTCTCGCAAAGTACGCCTGCGTCTGGAGGAGCCAGGACCGGAATGGTCGTCCTCAAATTCGCGATGGGGCGGCACTTGAACCTCGCGGTCAACAGGTCCAGGCAGTGGCGGTGGTGGCACTTCACGGATCAATAGACCAGGTAGTGGAGGTGGTGGCACTTCACGATTGACTGGACCGGGTAGTGGAAGTGGTGGCACCTGTCGGTCGCTGTTGTATTGATAGAGATCGCGAGAGGGAGCCTGCAATTCGGTGGGCGGGCGGTTAGGCATCGGAACTGGGGGAGCCGATTCTCTAAGCGATTCTGTAAGTGTTAATGGTGGCAAATTGAGCAAATTTGGCGGAGGTGACAGAGAAACGCGATCGTTGTTCTGATACAGATCTGTTGACGGAGGAAGTGGTACCAATTCTCCGATTCTAGGACGTTCTCTCAGTGGTGTCATGTCGACTGGCTTTTTGGTTGGCTCATCGGCAGGCGGCGCCGCAGGGGGTATGTCATTCCGACCAGCCAGATTTGGTAAATTTGGATTGACGTCCGATCTTTGACTCTTCAAATCTGAATATTGGCGGCGCGGATCTTCCGGTACACATGAGTTTTGTTCGGAAGTGCCTCCACCTTGCTCATTCAAGCAATTGGAACGTTCCGCTCTTCTATGAAAAATGCCCATTTGTTTCCGCACTCCGTTGCTTAGAACCCGAGCTCAGGCATCTTATCGCTCAAATGTAGCCAAAGTGTGCCTTAATTCCCACGACTCGAACGGTTCCCCTGTGAGCAGTATGGACAGGCGCTCTTCAGCGGCAAATTTTGTAGAAATTGAGCACGTTTCTTTTGTCGGCTTAGACAGCGAGTAGTTGTGCCACCATGGATAGTGGCAGCATTAAATCAATGCGCTTGGCGTACGATCTCTCTCAGTCCTGGACGCATTTCACGAAATTGCGAAATTGTCCTGCTAGTTTATTCTCGGGAGCAATTCACCGGGGTATCCCCTGACAACTCTCTCCTCAGATGTTTTTACATGTTTGTGAAGGGTCGATTGGCGCAGCTTCTCCAGGTTCCACATTAACTCTGGAGCAATATATGCTTTCTAGCATCCCTCACCTAAGTGGTAACTGGATCGCTGGATTACAATTGGTTTCGAGTCAGCTATTCTATAGACTCGAAGTAAAAACGCCTTATCGAATTTGCCACCGATGCCGCGTCAGACTAAATCTAGGCAGATTCAACATACTTTAAAGGTCAATTATGAGCAGTTTCAACAACGTTAACGGCAACGCAAGTCGATTTCCCTTTCCGGTTGATTCGGAATCAATCCACTTGAGAACAGGCTCGGATATGCCTTCATCGAAGTCCGCTCGCACGGCTGCTGCCAAACCAAATTGGTCCAATTTGTTATTCGCAGCCAAGGTTGCATACAGCAAGGGATATAAATCTGATGCATTGCGGCTATACAAAGAGGGTTTGACTGCGGCGAGCCAATCTATGGACAAACGTGACGAACTGATTGAGTTCCTGACAGTGAATGTCTGGAGCTAAACAATTTCTGTGCATTCAGACTAGAAGAGAAAAAGATGACTCCGGAAGTAGCGAAAGATTTTTTATTCAAATCGACTGAAAATAGTGAGCGGATTGAAAGAGCTTGTTCGAACGATTTTGTGTTCGCAAATGGTGAGGAGTTTAGCGATCCTGTGTTTCTGCAGGCACTCGAAGACCTTTTAAAAGACGGGCACATCGTGCAAATTCCTACACCTGGTCAATCACGCACTACAGTCAGTTATAGGCGTGCGACTGACGAAGAATTGTCCTATTTTCACCATACGGTGTGGCCTGTTCAAACCTGAGATTGCCACGGTAGGTACCAGCATCGAGTCGGCATTTCTGATCAACTACTAACTGATAAATTGTGTTCGGCTAAAACTTTAGTCAAAATAGTCACAGCCTCATCGACTTCGGATGGCTTGACTATTAGTGGCGGAAGAAGGCGCAACACCGTATCACCGGCGCCAACAATAAGCATGCCGTTCTCGATACAGCTTTGAATAATCGGTTTAGCCAAGAATTCCAACTCTACGCCGACCATTAGACCTAGTCCACGAACTGCAATGATTCCAGTACCGCTGTCCTGCAACTTTTTCAGCGCTTCTCTTAGCCGTTGGCTAGTTTCTTCGACCGATCGCAAAAATTCTGATTTTTCAATTTTGTTGACGCAATAAAGTGCCGCGGCACATGCAAGTGCGTTGCCACCGAATGTAGAACCATGATCTCCTGGTTGGAATGCGCAGGCGATTTTATTCTTTGCCAGAAGTGCTCCAATCGGAAACCCACCGCCAAGCCCCTTTGCCAGAGCGATGAGATCGGGCTCAACGCCGAAATTTTGATAAGCAAAAAACTTGCCTGTACGCCCGACACCGCATTGAATTTCGTCAAATATCAAAACGATATTTTGCTCAGTACAATAATCACGCAATTGTTTGAGGAAATTGGCATCGACAACGTGAATACCTCCTTCACCTTGAATTGGCTCGATGATCAACGCAGCAACCGACTTTGGATCGATTGACTTGACTGAATCAATGTCATTGAAAGTCACTACCTGAAAGTCAGGAACAAGCGGGTGATAGCCTTGATGATATTTAGTCTGCGCTGTTGCGGATAAGGCTCCATAAGTTCTTCCGTGGAAGGAGTTGCTCATCGTCAAAATCGTTGTGCACTGATCTCCTTTCGTCTGTTTTCCGTACTTACGGCTTAGTTTTAATGCTGCTTCTATAGCCTCAGTGCCACTGTTGCAGAAAAATGCACGGTCGAATCCACCGTTTCGAATCAAGGCTTCTGCTAGCTTAATCGCCGGCGTATTCAAGTATAAGTTTGAGCAGTGGCTGAAAAGATTGAGCTGTTCAGTTATTGCTTCGACATAGCCTTCATCGCAATGACCCAATGAATTAACCGCAATTCCCGAGACGAAATCTAGATATTTTTTGCCATTGACGTCTTCAATGTATGTGCCTTTTCCTTTCTTAAACACGATCGGGTAAGAGGCATAGGTATTCATAAATACGCTTTTGCCCCGTTCCAGCCAGTCGTGCTGAGGATCGGAACTAGTAAGGCGGTTGGTCTCAAGTTCTGATGTCATAGTCTCTTCCTCAACACATTATTAGTTAGAAAAATTCCCATTTCTTGTATGTCTCCAATTGGAGATTGACTATTCGTACAATGTCACGCCTGGCATGTCAATGAAACTTGGATGTTTCGGAACAAGTTGTGACCGGCAATGCGCTTTAACCTTGGAAAGCACTTAGTTTTTGTACTTCAAATAATCGCCTCAATCGTGCCTGCAATGGTATCGTATGTGGTGCTATCGTTTGGATCTGAGTCTCAATCAGAGTCTAGTGCCATATGAGACTTTTTTCATAGCTGTCCTACGGGGTGTTCTATTGGGCATAACGATCTTACCTCCCAATAAACCGGTCTAGATGAAGTTATCCCGAAACCAATCTCAGTCTGAGCCTGTTTGGGCACGCTTCAAGGAAGCGCGGCCTCAAATTAAGGTGACTTGTTCCGACGATGAATCGGTCGGCTGCAACACGCTTTCTGGCAAATCCGTTGCAAAAGATCTCTGGCAGCTGTCTCAGCTGGTTGGAAATCCCGCAACCAAAGAGAGTGTTTGGATGAATGCCTGTATCGGTGCAGGGGGCAAATCCCTCGCTCCTCAACACACGTTGCATTCCAAAATTTGGTTGGTTTTCAAAACAAGTGCGGGTGCGGTCTTCGCCATGCTCACTTTGCTCTTGAATTACAGCCTATCGATGTTTGTCGCTGCTCAGTCCGCTTGGTTTTTCAGGGGAGTTGATGTCGACAATTTCCTCCGAAGCCTGACCGGAGGGGATGGCATGGGACTGCTGATCGCACTTTTGGCTGGGTTATGTTTCTGGGTCTCGTTGCTTGTTGAGCATGGGCCAACACGGATGTTCGTTTCCAGTGGTTCGACTCTGCTGGTCGCGTTAGCTCTGGTATTTGGTGGAACGACCTTAATCGGTATTGTTGGAGGTGTTGTTCTGAGCTTGCTGTGCATCGCACTGTTACTGGGCATTGCACACGTTGGACGCCTGTGCCGTGAGTCATTGCCGGCTAACTTCAATGCAGCCAAACTTGCTCAGTCTGGCATCGGCATGCTGATGCTCCCAGCATTCTTCATGGCTTGGGTGCTTCAGGTTGCGATGGCTGATGGCACGCAGCATTCAAGCAGCTATGCAAATGGAACCGAGAGTTCCCTAGGCATTTTTCTGGGAGTATTCGCTTTTTGCTTGATTGGTCAAGGCTTTGCAATGGCGCGGGCATCAAAATCTACCTCGCGCGCTGCTTGTGCTTTTCTGGCGGTATGTGTGCAGACACCGCTACTGTTCGGGTTATCCATTGCCACTCTCGTGGCGGCGGGGGCTGCTGCGGGTTCAAACATTGACTCGGCTTTTCCCGGCTTGCAAATGATGTTTTCCGATAGCCAAATTTCTAGTGCTTGGAAAATTCTTGGCGCAGACAAGGCCAGCTTTCTACTTTTGACTACTATGATCACATTGACTCTTGCAGCAATTGGTGGCTATTTAGGAGCTATAACCAATTCAACTCGATCTTTGAATGGAACCACTAAATCCCACATATGATTTTGTTTCGGTAGTAGTTCATGAGTGAAGAAAATCTACTAAAGCTCGATGGTCATGATTTGCGTCCCTGGAAAAGACGCACAGAAGCAGTGAGGTTGTCTGGCGAGTTTGTGCAGTTGCCTGAGAAATCCGATCAGTCTCCTCTATATTGTGGATTCAGGAGAAGATTCGCCGCACATTTTATTGATTGTTTTGCAATGGCATCGCTTGGCGCACTAGGGTGCATCGCTGTCGGCGTGCACCTTCCGACTACTTTTATTGCTGTTCAGCACGTTGCTGTTTTGTTTGGATATTTCGGTTTGTGTCTATGGTTTACTTGTGACTTTGTTCCGGGATTGGCTTTGTGTGCCTTTCTTTTAGCTTTGGCGATGTGGGTCAATTTTGCCTTTGCTTACGGTTTTAACATTCACGCCGCCCCACTCCATTCGTTATTCTTGTTAGGCTGTCTACCCTTCATTCTTGATTTGCTCTATCGGACAATTTGCGAAAGTTCGCCTGCTAGAGCCACTCTAGGCAAGCGTCTTATGCGAGTTTATGTTGCCGATCTTAAAGGTAACCGGCTCACGTTTCAGCGCGCTCTGATGCGCAATGCGGCAAAGTCTTTTCTGCTTCCCGCGTTTATTTTGGGACCGATAAGCATTTTGTGGACGAGAAGAAAACAAGCTCACCACGATGCATTGGTTGAGACGGTTGTTCTCAATAATGTAGAAAAAGCGGATCAGCGGAAACTTTTGCGCTGATCCGTCGTGCTCAGTCGAACCATGCAGTCACTTCTATTTCATTTTAAAATGTTAGCTGAATTCAATTGTGGTCCAGTCGCTGAAGCTGTGTAGCGTTTTTTGATCAAATCGTGGATCGCTGCCTTGCTTTCTGTCGCCGATAAACTTCTATCTTCTTCAATTGACGCAGTTTCTTTTGCTAAATCGCTATCTTTGATTGCTTCGGCGAACCATTTGGAATATTCTGCATTCCGTAAATGATATAACCAAGTTTCATCATCTATGCCCTCAGAGATTTGCACGAAGAGTATTAGATTCTGTACTCGAAGTTTCAATTGTTTTTTTGAGCCCGTGAAGTAGAAGCTTCTCTCTTCACCAACATCGCCTTCAGCATATTTTTTGAGATGCCTGCGCCGCTCTGTATGTGGTGGCGCAATCTTGATGCGCTGCAACTCCTTGTTGCGTTGCCAGAAAAATGCTTCACCTGGTTCAAGAGGTTTATCAATCTTAAAGGCGGTATCGTCACCGCATGCGGCCGCGAACTTTTCCAGCATCTCTTGTGGACTTTTACCGACGATTAGCGCTTTATCCAAGGAAGAAAGAGCTTCAATAGCGAGTTCGTCTGGATGAACGGTTATCAGGATCGTTCCTACCATGTCGCTTGCCGATGCTTGTGCTACGTGATTCTCATTTTTTGGCATCATGTGATGCGCCTCGTCGATAATGATCCAGTGCGGTCGACCAAGTGAGTCTCGCATCGATTTTAGTCGAGGTAACAAGTTGCCTAAGAATTGGGGGCGTTCAGCCAACGGCACACCGAGAAGATTGATGATTATATTTGTTTCTGGAAGTTTGAAGTGCTGGATCGTTTCATCAACGGTTGGCGCGTGCTGGCTGTTTCCTGTTGTTATGGCTTGCTCAAATACTTCATAATCGCCCTCAGGATCTATCAAGCAGAATTGATAGTCCTTTTCGGCCAGTCGTTCTATAATGCCAGTAACGGCTGTTGATTTGCCACTGCCTGAGGTGCCGGCAATCAGCATACCTTTGCCGTGTGTGTCTAAAAATACCTCCTTTCCGTCTGCGTTTATACCGAGCAAAATATCATGCCTGCTTAGATTGATACTCTCCAGCTCTGAACTCATGATCATCTCGATAACTTCACTTACTCCTGCACCACGAAAGGCCTTTGTGGTTATATCTGCAGCCTCTTTGACGGATGGTAAAGCGTTGGCAACTGCAGCTGAACATTCGCAGGCGGTGAGAAAAGCCAGGTCGTTCTCTGCGTCGCCTGCACCGACTATGTTGTGCCGGGAGAGACCCAGCTCCTTGAGCGCTGCTTCTAATCCGAATGATTTATTCACGCCTGGAGGGAGCACCATGACTGCGCCTTTATTGAAAATCACTTGATGTTCAAGCCCCAGCGTTCGAATTGTTTCCAGCACTATGGTCTCATTGGGATGCCACGTGGCTACGACACATTTGCCAACGTCTAACGGTTGCACCTTTTGCTCAATCAGGGCAGCTACAAGTTGGGGTGGCGGCTCAGGGGCAATCAACCTCTCCTCCTTGGTCGAAGGGAAGTAAAGCACACCGCCGTTCTCTGCGACGATCAGGTCAAAAACATCTACTTGCGCAAAGACCAGGAGAAGATCTTTCAATTGTCGCCCGGTCACTAATATGAGCTTCCGTCCGGTCTTATTGAACTTGACTAAAGATGCGAGCGTGAGCTCGTCCACAACGCCGTCCGCTGCTAAGGTTCCATCGTAGTCGGTGGCAAGTGCAATGAACCACATAATGAGTCTCCTGGTTGCTTCCCCTCTACTTAACACAAAACCATTGGCTAGTTTTCAAAATTCTTTCAGTTTCATGGAATAAACGGAGTTTGTCAGATTGACGTCCTCTCCGCCCTAAA
>PLXC01000163.1 GCA_003151275.1 Candidatus Melainabacteria bacterium
TTTTTCAATTGGGCAAGATTGCTATTGAATAAACCTTCATTGGCAACGATTGGTTCGTCCTATGCCACCATTACTTTTTAGTAAGAGCGAAAATTTCACTCTATACGAATCACACCACACGCAACATAGAGTACTTTCAAATTCGAAAAATTGCAATATATAGATCGCCACCTATTTCGTTTTTTCACTGCTGTATTTGGTGGTCACAAAAGATGTCACTGCATTGTAATTAGCCTATCAAGCTATTCGCGCGTGGTATCGCTTACGATATCGCTCAATTTTGCACCGAAAAAATATTTCCAAAATATTTTTTGAAAGCTTGATTCATTTCGGAAATTTGCAAATTCGGAACCGATTTTCCAAATTCGAAGTCTTGTTGATTGCTGTCCTTGAATGAACTGGCGTCTGCGTATTTGCTGTAGAGCCTAAGTTCGGATTTTTCTTTGTATTCCGACAGCCAATGCAACTTTGCGTGTACTTTCTTTCTTCGAATAGAGCAAATTTTCGATCGTGGAATTTAGTAATCCTCGATCGTTCAAGTAGAGGAGGAAACCTAGTCCTCATGCCTATTTCAAGCGATCTTGGTGATCTTCTATTGAGCATTGGCGGTTGATAGGCCAAATCGATATACTGCCCTGAATTTTTGAGCTGTGATATCTAAATCTCCCAGCTGTGTTCGTATCGACACCATTAATGGTGCGAATGGTTATCAAGGACTGTGCTCACTCTTGCAAGATGATTTTGCGATTATGTGCGGTTGCCGCCGACAAATCCAAAGGCGGATCGAAACGCTTCGTTTTGTAGTGCCTTCAGTTCCGAAAAATCAATTACGTCGTGATCGATGAGACGCTCGTATTCCCCTGGAAGGGTGCATGGGGCTGGGTTTCTACCCGGATTATCGGTGCAAACAGCAATCGCTACTCCGGCTTCCTTGCAGCGTGAAAAGACTGTGCGCAGTTCCGAAAAATCTTTTAGTACTCCAGTCTGACGATAGCTAGTTGGACAAACTTCCAACGTGATCTGTCGTTTAGCTAACTCTTTCAACATATCGGGCCGAACGAGAGGGATGTGTATGCCATGTCCAATTCGATCAAGCACTGTGAAATATTGTGGATGAACGTTCTCGATTCCTGTTTCACCGAGATGAGAAGTTGTCTTAAGCCCAGAAGCGCGAGCCTTAGCCATCAGTCTCACCCAGTCTTCCCAAAGCTCAGGATTGATTTCCGGTCCAGCCAAATCCACTCCGACCACAGGACCGATGTTGTCTTTTGCAACTTTCAAAATTGCTTCATTGAGAGCTAACGGAAGACGTCGATCAAGACACAATATTTGTTTAACAGTAATTGGATAGTCAGCCGGACGAACGTTGGCGGTAATTACTTCGACGATCTGATTCATTTGCCCGATCCGTATCGCTTCGGGCGCTTGATGATCTGTGCGGAAGTAAGGATTGTAACGCAGCTCTAAGTACTGAAGGTTCTCAAATGTGTATGCGCCTCGACATAAACGCAAACAGAAGTACGGAAGATGCTCGAGACTTTGAAGCTCTTCGACTAGCGTGTGAATCTTGACGAATTCTTCCAAGGTTCTACATGGCCGTGTGAACCAATTGTAGAAGCCTTCGTAATCCGGAAAGTAATTCAGGACACGATGGTCCTGACGCTGAAGGAACTTGTAAATTATTCGGGGATGGAGTGCACCACCAAGATGTCGGTGCAAATCTGCATATAGCGCCATTGATCGGGTTACCTTTCTTGCAATTCTTTTACCCAGTCTGAAGGTGTTTTAGTTCACTCAATATCTGGGAATAATTATCGGCCTAAGCCCTACTATATATAGGAACGTTTTTTGGGAGAAGAAATCATCAAAGTGCAATTCTCTAAATTGATTCTAGCTGCAATGGCCGGTTTGTGTTGTGTTACCGCTGCATGCGCGCAAGGTGCAGACCCCATAGTTGTGATGCAGACGACTCGAGGGCAAATCGCCATAAGGGTCTATCGTTCAATGGCTCCGAGAACAGCCGGCAATTTTCTTGATCTTGTCAGCCGGGGTTTTTACAACGGATTGACTTTCCACAGAATCGAATCTTGGTGTATCCAAGGTGGCGATCCAAATGGTAACGGCTCCGGTGATTTTGTTGATCCGCAAACGGGGAGAGCTAGATATCTTGATTTAGAAGTGACGCCACGGTTGCACCATAATGCTGCCGGTGTTGTAGCGATGGCTCGTTCGGGAAATCCCAACTCGGCAAGCTGTCAATTCTACATTACAAAATCGCCTGTTCCCCAGCTGGATATGCAATACGCAATTTTTGGTGGCGTTGTTGATGGTATCAATGTCGTGCGCAGCATTGGCCGAGGCGACAGAATTATCTCTGCTCAAATTGTTGAGGGTGGAGGACCGGCTGCTCCGCAACAGAGTTCTACACCACGTCGTGGTTCAGGAACTTCTGCTTCTAATGCAGGAACTCCGACAGACAGTGGCTTTTAAATCACCGCGTGTAATCCTTGGTACCACATGCGGTGTCATTCTTTCTCGTTCTTAGAAATCAATAGTCCACCTTAAATCCTATTGTGATCGTATATTAAAGCGCTCGCTCGCATCCGCTGCTGTCTGCGGCTATTCCCGCGCAAAGCGGATAGTTCGCACAGACAAGGCTTGATACACAACACGGAATCTCGCGCTTTATAAAGCAGATCAAGTAGCTGGATATTGAACAAGTCAGTATAATGAACCTCGCATGCGGATGCGCAGTACTGTAAGGAGATGTTCATGAAGAAGTCCTTGTTGCTAGTGTTACTAGCCTCAACCACGCTTGCTAGCTCGATTCCAGCGTTTGCTCAAGCCCAGCCAGCGGCGAGCGACAATAAGATCAAGACTGCCGGTAAAAAAATTGGCAATGGAATTATGTGGGGACCAAAGAAACTAGGTGCCGGTCTTAAGAAGATGGGTCACGGCGCAAAGAAAATGGTCGGCAAATAACGTAGTTCGTTTTTTTGTCCTAAGTCCCGCATTCACTTGACTGCGGGACTTTTTCTTTGGTCTCAATCAAATTTGGCGTTAATTGTTAACGCGGTCTGTAACATCGCCATATACTCGGCTTTAGAAATAAGCCTGGCATTGAAGGTACTCAGGTGCGAAGTCATAAATTGTGAATCGAGCAAAATGAAGCCTTTCTCCTTTAGACGTTCGACCAAATAAACCAGGCAAACCTTTGAGGCGTCAGTAACTTCGTGAAACATTGATTCGCCCATAAATGCACCGTTCAAACTGACACCATACAAACCTCCGGCTAACACGCCATCTTTATATGCTTCAACTGAATGCGCCAAACCCATCCGATGCAACTGAGTGTAGACCCGAAATATGTCGTCGGTTATCCATGTTGACTCACGTGCTGCGCACTTTCGAAGAACGGCTTCCCATGCGGTGTTAACCTTGATCTCGAAGATTCCTTGTCGATAAGTTCGGGCCAATCTCTTTGGAGTATGGAAGTCATACAGATCAATGATGCAGCGCGGATCAGGCGAATACCATTTGATCGGTCCGTAGTCATCGCCCATTGGAAAGATGCCTGATGCATATGCGCGAATCACTAGCTCGGTTGTGAACTCGGAATGTTTCATAAGGGCTGCTCGATCCCTACGATCACTTCAAAACGCCTTTTGCAGGAGTGAACGATCTTATATAAAGGATCAAATCCTTCATTTCGGTTTCGTTGATTTGTTCTTTGCCAAACTTTGGCATGCCTGAAGTGGGGAAACCTTTGCGAATCGTTTGTTCTAGAGCTTTGTCTTGACTATAGCGGCCTAAGAAAGCTTTCCCTTTTATTGGTCTGTCTGGCATCAACGCGTTGTTACCGCCTGAATGGCAACCGACGCACATTGCTCTTTTGAAAACCTTTTCGCCTCTTTGCTCAGCCGTTTCGTGGGAAGGTGTGTGTGCTTTGGAGGGTGCAAGGCTCGTTTTCTTTTGCGCGTTCGTGCTCGGTGTCGTTTTTTTGGTGTCCGCGCATTTCGCACCTGGTCCAAAGCCCAGATAAGTCACTGCTAGCATGGCTGCCAGTCTCACTTTTACCGGTTGCGTTGATATTTTTTGTAGCAATAGTCGAGTCCGTTTTCTTGATGTGTTTTTGAAGTTGAGATCAGAGTGAACAGATTCTCAAAGCTTGGAAAGAAGGCGTCGCACTCAAATTTTTCTTGAATTTCGGTCAGGTAGAGTAAATCACATGATGGATGATGCACGGCTTGTTCGTAAAGATGCGCACCACCAATTATGAAGTAATTTTCGATTTCAAGCTCTGCTAAATTGGCCAGTGCCGCTTCTAGCGATCCCGCAACGGTGGCATCGGGATTGATGTTGTAGTCTGTGTTGCGCGTCAGTACCACATTGACCCGCCCCGGTAAGGGTCTGAATTTTAGAGGAATAGACTCCCAGGTCTTGCGCCCCATCAGCACGGCATTTTGCAATTTCGGATTGACGGTAGTCGCCGTCAGATCGCGAAAGTGCTTCATGTCACCAGGCAGCCTCCAAGGCAGTCCGTTTTGCAGACCGATGCCTCGATTTAGATCGCAAGCTACGACAAGATCAAACTTCTGATGGCCAGCCTGTTCTGTCATCCTTAAACTGAGACTGGAAACTTGATGAAGCCCTGATGCGCATAATTATTCAATTTAAAGTCCTCGAAGCAAAGTTGGAAAAACGGCTTGTCCGCAATTTCCACAGTTGGGAGAGGACCGGGGCTTCTCTGTAGTTGTGTTTTTAAACCGTCCAGATGATCCAGATAGATGTGCGCGTCACCGAACGTGTGCGTAAAAATACCTGGTATCAAATTGCACTCTTTCGCCACCATGACCATTAACAGCGCGTAGCTTGCGATGTTAAAAGGCACTCCCAGAGCCATGTCTGCCGATCGCTGGTAAAGTTGGCAATCCAATCTTCCATTCACTACATAGAATTGAAACATCATGTGACAGGGAGGCAGGGCCATCTTGTCAATGTCGGCGACGTTCCAAGCCGAGACAATAATGCGTCTTGAATTTGGATTATTTTTGATCTGATCAAGGACTTGTTGAATTTGATCAATGTGCTCTTTTCTGTACTGGTGCGTTTGCTCATTTTCGACAAACTTCGGCCAATTTCTCCACTGGTAACCGTAGATCGGACCAAGCTCGCCGCTTTCATCTGCCCAGGCATCCCAAATTGGAGTGTACGCCGCCAGGTCGTCATTGATATTTGTTGATCCGCGCAGGAACCAGAGTAATTCTCTGAGCACGCCATCAAATTTCACTTTTTTGGTAGTTAGAAGCGGAAAGCCTTGTCGCAAGTCATATTTTGCCTGCATTCCAAATACCGACAGCGTGCCCGTTCCGGTTCGGTCTTCACGCTTTTCGCCATTTTCGAGAATGTACTTGATCAGGTCTAAATACTGTTTCATTGCCGCTTAGCTCCCTAAGGCCACATGGAAAGTATAACCAATCTTTGCTAGTGGAAGAACCTCCCTCAGCGCGTATAGATTTGCTATATCCGCGGCGGATTACACCGAGTTCATGCAAGTGATACTGTCCATAGTGGCATGAGCGGCTGGATAGGATTGTAGACAGGTCGTTGCGACGCGGAAACTATCGGCACCCGTAAAACAAACTATAAATCTACCGTTATCAATTAAAGAGGTGCATCGTAAGCCGGATATCATAATCCGAGGATAGCCTATGCACACTAGTGGGGTCTATGCAGCGAAGCTGCCCGACTCCGCAAGCTGCTCGGCATAATCCAGGATAGCCTTGTGCACATCGTCACAACCCGACGATAGCCAAGCTGCGCGGCATATGCAAATCACCTGGGAGAACTGTGGAATGCTTACAGAGTTTCGTAATGAGCCATTTACCGATTTTTCGGTCTCCGCCAATCAGGAGGCTATGAAAGCAGCTTTAGCAAAGGTGAAAAAGCAGCTTGGCCAGACGTATCCTCTTGTTATCGGCGGGGAGAGGATTCTCACTGATGATCATATTGTTTCAACCAATCCTGGTTCGCCAAAGCAAGAAATAGGCAGATTTTCAAAGGCTAATACGCAACATGCGGAAAGGGCGATGAAAGTTGCACTTGAGTCGTATGAAAATTGGAAAAAAGTGTCTCCGGTGGAACGGTCTCGCTATCTTTTCAAAGCGGCCGCACTGATGCGCTCAAGAAAGCATGAGTTCTCAGCCTGGTTAGTGCTGGAAATCGGTAAGAATTGGGCCGAAGCTGACGGCGATGTCGCTGAAGCGATTGATTTTATGGAATTCTACGGACGTGAGATGGTCAGGCTATCGCAACCGCAACCCCTGACTGCTCATTCGGGTGAAGAAAATGAATTGCACTACATTCCGCTTGGCGTCGGTATCGTGATACCACCTTGGAATTTCCCACTGGCGATAATGGTTGGCATGACAACTGCGGCGATCGTAACTGGCAACACAGTCATCCTCAAGCCATCCAGTGAAACACCAACAATTGCTTTTCAATTTATGGCGTTAATGGAAGAGATCGGATTGCCTGCTGGCGTTTTAAATTTCCTTCCCGGACCGGGCGCTTCTGTTGGTGACTTTCTCATCACTCATGCAAAGACGCGATTTATCGCTTTCACCGGTTCGAAAGAAGTAGGTTTGCGGATCACCGAATTAGCGGCCAAGGCTCAACCTGGTCAATTGTGGATTAAGAGAGTCGTGGCAGAAATGGGCGGCAAGGATTCGATCATTGTCGATCATGATGTTGACCTGGATCAGGCCGCCGATGGTGTCGTCTCAAGTGCCTTCGGATTCCAAGGTCAAAAATGCTCAGCTTGCTCGCGAGTGATTGTGCACAAAGCCGTGTACGACGAGTTCCTCCAGAAGATCAAAGAACGAACAGAAAAATTGGCGTTAGGATCAGCCGAGGATCACAAAACACATATGGGTCCGGTTGCTTCTAAATCAGCCTATGAAAGCATTCTTGAGTACATTGAAGTCGGTAAGAGTGAAGGTCAGCTACTGACAGGCGGTAAAGCAAACGGTAAGAGCGAAGATGGTTTCTTCATCAAGCCGACAGTGATTGCCGGCGTTAGTCCGACTTCTCGAATTGCCCAGGAAGAAATCTTTGGTCCCGTGCTTGCTGTGATCAAGGCTGAAGATTGGCATCATGCGCTAGATATCGCCAACAACACCGAGTTTGGCTTAACGGGCGGTGTCTATTCGCGTAACCGCAGAAATATTGAACAAGCGCGCAAGGAATTTCATGTTGGCAATCTCTACCTGAATCGCAAATGCACGGGCGCCATGGTTGGTGTTCATCCTTTCGGTGGATTCAATATGAGCGGCACCGATTCGAAAGCTGGTGGCAAAGATTATCTGCTCCTCTTCACCCAGGCAAAATCTATCAGCGAGAAATATTGAAGGCAATTTCCTTAAGTGATAAAGGACGTGCTCTCGAGAGCACGTCCTTTTTGCACCAGGTGCGGTGCTTCTCTACTGTTGATGCGAGTGATTCCCGGCCGCCCAAAAAGGAATCTAAATCTTTGCCCGAGATTTTGTAATCGTCCCCGTATTTTCAGGGTTTTCGGACATTGCCTTCTTTTAATTAGGGGAACTCCTGTGCAGTATTCCCGTCGACGTTATCAGAATTCGCGCTTGTAAAGAAGCTGGATATGCAGTACCGTGGCAACAAGAACTAAAGGGTGGGGTCTAAATGCGAATAGCTCAAATTGCTCCTTTGTACGAGTCCGTGCCTCCTAAAGGGTATGGTGGAACAGAGAGAGTAGTCTCTTGGTTGACAGAGGAATTGGTCCGAATGGGACACGACGTTACTTTGTTCGCCACAGGTGATTCTGAGACTAATGCGAGGCTGGTGGCTGGTTCGCCTCGAGCGCTGCGTGAAATGAATGGCTATGGCGATGCGCTTGCCCATCATTATCTTTTGATGGAACAGCTAGTGAAACGGGCTGACGAGTTCGATATTATCCACGCCCATTTGGATTATTTGATCTTTCCATTCTTACGCGCCAACAAGTTGAAGTCTGTTACAACTCTGCACGGACGCCTGGACATCCCAAGCCTTGAGCCTTTGTATCGAGAGTTTAAGGACATGCCGCTTGTATCAATCTCTGATACACAAAGAGCTCCTCTTGCCTTCGCGAATTGGCAAGGCACTGTTTATCACGGTCTGCCGGCTGATCTTTATGAGTTTCATGAAAAACCATCTGACTATTTGCTCTTTCTCGGCCGCATTTGTCCAGACAAAGGTGTGGACAAAGCAATCGAAATCGCCACCAGGGCTGGCGTTCCGTTGAAAATTGCGGCGAAAATCGACCCAGTTGATGTTGAATATTTTGAAAAGGTGATCAAACCTTTGTTAGATCATCCCGGAGTTGAGTTTTTGGGTGAAGCTAGTCAGGCGCAGAAGAATGAGTTGATCGGTGGAGCTAAAGCAATGCTATTTCCAATTCTTTGGCCCGAACCATTTGGTCTGGTGATGATCGAGTCAATGGCCTGTGGAACGCCGGTGATTGCCTTCAACTGGGGGTCTGTGCCTGAGGTAATGGAGCACGGTGTAACCGGTTATATTTGCAGCACCACAGATGAAGCGGTGGAGCATTTAACCGATATCGATCAATTCGATCGAGCCGGTTGCAGAGCCGTTTTTGATCGTCGCTTCACGGTCGCGACTATGGCCCAAGCTTACACCGATGTCTACGAGCGTCTCGTGCAAACGGAAGAAAGCCGCAGCTTGTTGTTCTTTGGCAAGCTTAGCAAAGACGTCAACGTCAGACATGAGGATCGTGAGTTCTCCGCTAAACAGGCTTAGTGCTTTGTCTTAGTCTTGTCGACGTCGCCCAGCCAATCAAAACTTTCCTTGAGGGAATTTTTGCTTTGTTCGTCGTTGTACACCAGGTCTTCGCTTTTGACCTGCTTGTATGATTTCGGAATGACGAAGAGTGAGTCTGTGATTGTCATAGGCTTGATCGATTTTGTCTGCAAAGAAAGAGTGGTTGCTCCCTCACTATCCATATAAATGACTCGCACGGGAAACTCGTGCAACTTGTTGCTGACGCAGTAGATGCGGGATACGAACTCAGCCATAGGTTTTGACAACTTTGTGTCGGTCATGCACCAGGTAGTTGCATTTGCCACACCGGTCATATTGGCCACTTCAAATACACTGCCAGGTCTGGTTTGCGGTCCTGTCACATGTTGGCGAGACAAGTAAAGGATATCGACTTTCTGATTAAGCACGGTGGATTTGCCTTTGTAGAACCATCTTCCCTGTGAGTTCTCATCGCGATGGGCAGCAAAAACGCGCCCCGAATTTTCGCCTCCGAAGTTTTTGATATCTGTTAAGTAGTAAGTTTTTGACAAGTCATTTAGGATGACGATTTTCCATGCTGGTGCCTGCATGAACATACTGATTTTCGATAAGTTATTAACGGCTTTAATTCGATTTGCGCTGATAAATATCTGATGCTGCCCGGAGATTTTGCTTTTCTGTTCAAGCACCCAGCCTGATTCCGTAGACGCTTGCGTCTTAGGGGAGGGGAGAAACAGGAAAAGCATGACTAGTGTTAGACGTAAGATCCAAAGATTCATTCTTCACCGCCTGGATACGCCTCTCGGATATCGTAGCATTTCCACCGTGTAGTCTTATTGTGGTATCACATACAGTATCAAACAGTGAAATATCTATTTGCTTGTTTGAAAACAGCAACAGACCTTGACTTGCCACTCTGATTACAACCTAAACTGAGAATGATTCTCTTGACGACAAGTGATGAAATCACGTGACTAAATATTTGCTTCTGTTTATCGGTAGTCGGTATCTTGTAAAACCGCATGCAGCCTGGAAGCGCCGCTTTTGTGTACTTAGCTCTTGGGACGCTTTTGGTAGCTGCACGGCGCTTCTGCTAAACTACAGACGGAAGATTCGATTGGGTGCCTTGGTTAGGAGGAATAGATGGTTGAGTCCATTCAGCTCGTGCGACAGATTGCAGTCAGAGCAATTGTCACAGAGAACTTCAAGAACCAGGTCGGGCAGGAAATTAATCGAAATCTTCAGCAGATAGATGCCGAACTTCAGCAGCTGGAGTTCAAAGGCAAGCGCGCTATTGCAGACATCGAAAAACGAACGGCTGGTGTCGTTACTGCCGACGCGCGCGTGCAGGTGGAAACGATCAGGCAGCAAGTTGAGAGCGAGAAGATGCGCCTCTTGCAGTTGAAGGAAGAAATGCAGGGTCAATTTCAAGCTTTGAATGAGTTGCCTCTGGGCAGCGTCGTCACACAATTTACGGTCGAAAATCCGGTCGAGGTTCGCATCGGCGAGAATATTTTTCAACGCCTCGAAGGCGGGGAAATTCTAGTCAAAGACGGCGTAATCCAAGAAATACGGGTCTAACGGCAGCGCTAGTGCAGGCGCCGACGTGGCCGGATTATGTCTAATGTGAACAAAGGCTGGGGTCAAACCAGGCGCGATAATGTGCTGGCTGCCCGGCTATGAGAAACTACTTTTGGAATTTTAAATATCAAGCGCTGTCCAGATGAAACTTTTTGGGGCGCCTGTCAGTCGCATACACGTGGACAAGTATAGAAAGTGGGGAATTGCAGATGTTGAAGAACGTTTTTAACTTTAAATGGCTACAAGTGGTATTTTTTGCCGGTTGCGCAACGGGCGCAGTTGCCGGTGCTCTAGCTGGTATGGGAATGGGTTTTGGTGCTGGTCTTTTGTTGGCTCAGAAACCCGGTAAGGATCTTAGAGATGAACTTACCGATAAGACACTAAACATGGTTGATGGCGTTAAAACTAAAGCTGGTGAAGTGAAAGAGAAAATGGACACATTTGTCTCGTCACGTCAACACGACGGACAATTCGAAAGCAATAGCTAATTGCATTGCGGATTGGATTATCAAACGGATGGCTCCTTGGAGTCATCCGTTTTGGCAGAAGGACGCTCAGTCCGTTTTTTGATTTTGCAGAAGGCTGACCAATCCGTTTTCCTTGTACCGCCGTGACTTCGAGAGAACATTCAATTAAGAACTGGACGGGCGATACCATATGTGGTGATAATGGAGCGGGAACTTTCAATCCGCGCCCAAGACTGACCTTCTGGTTGTGAGCTTACTCTCGCCGCGTTCCTTTCTAGTACGAAGCAAAAAAACCGACGCATTCCGTCGGTTTTTGTGATTTTTTGTTTTTGTGATTTTGTCGCTCGATTTCGCGGGCCAACGATTACTCGTGCAAATAGTCTTTCAATTTCGATGTCACTTTCGATTGGCGGAGGGCTCTTAGAGCTTTCAACTCTATTTGTCTCGTTCTTTCTCTGGTGATACCAACCATCTTTCCAACTTGCTCAAGAGTGCGTTGTTTGCCATCATTCAGGCCGAATCTCAAAATGAGCACATCTCTTTCACGAGGTGTGAGCGTTGAGAGCACCCCTCTGATGTCTGACGCCATCAAGCTAGCTTCGGTTGAATCCTCAGGTCTAGTTGAATTTTCGTCTTCAACAAGCTCGGCCAGTGAGTTGTCGTCATCCTCACCGTAAGGTGTGTCTAACGAGAGAGGTAAGCGATTGGCAGCCAGAATTTCTTTAACCTTTGTCATGGTCACGTTCATTCCTGTTGCCAATTCTTCCATCGTTGGCCGACGTCCAAGATCTTGCGATAGTTTTCGCGTCACTTTTCGCAAATTATTGATGGTTTCGACCATGTGCACGGGCACTCTAATCGTGCGTGACTTGTCAGCCAACGCGCGCGTTATGCCTTGCCTGATCCACCACGTTGCGTAAGTGGAGAACTTGTAACCTCGTTCTGCATCAAATTTTTCTGCGGCCCGAATCAGACCAACGTTACCTTCCTGAATCAGATCCAAGAACGGCAGACCGCGACCCTGATACTTTTTCGCTACGCTCACAACCAATCTTAGATTGGATTGGACGAGACGTTTTTTGGCGATCATGTCGCCTTTTGCGATTCTTCGGGCTAATTCGATTTCTTCTGATGCGGCCAGCAGTTTTATTCGACCGATCGAGCGAAGGTAGAACTGGACTGGATCTTCAGCTACTATTCCCCTAGCTCTCGTTCTTGCCGCGCGAGGTTCTTCGAAGTCATCGGACTCTTCTTGTCCAATTAGACTTCCGTCGATTTCATCTCCGGCGAACGGAAACCCTGAGGTACCTGGTAGCAGGTCGTCCAGGTTATCATCTACTGCTACTGCGAACTTTCTTGTCATAGTTTTTCATCGGCGCTTGGCCGCTCTTATAGATTCCATTTGGTACTCGGTCCTCAATATTGGCGTTGTACCAGTGATCCGACTTTTGAAAAGGCGCTGTAAAACCCGCCTATATAAGACGTGAAAGATCCTTCTTAAAGCCCGCCAAGATATTGAGACGCCTCTCTTATTTAAATGTTCCGTTTGGCTCTTGGTAATCGGGTTAACCCTAGATCTCGTCCACTTTACGGGCTCTTTACTTGTTCCTTCACTTAAACTTACCGTAGCTGTGTAATCCGCCAAATCCGAGCGAATTGAAACCCAGGTAAGTGAGCAATGTGAGTAGCAAACCAGCGACTGAAACGAGCGACAGTTTCTCGGCTGAGGCTTCGTGATGGATGCGCAAATGGATATATGCGGCATAGCTCAACCAAGTCACCAGTGCCATCGATTCCTTCGGGTCCCAGGACCAGTATGTGCCCCAGGCGTGGTTGGCCCATAGCCCACCTGTGATCACGCCGATAGTGAGCAAGGGGAAGCCAATTGCAATGGCGCGATAGCTGACGTCATCGTACAACTCAACTTGTTTCAGGTTGGGCTCTCCTTTCGTATACTTCAAGCTGTACCAAGCACCGATCGTGCCGCAAAGGCTACCGCCGACGAAAAGAAGTTGTAGCCATTTGGTGTCGACTGAAGTGAATGTACCGAGTCCTATCGCAGTGAATGCCAAAACGATAGTTCCAATCGCCAGTCCAAGCGATACATTGCGACGGGCATGATACAGCTCAATTAAACCGGACAAACCGCTTAAAAAGAACATGGCATATGAAACTATTAGTGGTGGCACATGAATCTGTCGCCAGTAACTGACAAGGGCAGGCACCAGGGGCGTGATTGTCTGCTGATTGGCCGGCAGCCAGCTTCCATACAAGAACATCGTCGCAGCCAGCAAAGCGGCTAGCCAACCCAATTGACGAATACCATAAGCGCTGGCAAGCGCCAGATAACCGCCCATTGTAGCCCAAGCAAACCAGAGCAACGACTCGTAAAGGTTAGCGAGTGGGAAGCGTTGAGCCTCAACTCCTCTAGCAATGATCGCCAGTGTGAGAGCGACGAATCCAACTGCCATGACTATTGAAGCGGCTTTGAGCATCTTGTCATGCCATTTCTTGACGCCATTTGAAGCGACGAAAACCCAGAACGACATCACCGATGAGATGCCTGCTGTGTTGGTCAAAGCCAGCTGGAAATCAGACATTTGAATCGTTACTCCTTGAAGATGTCGGGCTTGATTGCGCCAGGGTCAGACTATCCGAGGATAGTCTAGGAAGGCTGCTCGTCTGATCCGGATGTTCGTACTCTAACTGCGGATCGACAGTTGTCGCCACTACAGGCGCCGGCAATTCAGTTTGAATTGCCTCGATTATTTTTGTGATCAGACGTTCAAAACCTACTTTAGATTTCTTTGACTTTCCACCAATCGACACTGTGGAGCCTGCTTCAGAGCCATCCTTGGAGACGCTTACCCAAACATGTCTAAATGGAATTGCGGCAAGCAGAACGCCAACTATGATGAATGCAAAAGCGACATACGTGATCGGTAGTCCGGGATCAGACTTATACTGCAAGCCAGTGACCGGAATGGGGCGCACGTACTTGATCTCAACGCTGCCTAGTTTTATCGATTTGCCTTGAGGAATTTCACCGATTAGTTTGGGACTTTCCCATTCAGGGCGCTTGGCGAAAAGGCGCATCGGCATCGTTTGATTACGCAGCGACAAAATCAAAATTGTTTCTGGATCGAGAGGCAGGAAAGCTGCATACAGTTTGCCCATCGGACGCAAATCGAGGGCTCGCTCGCGTCCATTGAAGGATACGATTAATTGATCCAATCCCCAGCTTGATTGATAGACGTCGACTCCATCATAGGAAAGTGGTTCGTTGACAAAGATTTGCTTCTTCTCTAAAACTTTGCCCTTGGCATCTACGACAGCCAGGTCTGAGAACCATTGCTTTGCTTCGCCGCTTTCATAGTCTTCGCGTCTGGTGGCATCAACGTGCACTTTCCAAGTCGGCAACTTTCCTACCCATTGTTTAGAGTGTTCTGAATCTTGAAAAGAAAGATTGTCGCCGAGACGAATTGGTTTAAAGCCAGAAAATCCAGTCCAAGAAGTTATACTCACGCCCAGCAACAAAGACAGCAAACCGATGTGCGTCACAGTCGGCGCATATCTGCCTAACTTGCCAAATTCAGCCGCCAGTTGGTCACCGTGCACAACGGTTTTAAAGCCCCGCCGCTGCAATTTGATTTGCAATTTTTCCAGCGTTTCAGCCGGACTGGCCCCGACTGCAAAGCTTCTGTTGAATGGCATTTTGGCAATTTGATCTGGGCTGAAAAATTGCAATGGCAATTTAAGCAAGCGCAGTTTCGGAAACACTTTTTCGATGCTGCCAACAACCATATTCATGCTCAGCAAAGCAATCAGGATTAGAAAGAACGGCGTATGAAAGATGTCCGTAACGCCCCAGTTGTGGAGGTTTACAGCCATCTCTTCGCCGAATTGTTCGATTACTTTTTCCTGTCCCACAGTTGCTTCTTGTGGACACCAAGCTCCAATCAAAATTGTGGTGGCACAAAGGACCAGCAAAAATATAGTCAAGCGAACTGACGCGAAAATGGAAATTGGTCCACGAAAAATGGGGCGTGAATTCAGGTCAGCTATTTTGCTTGATTTTCTTTCTGCCATTAAGCTGGTTCTGCCTGTGGCAATTTGTGGGTAAGAATAATTCTTTCGACAAGCGAATCAGCCTCTTCGAAGCTCTGTCTTTGCAGGGCAAGAAAGATATCTTCGCAGTTATACAGTTCTTTAGTTACCTGAATGAGATTGTTTTCGATTTGAAAATGAGGATCGTTCGAAAGGTTCGCCAATTTTTCACTCAATCGATCCAGAAATAGAACATATTTGTCGATATGCGTGACGAATGAAGCTTCAATGCGTTGGAGAATCGCGCGTTCAGATGCTTGTGAGACAGCGTCAGCAGAGACGCTGATTTTCAGATGTCCTCGCTTCAAGACACTGGGCGTGATGAAAGACGAACCCTTGGCCTGATTGACTCCGAAAGCAAGCAGGTTGGCGTTCTGGGCAGCTTGTATGACTTTCCAGTTGCCGGCGTCATCATGGTCCATCGCAAAAACCAGAAAATATGCCTTCTGCCTGAATTTAGCGCGATCCGTGTCATCGAATTGACGTCGAGCTACTTTGACTCGATCGCCGTATGTGATTTGCAGTTCCTGCAGTTCTGCCATCAAATGTGGTGCTACTACATCAACGTTTGCACCGAAGTCGAGCAAACGGGTTACCTCAAACAGCGCGTCTTTCTGGCCACCGAAAACAAAAGCCCTTTTCCCCGCAACCTCTATATTGATCGGGTAAAACGACGACGATTGTTTAGAATGAGAATCGCTTTTAGTCATCGGCTGCTTTAGTTTGTCCTTGTGAGTATGTAGTCGACTAGAGCTTCGAGAGAACTCTTATAAGGGCTGTTTGGAATTTGAATCAGGCAATCCTTAGCGGCGCGACCATATTTTCGCGCCATTTCCACGGTCTTGTCGACGCCACCATTTTCGCGAATTACTGTTAGCGCTTTTTCCGTGCCTTCAGGCTCGTTTATGGCCCGCGTTTTGATCAACTGCTCAAGTGTCTTCGAAGCGGCATCTCCGCGTTCCAGAACAAACAATGTTGGCGCTGTTAAAATTCCGCTCTGCAAGTCACTGCCTGCCTCTTTGCCCATTTGGTCGCTTGTGCCGGTTACATCTAAAAGGTCGTCAACGATTTGAAAACAGATGCCCAGATTGCGTCCATATTCCTTTAGTGAGACAACCGTTTCGTCCGAGCAACCATTCAAAATGGCACCGCTATGACTGGCAGCGGCAAATAGAGATGCTGTTTTGCAAACTGATTTGTGAATGTATGCGTCCCAATCTATTGTTGTTAAATACTGGCCACGCATTTGCCGAATCTCGCCGGCGCATAGATCGCCTAGTACTTGACCATAAATTCCGACAATGACTGGATTCATGATCCGAGCCAGGCAAATCGATGCTTGAGCAAAGAGAAGGTCGCCCAGAAGTACAGCAATTCTGTCATTCCAGCGACGATTGACGGTTTGTTTCCCTCTTCTGAGCGAGGCGCTATCTATAACGTCGTCGTGTACAAGGCTGGCAGTGTGAATCAACTCAGTCAGAACTGCCAAAATGATGTGCAGCCTGCTGAATTCGAGATCTGGTCTAGACGTCGCTCGTGACGCTAATAAAACGATGGCGGGACGGAGTCGCTTGCCACCGGCTTGAAAAATTTGAGCTAGGAGTTCGCCGACAAAGGGCGTCTCGTCAATCAAGTTGGTGTTGAGCAACTGCTCCACCTGGACGAGATCATGCGCTACCGGCTCCAACAAATTGGAGAGGTCCGCCGTCGAGGGAGCTGTGGTGGTGAATCCTGAAGCTGTAGTCATGCTTTCGCAGTTGTCATCTGGTTTTGTAAGCTTTCCACATTCGCCCGGCAATATCAATTAAGTTGTGCTATTTCCAGCAAACCGAAGAATATTATTAGGAACGATTCGGCGCTTTTGCTAACAGAAGCCTGCTTTCAGAGATATTGGCTTCTTATCGCGATGACAGATTATGTCAGAGCATTCGAAGAAATCATAAGGGCGATTAAAGAAACACTCAAATCTTTGCACATAGAGTTTTTCAGGACACTGCCATCTTTGGGCAAAGGCATAATATACTCATTCAATAAACCGAACATTTGGGGGCTTTGTGCTGCAAGAGCTGAAAAACATGGTTATGTCAGGCGATATTAGGCTTGGAGATGCTCTTGGACGGGCATTGCCTGACGTTCATGGCAAGGTGGCCGATGAGCGCATTCTGTGGATGGTCAATGAGATGAACGGCTATCCCAATGCTTTGGACTGGTACCAACGCCCATCCGATGATTTCCCGCCTTACAGAGTCGTTAGCGGCCAGCTTAAGTCAGTTGATACACATGGCAATCTTGGTGACGTTAATCATCCGCTCGCCACTAAAGGGCGTTACTTCTTGGCCGCTCCAATTTCATGGTTGGAAGAGGCATCAACCATGGGTGGCAATGTCGCTCTTGTTGAGATGCAGGAGCTGAGCGCCCATTTTGCTAAAGCGACCGGCGGTGGTGGAGTGGTTTGCAGTTGCAGTAAAGATGAAGTAAATCGCATCTTGGCTAGTTTCAAGCAGAACTTTGTTGCTCTTATAAATGAAGTAGTTGCGAAAAAGTAAAGATCTCCCTCAGAGATCGGACTATGGCGAGCCACTAGCTATTCGCGATAGCCCAGCACGACAAGCACGCAGGCGCCGCCGTGGATGACGTTCAAGCCTGCCGCTTCTGCTGTTGCTATTGCTTCTGGACTTTCCGCGCCCGGTTGCATCCACAAATTTTTGACGCCTGCTTTGATTGCGTCATCAACTACTTTTTTAGTCACCGCAGGCGGTGTGATTATCGAAACCGATTCAACTTTTTCGGGTAAGGATAAAAGGTCGGGATAAGCTGTATTTCCTAAAACCGTTTTGGCGTTGGGATTGACAGGAAAAGCCTTGCGACCGTGTTGTTGGTAGCAGACAAAGACTTTGTGTCCGTACTTATAAGTGTCATCGCTTGCACCCACAACCGCTACTGTTGGTGCGGCAAGAAATGTGTCTATTTTAGCGTCTAGTGATTCCATTAATCCGGTGGCTCCGAGCGAGGTGGGTGGGGTCAGCGAGAGAACGGCAGACTTGCGATAAAATATTCCCCTGATAAGGAACGATGTTTGGCTGCCGATCTGGGATACTAATAGGCTCCTGTCAGTATACGATGTGCGCTCCCTTGAACAACCAGAGAGGACATAATGAGCTCGACTCTTTCACAACAAAGGACTTTCGATGTAGCGCAAGTGCAAACCGCTCTTGCTCAAGAAGGTCTCGATGGTTGGCTCTTTTACTTTTTCCACGACAACGACCCAATTGCCTTGAGAATTCTTGGTTTGAGCGCGAACCATTTCGTGTCGCGGCGATGGTTTTACTTTGTCCCGGTAAAAGGGGCGCCGATAAAACTGGTTCATCGCATTGAGATGGACAGTCTTGACGCCGTGCCAGGCGATAAAGTTGTTTACCTTGGGTGGAAAGAACTAGAGGCTAAGTTAAAGGAAATCCTCAGCGGCAAAAAGCGAGTGGCAATGCAGTATTCGCCTAACAATGCAATCCCTTATGTTTCGCGAGTAGATGCCGGCACCGTTGAATTGGTGCGATCGTTCGGATGCGACGTCGTCACCTCGGCGAATTTAGTTTCCTATTTTGAGGCAAGGCTCAGCCCAAGCCAGTTAGAGACGCACATCGAAGCAGTCGAGACGTTGCGAAAAATAGTTTTTGAAGCATTCGCCATGATCAAAACAGCAGTGCAATCATCGAAGCGGATTACAGAATACGATGTCCAGCAGTTCATTGTCGGCTCTTACGATCGTTATGGATTGACCTCCAATTCCCCGCCCATAGTGGCAGTGAACGGACACGCGGGACGTCCTCACTATCAGCCAACCGAAACCAATCATGTCGACATTCGTGAAAATGATTTTGTTCTGCTCGATATTTGGGCTAAGAAGAAATCGCCTGAAGATGCGGTATATGGCGATATTACCTGGACTGGTTACGTCGGAACTAACGTGCCTGACAAATTTGTCGAAGTCTTTGAAATAGTCAGAGATGCACGTGATGCCGCCCTCAATTTTGTTCGCAGTGCGGCACAAGAAGGGCGTGAAATCAAAGGCTGGCAGGTCGACGACGCCGCCCGTCAACACATCGCCAGCAAAGGTTACGAGAAGGATTTTGTTCATCGCACCGGGCACTCGATTTGCACTGAAGTGCACGCAAATGGTGCCAATATCGACAATCTCGAGACTCGCGACGAGCGCAAGATCATTGCTAAAACTGCATTTTCCATTGAGCCTGGAATTTATTTGGAAGACTTCGGTGTGCGTAGCGAGATAGACGTTTACGTCGATGATGCGCAAGTCATAGTGGCTGGGCAACCAATCCAGACAGAGATTGTTCGAATTCTAGCTTGAGGTTTTTAGTCCGCTACGCAATCTCGCGCCTGAAAGTCTGAAAAAATAGATTTGTTTTAATTTAGATCGCATATCGCCACCACCGCTATCTCAAAGTCATTGCGAAATAACAGCCACCCGCCGCCGCTGCAACGACAAGCATTACCAGTGTGAAGACACCGCGGCTCAGTTTTGTCTGGCTGTCACTAGTTTTAGGTTCGGTGTCAGTAGTACTCATGGGCGCATTTTAGCTTGTTCGATCGATTTGTTTGCTCAATCAGTTGAAATTTCGATTGCTACATTTAAATACCCTAACAACCCGTTCCTCTTCATAACCTAACATTTTGGGAACTGTCGGCAATTTTAGCGAATTATCAAGTGACCTCAACAGCGTTAGTAGTCGAGCCTCAATCAGCCGGAATTGCTTGAATAAAAGCCGCCGGTAAAGAAAGCCTTTTACCTGCCTGAGCTGGACGGTCTGCGCACTGTTGGCTTTTTGTATATGTTCATGGCTCACTCGTCGATCATTCCTCAACCTAACGGGCATTTCTTTCTAGCTGATTGGTACAACGTCTTCGTCAAATGGGGCGTAATCGGCCTGGACATGTTTTTTGTGCTCAGTGGCTATTTGATTACGACACTCCTTCTGAAAGAACGACTTAAGAACGGCAATATTTCACTGCCTCTCTATTTCAAGCGACGCATGTTGAGAATTTGGCCGCTTTTTTACCTGGTCATTTTCGTCGGCGCTGTGATTCCATTTGTCTCAACCAGGCATTTGGATATGCAACTCTACCAGCGCTTTCTCGGTGAAATTTTCTTGCCGATGTTTTTCTTCCTTGGGAATTACGCTCTGATTTTTAAGGCTTACACGCTACAGGCGCTGACAGCTGGACTGAATTTCCCTCTTGCCAGTTTGTTTAGGCCGCTCTGGTCTGTCTGTTCAGAAGAGCAGTTTTACGTCACCTGGCCGTTCGTTGTGCGGAAAGCTAAAACTTGGCAGGGACTGACGTGCATCATTGCTGGTTTGACTGTGATGTCGATGTGTTTTCGTTTTTACTTCCAGCAGTATTCCTTGACTCACACTCAGGGAATCTGGACACCGTCTGATTTCTACCACTACAACACCTTGTGTGGATTGGACACACTGATGGCCGGTGCCTTGATTGCCACAGTGCAATTGCAGCTGCCGAAGTTTTGGGAAAAAACTGTGTAAGTTTGGAGCACCAATTGCGGTGATTCCATTCTTGATTCTAGGAAGCATGATCATCTTCTTGCCTGAGCCGAGCAACAGCGTCTACATCGTGCCGATGTATTTGGTGATCGCGCTCCTATGCGGCATGGTTTTGATCGGCACGTTGTCTTGGGCCCCTCTGCGCTCATTCCTCGCCTTCTTCGCTCCCATCGGCAAGAGCACCTACGGTATGTATCTCGTGCACCACCCGATTATTTTGATTTGCGAGAAATACTTTAGAACGCATGGTTCCTTGGGTTACAACGAACAGTTCTATGCGATCCGGTTTTTCACGTCTTTGTCCTTGACAGTATTGGTCGGGCAGCTGCTCTACCACACGATTGAAAAGAGGTTGGAAGTGCTCCGTAAGAAGTACGCTCGCATCTAGACCATCTCTTCAATTTGGAATAAGTTTCGAAGCTTGAGCCGTTACCAAGCGACACTCTTCATTTTAGCCCGATTTCTTGCAATGCCTTAATGGCGCTTTCATACAGGTGCTTCACTGATTTAAACCGTCATCGGTTTAAATTCCGTTCCTTAATACAGTCAAAACTCAACCGTCATCGGTTGAGTTTTGGGCTAAGGCAGGTTGGACACTGTTCCCCATTTTTTAGCAGGGCAGCCCTTTTCTGACGACCTTGACAGTATGACAGTAATATTGCATAATACTGTCATGATAGTCGAAGACTCCTACACGCTAACCATTGATGAACTCTCTGATGAGGTAGTTCGCGTTCTAAAAGCAAACAACCTTTTCGCCAGCCACCACGACAATCGCGTTTCTGCTGCACCTGATATGCGTACCATCCGGTACTACTCAAGTTTGGGGCTGCTCGATCGACCATCGATTGAAGGTCGAGTTGCGAAATACAATCGCCGGCATCTGCTGCAGTTGCTCGCGGTCAAAACATTGCAGGGTGTCTCGCTTCCGTTGTCCGAAATTCAAGAACAGCTTTATGGTTTAAGTGAAGCAGAGTTAGAAGCCGTAATAGCTTTCTACATTCCTGAACTAAGTCAACGGAGCACCGACTCTTATAAGGAATCAATTCGTACTATATGTTGGCGCGAGATTGTCATTGAGCCAGGTCTGAAAATTATGGCTGATGATGCATGGCTTGGTGAAACAGATCAAGCAGTAATCGAACAAAAAATTCGCGCCGCCCTCGAAGTCCTGAAAGCAACTGCCCTTGAGGCAAATGGAGATGTGAAATGAGCACAGCGATTCTAATTCTAGAAAGCACCGATAGTGGAAT
>PLXC01000071.1 GCA_003151275.1 Candidatus Melainabacteria bacterium
ACAATGTCACGCTTCTCGGTCAAGCTAAAGTTATGCAGCCTTCAAATGTCGGTTGATCATTTGCTGCATGTGCTCCATTGTTATGGGTTTGCACAAGAGATCGTTCATCCCAGCGGCTACGCAGCGTTCTTTGTCTCCAAAGCGAGAATGTGCGGTTACTGCCACGATCGTAGTCTCGGTCGATCGCCGAGCGTCGAGTCGTCGAATGAATTCGATGCAATTCGCTCCATTGCAATCTGCCCTTCCCCAGCCGATCAAAACTAAGGGGTAATGCTGGTGTTTGAGAGCTAACATTGCTTGAAAGCAACTCGTCACAACTTGCGCTGAGAGACCAAAGTAGCTTAGCTGCATGAGGGCAATTCGTTGACCAACACTGTAGTGATCCACTATTAGTACGGTGTTTTTAATTGATGTTTCGTTCATAACTTGCTCTCTTTTGAGAGTGGCTTTGTTTCCGTGCGGGAACTTTCTTGCATTTCGGGATAGCATGTTTCAATGTCATTCAAGGCTTAGCCAGCTAGGCAAATGCGTACATCTTCGCTAACACGTGCTTTAGCACGTCAATCCGAAACTTTTCAGATAGCTCTTAACTGGCAAACACCAGTCTTGGTTCGATATTAGCATTAAACAACGCATGTTACTCGGTCCTTGACGCGAAGTTGACATCGTCTCGATCAAAACTCAATAAACAGTCATAGCCACCGCATACAGTGCAAACATGACCCGTGGAAACAGTTCGCAGTCTGATATCGCTTTGGTGGCGTAAGGGAAGTGTATAACTGTTGCGCATTAAGAAGTGGTATCAAGATGCTATCAACATGCGGCGCTGCTTGAAGGATTGGCTTATAATTGTACTTTTAAGTCACGGAATATATCAGTGAAAGTTTTCATCAGTGGACTACTAGCGGCGCGAAGAGCAAACACAAACTTGTTTGTTCGCCGTGGCTCAGTCAAGTATTGCAGTAGTCAGGTCTAAATACTCTTTCCGCCGTAAGTTTCGAATAGACAAGTTTTTTTCAGTCTAATACTGCTTCAGTCAAGTCTGGCGCTGGTGCGTTCACTAGTCACTAGATCTGGGGCACCATCTGTTTTCAGGAGTAACGACCATGATTATCAAACTTTTTCAACCAGTTACAGGAAACTGGCTTTTGATTGCGGAACAACTCAATGATCCGCAAAACTGGGATCGTTTCGTTCCCAGCCATAGCGCAGACTCGGAACGCTTCAAATTCGATAATGTAACTACACGATTAGCGGGCAGTCAGATGAAACTGACAATATGTAAAGAGTTACTCAAGAGAGGCTGCAGTGCGTTTCAATACGATTGGAACACTGATGAGGAGGTCATTCTCAACCATGCATTTTTGGTTGCTGAAGTGCTTGAGGTGAATATTGAGATTGGCGAGCCTAACCGAAAGTCCGCCTGAGCACTATGTATCCTGCCGCTGTTACAGTTTAAGCTAACCGGTAGCGGAGCAAGTTGATGTTGGCCGAGCATGGCTCGATTTCAAAGGCGACCACTTTTTGCTGAATTTAGCCGCGTCTAAAATTCAGCACAGCGTCCATACGGGGTGTTGAAAATGACTACTATCATGCGCAGAACGCTAGGTTGGAACAGAAGCAGCCGCTACAGTTTGGACGATTTGATCGAAGTAGCAGTTCGGTACAATCGTGGGCAACTAACACTCAACACTAAGGAATTCACTCACCTGGTAGCCCTTCTAGAGGGGCAGGCTAAGCGCTGTCTTGACCCAGGAGACAAAATTCGGCTGGATGGAGTGACGTTGCTCAAACACTCAGATGGAACAGCGGCTGTAAACATGCAAAGGAGTTAGGTGGATTCGGACAGCAGCATTCACATCGACCAATCCGTCCGCAAATGGCTTGCATCGCCAGCTCAGTTTTTGGCGAGAATTCCAAAATCATGAATAGCCGATTGCGAGCGGCGGCAAGTCATCAAAGGATAGCTATGGTTAGTGATGTTAGATATGATGCAATTGACTCGTCCTGCGTCCAGACAAGTTAGACGCGTCTTGTATTAACAAAAGCTGGTTCCAATGACTGACGAACAAGGGCTGCAGGATGAAATTGAACGCCTCCGCCAGTCCAATGACGACCTGTACAAATTTGCATATATGGCTGCTCACGAGCTTCAAGAGCCACTTCGCACAATAGAGAGCTTCTTAACCTTGTTGAATGAGAGGTATAGTTCTGAGCTGACAGAGGAAGCAAATGAGTGGCTTAGTGAAACGGTTGCCGGCGCTGTCAGAATGCGTGATTTAATTCATTCGCTGCTAACGCTTTCTTTGGTTGACTCTCAGGAACTTCAATTTGAGCTCGTAAACAGCACTGATGTTTTGCAAGCCGCTTTGGTTGATCTGAAACCTGTCATCGAAGCCCAGCAAGTCCAGATAGTAATATCTGATCTTCCGACAGTGCAAGCGGATGAAGTTTTACTTGCACTCTTGTTCCGCAATCTTATTGGAAATTCTATAAAGTACTGTTCTGCAAGACCAACGATTAAAGTTCGGGCAATCCAGAAAAAAGAAGAATGTATTTTTGAGGTTTCTGATAATGGTATTGGATTTGAGATGAAGTATGCAGACAAAATTTTTCTGCCCTTTGAACGTTTGCACTCGAAGATGGATTATCCGGGAACAGGTCTTGGATTGGCGTTATGCAAACGGATAATAGATAGGCATGGTGGAAAAATTTGGGCTCAATCGATTGTCAATGAAGGTTCAACATTTAGTTTTTCTTTGCCGACATTGCCAAATAACACAGTCCGTAAATTGTGAGCAAACGTGTGCGTCCGGTAAAGTAGCGGCTAGATTAGCCGGAATCATTCACCATTAAGTGCTTCACTTCAGTCCACGAACATCCGGACCAAGAGCGATTAAGAACACGCCCGATTAATTACCGAAAAATCAGATTTTCATCTGATAACAGTCGTATGCTAGCCCCAAGAATTGCACCAGATACAGTATCACAATCCTAACACCGCAAATCTCGTCAAATACATCGGGTTGAAGTTTCAACTAAAATCGAACACTAATGAGCGGAAATCCTTCTCAATATTGGGTTTTGCGATCTTCCCGCACGGGAAGATTTTGCTATTTCAATCGCTAAAATTGCCAAATTAATCCCGTGCGGGAAAATTAACTACATTTCGGGGTGTAATTCAGCTATAATATCCCGTACGGGAAGAAGAGAGACTTATATGCGCCTTACATCGGCATCAGAACTGGGTTCTATTATCAAAATTGTACGTAAGAAAAACCACTTAACACAATTGGAAGTAGCGCAAGCATGCGGCGTTGGCGTCAGATTTATTGTTGAACTGGAAAAAGGAAAACCAACTTGCGAATTGGAAAAATCTTTGAAAGTCGCATACATGTTAGGCATTCAAATTGAAATCCGTAACGTGCAGGTACCGTAAGTGGCTAAATCAAAAGTCCTTTCCGTTCGACTATCTGGCACACCAGTGGGTCATTTGATCCAAACACAAGATGGCAAAATGCGATTTGAGTATTTGCCCGAGACCACAGACGCGATTTCGTTAAGCATGCCTATCGACAAAAAAGCTTATGGCAACATGCCTTGTGAAAAATACTTCGGCGGCTTGTTACCCGAGAGTGAAAATGCGAGAAAGGCAATTGCTTTGACATTCAAAGGAAATGCTAATAGTACTTTCTCTTTGATTCGCGAGATCGGTCATGAATGCGCAGGAGCCATTTCAATTCACGAAGCGAACGATCCCATTGAAGTCGACAAATTTCATCGCATCATTGCTGATCCAATTTCAGATGAAGACCTTGAACAGCACATAATCGACCTCCCTTATCATCCCTTATTCATCGGAATGCAGGGAATGCGAATGTCTCTTGCAGGTGTTCAAGATAAAGCAGCGCTCTGTATCGTGAACGGTAAATTGTGTATACCAAAAGGTTCAACTCCTACTACGCACATTCTTAAACCGATGATTCCAAAGTATCCACTGAGTGTTCAAAACGAGTACCTGTGCTTAAAAACGGCAAAGAGAATCGGTTTGCCAGCTCCCGAGGTAACAATTAGAAAGGCGGGGCAGCAAGTTTTTTTGATGATTGAAAGGTACGACAGAATCTTCGACGGTAAGGAAACTATCCAGCGCCTTCATCAAGAAGATTTTTGTCAGGCTCTCTCGCTGCGTGAAAAATACCAAACTCATGGGGGTCCCGGATTAAAGGAAAGTTTCGATCTGATGATGCGCTCAAGCCTTCCAATTGTTGATCGAAGCTTGTTAATGCAGGGAGTTGTTTTCAACTACCTAATCGGAAATGCAGATGCACATGGCAAGAACTTTTCTGTCTTATATGTTTCGGAAGGTGTTCGCCTCGCACCGTTTTATGACATTCTCTGTACGCAATTTTATGGCAATCTTACGGAAGACATGTGTATGAAAATTGGCGAAACATACAACTTGGGTGAAGTCCAATTAAACGACTGGAAAACGCTGTGCGAGAAGTTGAATTTCCCATTTGCCGGATTGAAAAAAATAGTCACCAATCAGTTAAGTCAGCTTGTAGATGCACTGACCATCGAACGAGAGGAACTGGCGGCAACAACATTTGAACATGCTCTGCTTGATGGAATCGTTGATCAGGTGAGTAAGAATTGCGCAAAAATGACCAAGACTTTTCACGGTTAACTCGCTAGTACACCTAGTTGCAGTTGACATAATAGCCGCCGTACTGTTGTGCTCGCTCTAACCTTGTCGAATCCGCAACTGATCAGTAGGAATGAACCGCTTTGCCCCTGTTGCTTTTGAACCCTGTTGCAACTCCGAAAGTATTATAAAGGTGACAATGACACTCCCAGACGGCAAACGCGCCATCAGTTCAGGTTCGCCAGCCACGCTCCGCGAGATTGAGAAGGTTTAGGAAAAGGTACATTTGATATAAGACCCGTTCATTAGTATGTGAATGGTTAAGGAGTGGACTTATGATGAAATCCAGTAACCCAGCTTTCAGAGAGAAAACCTGGAGCCAAGCGGGAACTAACGTCGGTGGCGCCACAATGACGCTAAACGGTACAGCTGTTAAGGCTGGCGTACTTGGCGCGTTGCTGGTCGGAAGTGCAGCTTGGCCTTGGCATATGTTCTTTACGAGCAACGCCCCCGTCTCCGCATTGATGCCTTATGTTCTCGTCGGCACCATCGGCGGCTTCATCGTTGCCTTGATGACGATATTCAAGCAAACCTGGGCGCCCGTAACTTCTCCGATGTACGCAGTGCTCGAAGGTTTGGCACTAGGCGGCATCTCGGCGATTTATGAGTATCAGTATCCAGGCGTCGCGATTCAAGGCATTGCCCTTAGTTTCGCAGTGCTCGGAGCGTTCTTGTTAGCCTATTCGACAAAAGTGGTCAGACCATCTGCCAACTTCTTGCAAGGCGTTGGTATGGCGACTGGTGGCATCGCAATCTATTATGTGATTGCCATGGTGATGTCAATGTTTGGCATGCACGCGCCAATGATGTGGGATTCCGGTTGGTTGAGCATCGGCTTCAGCCTCTTCGTCGTCGCTATTGCTTCCCTAAATCTGTTCATCGACTTCAATTTCATTGAACGAAACGTAGAGCAGGGTGCACCGAAATACATGGAATGGTACGGTGCTTTTGGAATAATGTTGACGATGGTCTGGTTGTACCTCGAAGTTCTGCGATTGCTATCAAAACTCAGAAGTCGCTAGATGCCGGCAAGGATGCCGGCGCTCCCAGGTTAGTTACTCTGGACGGATTATTAAAGAGGGAGGGCGACGGCGCCCTCCCTCTTTACAGGACACCATATGTAGTACCGACAGGCACATTACCAAGCGCCGCGTTCATTCAAAAAGTTCATCGAGACCGGGACGCTCTTGGGCGTCCACCGGCTCATTGACCGCCTTGATAAAATCGTCTTCCAACTTGCATTCGGCGGCACTAAGCCGGCGGGTCTTTTTCGCCGTCTTCATCGGTTTCACCGGCTGACATTTAAGGCAAAAATGCGAGGAACGTCCACCGATTTTGATGCGCTCAATCGGATTCTTGCAAGTGCGACAAGCCTGTCCAGCTCTGCCATAGACACCGGCCTTGTTCTGATAGTTGCCGTTCACACCTTCGCTGTCAGTGTAATCTCGCAAAGTCGAACCACGATTTTTGATCGCTAGTTTTAGAACCTTTTGGATCTCCGTAGCAAGCTTATCCAACTCAGCTTTCTTCACGGATCCTGCCGGTCGCAGCGGATTTATGCCCGATTGATATAGAGACTCATCTGCATAAATGTTGCCGATGCCGGCAATCAATCTTTGATCCAACAGTGCGCTTTTAATCGCCTGCTTTTTGTTAGCAAACAGATTCACCAAGATTGCACCGGACATTTCATCCAAAGGCTCCACACCGAGCTCTCCAAGGGTTGGAATGACGTCAATGAAAGTCTTGCCTGCGGGAACATACCAGAGCCGCCCGAACACTCTCATGTCTTCGAAACGAAGTTCGCGCCCACCCTTCAATCCGATTCGAACGCGCAAAAATTTCCCCGCAGGCTTCTTTTCGTCCATCACCAGCAGACGTCCAGACATGCGCAAATGACACGCCAAACCTGCACCTCGGTCAAGATTGATCAGGATGTATTTGCCACGCCTCGCAACACTTTCGAAGCGGTGGTTTTGCAGTTGTTCGATGAACTCATCAACGGATGGATATCCAATCGAAGCATCCCGAAGCACATCAACTTCGGAGATGATCGCGCCTGGCAGTTGAAGCTGCAAACCTCGGCAAACGGTCTCGACTTCTGGGAGTTCAGGCATTCTGGAAACCCACTACGCGAAGAAAAATGCGACAGCCAAAATAAAGTATACGGCCAACAATTGCACTCCTTCCAACCAGTTGCACTCACCATCTGTGGCAACAAAAGAAAGAATGATCACGGAGATCACAACGGCAAGAACTTCGAATTCAGTGAAACGTAAATCCATCGGCTTGCCAATCAAAACACTGGTGAACACGATCACAGGAGCGACGAAAAGGGCTATCTGAGCGCCTGAACCAAGAGCGATGTTGATCGACAAATCCATCTTGTTCTTCAGCGCCATCAGAATTGCTGTGCTGTGTTCAGCAGCATTGCCCACGATAGCCACCAAAATAATGCCGACAAAAAGCCTGGTGATGCCGAGCGTTTGGGCTGCTGCCTCGACTGCGTGAACGAGGTATTCGCTCAACACCGCCACCATTACGGTGGACCCAAACAAAACCAGCATTGATTTCTTGACGCCCCAGCCACTGGTGCCAACCGCTTGCTCGCCTTCTTCACCAGCAACAGAAGTGTAGAGAGTTTTATGAGTCTTAAGGCTGAAAATCAAACTCAATATATATGTGGTGATTTGAATCGTGGAAATTGCCAGAGCCAGGTTTATCTCATCGCCTGGATCGACGCGCGCAGCAAAATGGAACACGGCGGGCACAACCAGGCTGATCGCGCCCAAAGCTAATAAAGTAGCTGAAGTTGTGGCTGCGGTTCGATTAAAAGTTTGAGTCTCATATTTGAGACCGCCAGCCAACATACTGGCGCCCAGGACAAGCAGAATGTTGCCAATAATCGACCCGGTGATCGATGCTTTCACAACGTCGACAAGACCGGCACGAAGCCCGGCAAAAGCAATGATAAGTTCGCAGGCATTGCCAAAAGTGGCATTCAAAAGACCGCCCAAACCTGTTCCGACCCGGTCGCTCAAATACTCAGTCGCTTTCCCCATTAAGCCGGCAAGCGGAATGATGCCCAGGCAGGCTGTTATGAAAACAAACGTCGGAGAAAAGCCCAAAGCTTGTCCCACGATCGGAAGCGGGACAAAAATAAGTAAGACGTTGAGGATCGTCTCTGGTTTGAGTTTCATTGGGTCTCGCTAGATATTTCCAGGTAAGTTTAAAGCATTGGCATACGGCATCATGGCTGGCCAAATTTTTCCATGCCTGATTTTCAAAGTTGCAATTCTATTCAGGTGTATTAAAGGCGTTCTCAGGCTACGATGAATACGCGCAAACGCAAATGGAAGAGCAAGTGAAACAAACGGCAGGCACACTTCTATATCGTTTCAAAAGAAAGCACCTTGAGGTTTTGCTTGTGCACCCCTCAGGAAATTACAACAGAAAATCCCCCTGGAGCATTCCCAAAGGTTTGCCTGACGACGGCGAAGAGTTGGAAGATGCAGCGCGCCGTGAAACAGTAGAAGAAACTGGTGTCACGGCTGGTGACCTTGAGGCACTTGGCTACGTCGAATACACGAAAAGCCGCAAGCGCGTCCATTGCTTTGCTGGTCCCTCGCCTGATGACGCCGATCCAAGCTGCACGTCATGGGAAGTTGATCGTGCTGAGTTCGTGATTATTGAAGACGCAAAAAAGATCATCCACCCCGACCAGTTTCCGCTGCTCAAACGTCTAGAGGAACTGCTTAATGACGAGCGTCCTCGCAAGTCGAAAAAGTAGCTCCAGCTGGAGCCCTTCAGCAATTGACGTTTGCGCGCGAGAGTAAGAAAAAATTTACTGGGGTTGTCCCGTATTTGCTGAAGATATACGCACCACCACTCGGTTACCATTACACATACGGTTAAGTTTTGTAGTGGCCATAAGGCCTAAGGAGGATACCGATGGTAGCCGTAAAGTCGGTTGAGAGACCGACGATGGAGTGCGAAACAGAGCACTTCCTCATGGCGCAGCGTCAATTGGACGAAATCGCATTAGAAATGGGACTCGACCCGGAGCTGCACGAGAGATTACGTTATCCCAAAAGATCGCTCATAGTGACCGTTCCGGTCCGCATGGACGATGGAACAGTCAAATCTTTTACAGGATATCGAGTTCATCACGACACTACGCTTGGACCAGCCAAAGGCGGGCTCAGGTATCATCCGGAAGTCAACCTGGGTGAGGTTTCCAGTCTAGCCATGTTGATGACTTGGAAGTGCGCCTTGATGGGCTTACCTTATGGTGGCGCCAAGGGTGGCATTCGAGTCGAACCGTGGAAGATGTCGCAAGGCGAACTCGAGCGCATGACCAGACGGTATACGTCCGAGATCATCAATTTGCTCGGTCCAGACAAAGACATTCCTGCTCCTGACATGTACACAAATGAGCAGACCATGGCTTGGATCATGGACACATACAGCATCAACGTCGGCCACACAGTGCCAAGCGTTGTGACGGGAAAACCGGTTTCAATCGGCGGCTCATACGGTCGTCACGAAGCTACTGGTCGCGGTGTTGCCTTCTGCGCACGCAGAGCAATCGAGCACTTCAAATTGAAGATCAAAGCACCAACAGTTGTAGTGCAAGGATTCGGAAATGTTGGCGCTATCACCGCCAAATTGCTCCATCAAACCGGCTACAAAATCATCGCTGTCTCAGACGTTCATGGTGGCATTTACAACCCGGAAGGTTTAGACATTCCACGCTTAAACGCCTACGTCACCGAAATGAGCAAAGTGGAAGGGTTCACGGGCAGCAAAACGATTAGCAATTCGGATTTGCTTGAACTCGAATGCGACGTTCTGATTCCTGCTGCACTTGGAAATCAGATCACGAAAGCCAACGCCGATCGATTGCGCTGCAAGATCATAGTCGAAGGCGCAAACGGACCAACAAGCCCCGAAGCAGACCTATATCTGCATCAAAAGGGAATTATGGTTGTGCCCGATATTCTCGCCAATGCAGGCGGGGTGACGGTCAGCTACTTTGAATGGGTGCAAGGTTTGATGCATCTGTTCTGGACCGAAGATGAGGTCAACAGCCGCCTGGAGCAAATTATGGGCAGAGCTTGTGACCAAGTTTTCGAACTGAGCCTTAAATCTGGGCTGAGACCAAGAATGGCCGCGCTGAGGATCGGAGTGTCCAAACTGGCTGAGGCGAAAAAACTGCGCGGCTTATATCCGTAAGCAGCCAAGAAAAGTTAAAACGGGGGCTTAATCCGCCCCCGTTTCGCTTTGGTACTATATGTGGTGAATTCAAGACAGGACAGCAGAGCCTAAAAAGAAATCTTGCCCAGAAGCAGCCAAACGAGACGCAGCTCAGCTAGACTATGAGCCTTTCAGCGACCTTTAACCGCCGGTTCGGACTGCAGAGCAAGGGAAAACCCAAGCGGTGGCTAAACGCCGTGAAATTTAAATATAAACGGTAGAGAATTGAGCTGACGTGGAAGAGTATATTAGAGCGATTTAATTTTGGGTCTCGGCAGGAAGAAATCGGATAGGTATCACACGATATTATGTTTAACGCGGGCAAATCATCCTCAGCTCCAAGAAATGTTCGGCTTCCAAAGCAGTCGGCCATGCCGAGCTACGGCGACATTCAGTTTCTTATGCAAGAAGCCAACAAAATCCTTGGGCGTTGGGTGGAGCTGCCTTATTCAGCAAGCGACCGTAAGCAGGAATACATTCTTTCCGTCAAATATGACAATCGCGAAGAAGATCCCAACTGGTCTTTGTTCCAGGTAACTGCTAATGCCGGTCAAACGGCAATTTGGCAATACGCTAGCCGCGACTTGAGTCTGATAACTAATTTGATCATGACCAGCTCAGGCGGCGATCAACTGGAAGACGTAATTCCATCCAGCGCCCTAATGGGCAAAGCAAGCGAGTCAACGATGGGGGGACCAACCGGAGGCATGGGCCAAACGGCGACCCAAATCGGCACCGGCATTATCTTCGATCCACCGAGACCGGGCGCCAAGGCTACTCTGGAAGGCGACTTGAAAAATTTGCAAGTGCCAAACCTCCTGCAATCAATCAATCTGGCAAAAATGACTGGTCGTCTTGATGTTCGCAGTCGCAGCGAAAACGCCGAAATCTTTTTCCAAGACGGAATTCCTTTGCATGGTTCATTGAAAGATTTGAAGGGCGACAACGCCCTGATCGAACTGATCACCTGGGCAAATGGAGAGTTTCGTTTCTGGCCCGATGAAAGAAGTTCTGAGCGCACCATCAATAAAAGATTGGACTCCATGCTCATGGAAGGCGTGGCGCTGCTCGATCAAAACAAATATTTGGAAACCGCGGGTCTCAAACTCGAGTCTTGCCTAGTCAAAAAGAATGCCATGATTTCGGAAGAGGAGTTCGCCGCTCGTGTTGCAAAAGGCGCGCCGATAGGACTTGAGCAACAACTCGACTTTTACGAATTGATTGACAATCGCAACACGCTTTTTGATCTGTTGCGAAATCGGCCGATGAGCAAAGTTGATTGGGTGCCGATTCTCTTCAACCTTGTTAGCTGCGGTCTGGTGCAAATTACCGACCAGGCTCCGCAACAAAATCGTTTAGCTACTTTGAAATCATTAGGTGTCGACGAAGCGGCAGTTCAAGGCGTGTTGAAGAATTTACTTCGCCCTGAAACAGGCATCCTTAGCTACCCCGCCTTTATATACCTTCTCGACCAAGAGTATTTGCGATACGAATATTTCAACCTCCCATTTTCGCTCCTTGTCTTTAGTATTGGCCAGCGAAAAGGCGGGCCGGACGGTCTTGTTGAAGCGTTGCAAATGTTGGCGGTGCGTCGCGCCATGCAGAGAATCAGCTTGGTGAAACGACAGGTTGATATGCTCGGACACTATGAAACCTTTGACTACGCAATGCTTTTGCCGAATACAAATTCAACTGCTGCAAGCGCTTTAGCCAATCGGATTGCCGATGTTTTACGCGAAGCGCCTCTGTCATCCGACATGGATTCTCGCAGTCTGGCTCTGGCTTTCGGTGTTGCCACCGTGCCGGAAGATTGTCAGGAATTGGACAAAGTTTTGATTGCCGCTCGCAAAGCCAGAGATAAGGCGAAGTTCTCGCAGCAACGGGTTGTCTTAGCCCGGGAAATCATGGGGCAGCCTTAAATCACGGCGCAGTCTTAAGTCGGGCAGCTTCGCTGCAAAGACTATCCTCGGATAATCAAACCATGGCGCTGTCCTAATCTGCGAAATCGTAGCGCTTGCGATTTATGATCAGCTTGCTGTCCAGACGCTCCCAGGATGGACTCCCCCGGATAAAATCTGCTTGACATTCCACTGCGACAAATTAGAATGATATTCGCATGACCTTCAACATGCGCCAAGATTTTCTAATACCAGGAAATTCCTGACCAGAAAACTATTGCAATGATGGTCCAACGAATGCACAATGCATTCGGTACCCAAACGCATGGCGGCTAATGAGCGCAACTCCATTTGACAGCGTATTCAAATCAAGAGCAGCATCATATGATGCTGAACATCAATCAGCAGCATTTGATGCTGGCCAACATCACTCAAATGTTCGCGGTGGTTTGGATCGAGTTCGTTTAGATTCTTACGGATCGAGATCACTCTCCGACCAAGATATTTCTGGGCAACCACCACTTTTCCAAGGACGTGAGCAGAGCGTCGCTATGAAGGTCAGCGCTCCGCCGATGACAGTACTGGATTTCAGCACGGGAATACCGGGTCAGGCTGAATCAAGTATGCGGATGAACAAAGCCGGCATCATGGTGCCGCAGCAGGGAGAAACAATCGCGTTCAAGCCGCCGCAGCAAGGGGACGCAAGCAGCGGGTTCAAGCCGCGAGATCTGGCGACATTGAGGGTCGCAGACGCTCCCGCAACCGGAACCACGGAATCCTTCCTCTTACCAAAACGCAATCCAACCCTCCACCCAGCCGAGTTTCCCAGCACCAGCGAATACTTGCCGAAATTTGCCGTCGCCAATGTCGGTGTAAAGGTCCTCAAAGACGGCATGCAAGTTACTCAGACGGCAGCAGACTTCAGCACCTACACGATGTACAAAAAGGATGATGGCACGAGCGGCGCGATCGTCGCCGATCCTTATGCGCGAAAGATTCTTCAAGAAGAACATGATCCAAGCGGAAAGAGCACAGTCAGCAAGTTCACTTACGACGATGTCGGCGGCAAGAAAGCTATGTTTGCTTCCCGGAAAGATGTCACCTTGCCTGACGGCACAACGCAGTCGATGAACTACGACCGATACGGCAAAGTAATCCAAGCCTGAATATTGACGCGACATGGCCGACCCGAACAAACAGTTCCATAAGACGATAGTGACGCTTGTGCGCGGTGATATAACCCGACAGGAAGCTGATGCTATCGTCAATGCCGCCAATGCAGCGTTGCGAGGTGGTGGTGGCGTTGACGGTGCCATTCATCGCGCTGGCGGTCCGTCTATTATGGAAGAGTGTGTGCAAATCAGAAAAATGGAGGGTGGTTGCTTACCCGGAAATGCTGTCATCACTGGCGGTGGCAATTTAAAATGCCAGTATGTGATTCACGCAGTCGGTCCAATTTACCGAGACGGAAGAGTAGACGAAGCAAAAATTTTGGCTAACGCTTATCAGAGCAGCCTAGTCCTCGCAAACAACTACGAGTTGCACAGCATAGCCTTTCCATCTATTGGTACAGGCGCTTATGGATATCCACTCGATCAAGCGGCAAGTATAGCACTGGACACCGTGCAAAAATTTTGCCAAACTGATACTACTCTTGGTGACGTGCGATTCGTCCTATTTGATCAATTCACTTACGATGCCTTTGCCGAAAAACTTGCGGCGTTGAGTTAACTATCCACTGGAGTGCTCGTGACTTCTCAGCCTCAGCTGATTCGGAAAATTATTCATGTTGACATGGATGCTTTTTTTGCATCGGTAGAGCAGCGTGACGAGCCGAACTATCGTGGTCAGCCCCTGGTAGTAGGCGGCTCGCCGGATCAACGCGGGGTGGTGGCAGCAGCCAGTTATGAGGCGCGACAATATGGCATCCATTCAGCAATGCCATCGCGCACTGCAATTCAAAAATGCCCACACGTCATTTTCGTTAGACCCAGATTCCATGTCTATCAAGAAGTGTCAGACAAGATAAGAGAAATCTTTCATCGTTTCACAGATCTGGTCGAACCGCTGTCTCTCGATGAAGCATATTTAGACGTCACTGAAAATAAATTCGGTATGCCTTCGGCTACCTTGATCGCCACAGAAATCAAGAAATGCATATTTGAGGAAACAAACCTAACTGCTTCGGCAGGCGTTTCAATCAATAAATTTCTGGCGAAAACAGCCTCAGCTGTCAATAAGCCGAACGGATTGTTTTTGATACCACCTGATCAGGCAGAGTCATATGTGGAAAAATTAGCGATCGAAAAATTCTATGGCGTCGGTCAAGTGACCGCGGAAAAAATGCGCAATGCCGGTGTGTTTACTGGTGCTGATCTCAAAAAATGGAGCGAAGGAGATCTCGTAAAACGATTCGGCAAGGTGGGCAGTTTCTATTTTCACATCGTGCGCGGGCACGACGATCGCCCAGTCGTTCCGAATCGCATTCGCAAATCCCTTGGTGCCGAAGAGAGTTTCGCAGAGGATCTAATCGATCGACATTCGATCATTTCGGCATTGGAAGAAATCGCCGAGACCCTAAAAAGACGGGTGGACAGCAGCGAAACCAGCGGTAGAACATTGACACTGAAAGTTAAATATGGTGACTATCAGCAAGTGACCCGCAGTCGCACAGTTGCTGCATCTATTTACGCAGTCGACGAAATCATGAAAGTGGCCATGCAACTTCTGGACTCGACAGAAATTGACCACAGGCACGTGCGCTTGTTAGGGCTTGCCCTATCCAATCTGGATTGTGAAAAGGAAGAAGAAGACTACGTCCAGTTGACGATCGATTTCAAATACTAATCGTCAATATATTGCGACCAGAACTCGGTTCGCTCTGTCCAGTCGCAGCCAGCGTTTCCGCACATCAACGTCACGCGAGAACCGCGCGAATCAATGTCTGTATATCCCAGACCGTCGCGCACGGCATCAATAGTTTCAGCGTATTTGTCGAATTTCTGAACTGGTTTCTTGCATTGCGGACAAGTCATTTTTTTGTTCGCAATGGCATCCTTAATAACTTGGAGTGACATCCGTGCCTCAGGTTGAACGATGGATTTTCAGTTACATTTTAGCCGATATGACCATCGAACTCTGCATTGTTTACCAGTCCAGCACCATCGGATCCGTCGAGCTGAGCGTTGGGATCAGGTTCAACTGTGGCTTGCCAGTCTTCAATGTCGAAATCATGTTGCGGTCTGTTGCCATACCCACCATCGAGTGGGCTAGGAGGGAATTCATCCCCGCCTTGATCCAAAGTATCGTTGTATGGATAGTCTTCGCCAGGTCTGAGTCCAGCTTCTCGAAGGATTTGACCTTCAAACCTGCCGACGCCTGGAGCAGCCACGCCTGGAACCTTCTTAGGAGCTTCGCCTGGTCTTGGTCGAGGTTCAAACGGAGCCTTGATCTCGCCACTAGCCAGACCGGATACAAGTTTAAGAACAGTAGTCTGGTCCGCAGTTGAATCAGGCAACAACTGAACAGCGGCCTTGTTGGCCAAATTCTGGTTGGCTTCTTTTACGGCTGGATCTTTAGACCAAGCGGCATCTTTGATTGCTTGAATCATCAGCTTCACGGTGTAGATATCTCTCGCGTGCGGCACAGTCATCTCAAGCAGTTGCTTGAATTCGACTGGCTGAGCTCTGTCACGCTCACCTCTTGGCGGAGTGATCACTTGCATCACGTCTTTCAACGCCCGTCCGTCTGCCGCGCCCAACTTGAGCAATTGCATTTGGATATCAGGAGGTGCAAATTGCAGAACATCTGACATCACGCGAAGTCGTGACGGGATGTCATCTTTAGGCAATTGGAATGGACCACGTGGTGGTCGCTTGTCGCCTTCTTTTTGTGCCTGGATGCGTTCAGGATTTTGATCCAGGTACTGCTTAACGTCGGCCGGCAGCTGGTCTCCAGGGAAACGTACTCGCAAATCTTTGAGGATATTTTCGGGCAAACTTTCAGGTGGCAGTAGATTGGCTTTTACAAGCCAAGCTGGATATTGGAGATCGCTTGGGCGTCCCTCAGGAGCGTTAAGGAATTGGCGGACGATGTTGCGCGCTTCAAATGCGCGTGTCAGACCTTCCGGTGATTGTTGTTCTGCCGCAGTATCTCCGCCACGCATCAATTTTTGAACATTGTCTTGCAGCAACACTTGTCCGTCACGCATTTGCAAATCAGGCCAGTTCGGCACGCTGCGACCAGCAGGACTGAACGCATCAACGTGAGTTCCAGTGGCAAAGTTTAGCCAATTGACAAATTGAGTGTCAGTCATCTGTCCAAGGCTATTCTTCAACCTAATGGCAGCGACACTTGCTTCCGTATAGTCACCACTATTCAGTTTGCCGACGTTGGCGGCAATTTCAGCTCTGCTGGAAGCGCTAAGAGTTGGTTCAGCCTTAGTTGACGTGCTCGTGGTGTCATCTTCATGGCGCACAGCATCAGCACCAGGGACGGTGCCATCAGTAAATTTGGATGCTGATTGGTCACCTGCGCCGGTGCGTTTCACTTCGCCATTACGGTATAGTTTGGTCTCCGCACCATTTTCATAAATAACTCTAGCGACGTCGCCCGAGACATTCTCTTCTACGAAGTTACCGTTGGCGAAGTCAGTTCTCCAACTGCCATCAGCCTTGACATTGATGTCGTAACCTTGTGGCATTTGAATCAGTTGCGTGCGGTCTGCGTACTCAATTGTTCTCGTTCCGTCAGGAGCATCAGTCACTTTTGATACTTGATCGGGATGACGGGTTGGATTGAATTCGGCGACAACAGTGCCGTCATCAGCCTTCTGAATTCTCAATGCTTGTTTGCTTGTGGAAATGTTATCCGAGCCGCCCCACATTCTCGGCGTTTCTGATGCTGGCGGTGCCAGTTCCCAAAACAGCTCTCCGCCCGGCTTTTGCATGCGGGCGATTAGTTCAGGAGTGATCGCTTCAGCCACTTGGTCATATTTTTGTTTGGCTTGTATAAATTGGTCGAGATTGTTGGTGCCAAAGTATGAATCCAAAGTAGAAACTACACGACTATCCGCAGATTGCTCACCCATGCGAGTGGCCGCATCATACAAATCTTTATTGCGATTGAGCCAGTCAAAAACATCATGACGTTTGGCAGCGAGCTCAGACTCAGGCGCGTCTTTGAGTTGCTGAGTCAAATCGGCAAAATTCTGGAATCGATTCTGTCTGTCAATTGCTTCGGGAGTGGTGCCACCGAGCAAGTCGCCAAACTGCATGGTCTCAGGTTTTCCACTTACGGTCATGTTCTCAGTGGGGAACAGAGCTTCACGTAGCAAGGCCTGAACGTGGGGATCTCCTTTGAGCTCCGCATAGTGTGTCAAAGGTTCTTCAAGCCCTGCACTCTCAGGACTCTTGAGCCACTCTCGAACTATATTAATGTGATTTGGAGGTGCTGCAGGATCAGCCGTCATGTCTAACAGATTGAGCATGGTGCGGAATCTATCTTCCTGTTCAGGCTTAACTGGGACGAACTGCCCGTCCTTGCCGTCAACGGGAACCCATGATTCGACACCGCGATAAGCTTCCCGTAATGCCAACTGTTTATTGGCATCCAAACCTAGGTCAATTGCGGTTTGAGCCATCTCTTTTTCTATCGCTTTGCCGCCGTTCTGAGCGAATTCTTGCAAAGCAGGAACGTCAAGATTTTCCGCCCTCAAAAGGGCGACGCCTTGTTTGAAAGGCTCTCCGTGATACGCCTCTCGAATTTGAAGCTTAGTGCCTAGGCCATACCCGAGTTGATCAGCAGCGGTGAGCATATGCTTTTCCATCGCCGGACCGTAATCCTTCGCATACTTTTCTAAGGCTGCTGGATCAATTCCGCCCTGCTTCGTCAAGACTTTCAAACCGACATTTAGAGCGGCTTGCTGCCCAACATCATCAACCTGCAGAGAAATTTCGCGAGGTGCATACGCACGCTCAAGGAGCGCGCGGGCGATATCAGCGTTCTTCTCTTCTGCACCGAGCTTTTCGAGCTCAGGTTTTATGTTCGCGCCTTTTTCTCTGACGAAAGTGTCGAAGGCTGCTTGTTGTTCAGGAGTGGCTCCGTCAGCCACAGCAGCAGTCAACAAAGTCTTCCCTTCATTGACGGCAAAATCATGCTGAACGATTTCGCGCGCCGCGTCAGGGTACTTCATTTGAGTAGCGACGTTTTCCAGGTGGCTTTGCAGTCCCTGTCCTTTTTCTGCCACGTAATCGCTGAATGCTTGGCGTTTTTCTTGGATCGCCTTTTGCGCTTCATCAGTTCGCGTGCGCGCCTCAGTAGCGGCTTGAACGACATCCGGTGCGGCGAGGGGATCTTGGGCTTTTGCTTCAGCAAGGACCGCTTTATCCTCGAGGCCCTTGGCCATGTCTTGAGCTTTGAGGGCTGCGTTCAAGGATTTGATGCCGACCGTCAAATCTTCATGGCGAGTGACAGCCACATCAGGTAGCAAGATCGTGCGTTTGCCGGTCGTGCCTTCTGTGCTCGCTTCAGGCACAACCGAAGCACTATTGGCGGTGGCATCCTTGAGGTCAGCATTGACGACAGGAGGAACTTCCTTTTCTTTAGGCAGTAAATTGATTGTCGGAGCGGCGTTGTCCGCAGCAGGTTCGTTCAGCGGCGCTGCTTCTTTGACTACTGGTGCAACAACGGGGTCGGCAACTTTAGCTTTCGTTTTGGCCGGCGTGAACTTGGCGCCCCAAGAGTTGGCTAGATCTTCAAGAGATGCTTGCGTGACTGGGTCGCCGTCAAATGGTGCATCGACATGCGTGCCATTGCCGGTTGGTTCGACCTTGGCTACAATTGGCGGTTCCACTTTATCCGTTGCTGGTGGTTCAACTTTATCTGTTGCCGGCGGCGGATCAACCTTCCCATCTGGGGAGACTGAATATTCAGGACCTTCCGCCCCTACTTTATCGCCGCTCAAAAGACTCAAGCCGGCTCGCGGAGATTTATCACCAGTACTGAGGGAATCTTTGATTCTGCTAGTCAAAGCGTCTATGCGACTAGGTGCACCGTTTTCACCTGGAGCTTTCAAAACGTGGGCGGCCCCGAAGGCACCACCAATAACGGCCATGCCGTATACCGCTTGCCCTAACTCAGTCCCCGAGGCAAAGTGTCCAGTCTTAGTGAGAGAACTCGCTTCTGCGCTAAACAAACCAGCAGGGATACCGGAGAGAACGCCGCTGGCAATTGGATTTTTCAAAAGCGGCACTAGAGCCGAACGCTCTATAGCGGCTGAACCAGCAAAACGATTGAGACCGAAGCTGGCGCCAGTCAGGGTCATAAATGTACCGGCGCCGACTGCGCCCTGGGTGCCGCGATCGAGCAGGAATTGACCAAGCCCGCCGTTCTTCGAATCACTGGGGCGAAGGACAGCGTCGTATGCGAAACCGGTTAGCCCGGCTTCCTTCATACTCATGCCAAAAGCAGCTTTGCGCGACATCAAGCCGGCTTCTTCAGCAGACGTGCCAAACACTCCGCGAACTCCCTTTCCGACCAGCATGAACGGCAACAACATGCCAACGGCACTGCCTACTTGTTGCGCGTTCCAGTCAGCGGTGCCAAACTGGGCTTGCACCGGAGCTCCGATAAACTGAACCTTGGGCAGATACTTAGTGCCGGCAAACTCATCCACGATTTGAGTAACACCGCTGATCGGTTCTTGAATCGCCGTATATAAAGCCGAATGCACAGCGTCGCCAAGGATATCGCCAACACCTTTGTTTTGGTGCTCCGGCGCCTTTTCGGCTGGATTGCTCGGTTTGCGAAGCTCGTTAGCTTCAGACATTGCTTAGGACCTTACTCGCTGAATCGCCTATCGCCTGATCTATTATCTGATCGTCGACAAGGTTACGATTAATTCTTTCCCCAAACAATGGGGAATTTCCCATCGAAGACGGAAAAGAGCTGCGCCACGGGGAATCTAAGCTTTAGACAAATGACCACAGACTCTAGATCGATAGCCATACTTGGCGGCGGCATCGCCGGCCTTAGCCTTGCATATTTCATTGGGGAAGATTGTGAGATCCTCGAGAAGTCGCAGCAGTGCGGCGGCTTGTGTCGCAGTTTTCAAAAGGACGGTCTTACCTATGACCTTGGCGGGCATGTCGTTTTTTCCAGCGACAAGGAAATTCTCAATCTGGACCTCGAACTTTTGCAAGGCAATGTGGAAAAACACGTTCGCAAAAATGCGATCTGGTACAACAAGAAGCTAGTCAAATACCCTTTTGAGAACAATTTGGCAGCGCTAGACAAAGAAGACCTTTTCGACTGCCTCTGGTCTTTTTTGAACAATCCACAACGCCCCCAGCGAAATTTTGAGGACTGGATGTATAACCAGTTCGGGCGCGGAATTACAGAGCGCTATCTGCTTCCATACAATCAAAAAATCTGGAAATTGACACCACGTTCGATGGCATGCGATTGGGTCGAGCGCATTCCAAAGCCGCCAGCCGAGGATGTGTTGAAGTCCGCGGTCGGAATCGCCACTGAAGGAAATCTGGAGCAGCTAAATTTCTTTTATCCCGCCGCTGGTGGCTTTCAGGCTTTGCCTGAGGCAATCGAGAAGTCGGTGCGCTCGAAAATCACCCGGGGCTTCAACGTGCAGCGAGTGCGCAAACGGCATGATAAGTGGATTGTTTCGGGGCATTCAGGAGACCATGAATATAGCCAACTAATCTCAACCATCCCGCTGCCATCCTTGCTAGCAATTCTGGACGAAGCACCGGCGAATGTTGCTAGTGCCGCACGCGCTCTGAAACACAACTCGCTCATCGTCGTTATGTTGGGAGTGCGTGAACCTAACTCTTCCGGACAGTTCGGCGTCTATTTTCCGCAGGATGATTTGCTGTTTCATCGCGTCTGCTTTTACAATTTTTTCGGTCAGCAAAATGAAGCTGGTGCTTCGCCCGTGGTGGCGGAAATTACAGCCAACGAAGGCGATTCGACTTGGTCCAAATCAGACGAGCAAATAATCGAACAAGTAATTCAGGGACTCGGTAAGGAGGGCTTCATTAAGCGCAGCGATGTTCTGACGACGGAACTAAGGCGCGTTAGACATGCCTACGTTGTCTACGACTTGACGCGTAGCCAAAATCTTCGCATCGTCAACGATTATTTGGATTCTATTGGTCTGCACCGCTGTGGGCGCTTTGCCGAATTTAGGTACATCAATTCTGACGCCGTCATGCGTTCGGCTAAAAATCTGGCGGCAAAATTAGGATTCAGCGCATAGGTGGACGTTCCCAGGTGATCGGACAGGCTGGCCAGTGGGTATCATGATTGGTAAGATTGGAATCCAGATCCGGAACTCTTTTCATGCCCAAAATTTTAGTCGTCGAAGATGAACCCGACTTCTCCACATTAATTGGGGAGTGGCTCAAGAACGAACATCACGTTGTAGAGGTGGTGGAAACGGGCGAAGACGCGCTAGACCGCTTGAAGTTCTATAAATACGATATCGTCATTTTGGATTGGATGCTGCCTGGCGTCAGCGGTTTGGAAGTTTGCACAAAATACCGTGACAGTGGAGGCACAACGCCCATCCTGCTTTTAACTGCTAAAAAGCATGTTGACGAGAAGGAGCAAGGGCTGGATGCGGGCGCTGATGACTATTTGACGAAACCCTTTGAGATGAAAGAGCTTTCCGCTCGCATTAGAGCATTGTTGCGGCGCCCAGTGGCTTTGACCGGGTCAGTGCTTCAAGTTGGGGAGCTTTCACTTGAGCCCACTACTTTTAAAGTCAGCCGCAACGGCAAAGAGATTTCGCTTTTGCCCAAAGAATTTGCCCTGCTCGAGTTCCTGATGCGTCACCCTAATCAGGTCTTCAGCGCCGAGGCTTTGCTCGACCGGGTCTGGTCCTCAGATTCAGAGTCTTCTCCTGAAACCATTCGCACCTATATAAAGAGATTGCGGAAAAAGATCGACCAGCAGGGTCAGCCATCCCTGTTGTCAACGGTTCACGGCGTCGGATACAAGCTGGATGGGCTTCCGTAGAAAGTTTTTGAACTCAATTCTAGTTCCACGTTTTTGCCACAAACATCTCTTATTCTCTCAGGCATAGAGAGCGACGAATTTTTGAGGGCAATCAAATGACCAAGCATACTTCCCAAAGTGACTTCCAACGCATCAGCTTGAAAGAGCTTCAGTGCATTAATAAGTCACAACCTAAAGAAGTTCATTTGGTCGAATCGTATAACAAGTTCATCACGAACACCCTCTCGCACCTGCGCTCTATATTGACCATCCGCTCAGAAGCCGAACCACAAACAATGTTCGACGCTAGCGAAAGTTAGTCTTCTCCACACAATTGAATAGTCAGTGGAAGACACAGTTTTTCTACGAAGGGGCGGGCTCAGGTAACACTGAGCCCGCTGGGGTTCTATGGATAATTTTTTCATGGTTCGTCCTTCAATTCTCGATTCTTTTCAAAAAGAGAGAGAGCGCGCTTATTTGTTTTCTAAGAGATCGATCGGCTTCGATTTGCTCGGCAATTCGCAGTCAACCTGCTCAAGCAACCATGCATACGGTATTAGCTTCATTGACTGCGCTTTTGCAACACCCTTCCCACTATATGCGGTGCGCACCTT
>PLXC01000045.1 GCA_003151275.1 Candidatus Melainabacteria bacterium
TGACCAAAACGGAAGCGTTGACCAAGACGGAAGCGTTGACCAAGACGGAAGCTTTGACCAAGACCGACGTCCACATGTCAAAGCGCCGCCAACAGAACTCGCAGGTTCTTGCCACTAAAATCAGTGTTGTGATGCGTCAGAAACGGTTTAAAAATGGTTGTTAAGTCCAGGTCAGAAGCAAGTTTCTCGAAGCTCACGATGGTTTTAGCCATCTGCATCTTATTGAAGTTCTTGTGCGGGAATGCGTTCAAAGAAGCGACCAGAAGCCAATTGGACTCGGTCGACTTCAAATGTTATTACACTGCTGCGCATTCGGTTGGAGAGTGGCCTGGATTATCAACCTGGCTGCAATAAGATATTCGTCGAGCAGCAACGTTGCCAAAACTTGCGTAGAGGGATGACAACAGAACAAATACATCATTGCCGAGTAAGGGTGGCTTGTAGTCTTAACTTTTACGAACGTTAACTTTGCTTCTTCTGAAAATCAAAGACTAGCTCGCAGTAGCTCTACTTCTCGTTCTTTGCTCATGCCTGCCTTTAAATCGCAACCAGCTTTTTCTCGGTGCCACCAGTTAAGCGTGTCAGCGATGGTTTCAGGCAACGGGCGAAAGGTCAGTCCAGACTTTATCGCTTTACTGTTATTGCGCAACGACATTCCACTATTTTCGGAATTTTCCGGTATCCAGAACGGCATTTCGGACCATGGTTCGACGTTGTGTTGGAGCAAAAGTTGGTCTGGAACCCAGACGAAGTCAGCATCGGAAATGGCTACTGTTTTGCAATCGTTCAAAAACTTAGACATAGTAAGTCGATAGTCTGGTCCAATTGCGTTGTAAACTCCAGCAGCTTTAGATTCACTCAACGAAATCGTCCAGGTGCCGAGGTCGCGCGCGTCGATGAACTGAATAGGGCGCTCCGGTGACCCTGGAGCTAGCACCGCGCCTCCAGACTTTACACGCACCGGCCAATAGGTGAAACGGTCAGTCGGATCGTAGGGTCCGACAACTACTCCAGGGTGAATGATCAGGGCTCGCTCTGCGAAAGTTTTTTGCACAACACCTTCGCAGCCGCTCTTTAATTCGCCGTAGGTTTCATCGCTCCACTCGGTAGCATCGGCGTCTTTCGGAACTAGTGTTTCATTGTCTTCGCTGATTCCTGGCTTACTCTTGTCTTTGTAAACAGATCCGGTAGAAATGAAAACATATGATTCGCAGCTCGATTTGAGTGCCTCGCATGATTTGCTCACGACGCGAGGTACATAGCCACTGGTGTCGATGATCACATCCCAGCTGCGTCCGCCTAGATTGTCTAATGATTCGGAGCGATCACCTACTATTTTTTCCACACTGCCAAATTTGAAATTATTTGAAAGCGTGACACGCTGCCGATGCAAACAAATTTGTTTCCGGGCATTGATCGTCCGAGAGGCAGATTGAATACCCCAAAAAGAAAACCGCCTTTCGGCGGCATTCAGTATTGATTGGGCGAGCAGGGACTTGAACCCTGACCCTTGCGGACTAGATCCTAAGTCTAGGAAAAACGAAGTTTTCGGACTTAACGTGACTTATCCAATATTTCCCAAAATTAGCTCCTAGTACGGTTTTTAAGGTTTACGGTTGGACTTTCCTGATATTATGAGGAAAGTTTCTGATCGGTTATTGATCGGTTGGAAATTGCCTACTACCATCCCTCGTTGCAACTAGATCAAAATCTAGTTCACGTTTGAGGAGCTAGACAAATGATCTAGGTGATCGGTGAGCGGCACGTTGATCGGTTGAAAAGGACTGCAACCAATGACGGGTACTGTGATCGGTTAAAAACGTCTAGGTAATTATGAAAAACGACAATAACGAATCTGAAAAACTAAAGAATCTTACGGACAAGTTTGCCCGCGACACCACTGCAGTAGGGGAATGGCGAGACACCAGACTGCCAGGCTTTCGATTTAAAGTGACTGCCGCCGGTAACAAGGTTTGGTTTGTCGAAAATCTGTTGCATGGCACGAGGAAATCTATCACCCTGACCATTGGTAGGTTTCCAGCGGTGAAAGCTGACGAAGCGAGACTTGAAGCAATTCGATTGCTGTCGGAGCTGCGACAAGGCATTGATCCTAGGCTTGCAGAGAAGAGGCGACAGAAGATTCAGGATGCTGAATGGGCCGCAGAGAAACACATTCAAAAACTAACTCTCTCCGCTGTGCTTGCTGATTATCTCAAGCGCAAGAGTCTCAAGGAAGGCAGTGTCGACAATTACCGCATCGTTGCGAACGCCTATCTTGCGGACTGGATGAATCGATCGCTGACAGAGATAAGTAAGGATGATGTAGAAAGTAAGTTCAATCAAATCACTAACAAGGAAATCGGGTCGGGCAAAGGCGGTCCGGGAGCAGCTAATAACACGATGCGAGTGCTGCGTGCTCTGTTCACCTTCGCACAAGAGATGTACGAAATGCCTGATGGTACGCCGGTAGTGCTGCACAACCCGGTGAAGCGGCTAAATCAATTGAATTCCTGGAACAAGCTTAAACGTCGGCAAACCATGCTATCCGAAATGGACTTGCCGCTGTGGTATCAAGCTCTGTGCAAACTCAAAGATAAAGTGATGGCAGATTATTTTCTATTTGTTTTGTTAACAGGCTTGCGCAAGAATGAAGCCGCACATCTGAAATGGGACGATGTGCACATCAAGAGAGGCTACTTCGAAATTTTGAACACGAAGAACAAACTCGAATTTGCGTTGCCGATAACAAACAGATTGAAGGAGATTTTTGATCGTCGTTTGAATGAAAAAAAAGATTCGACGAATCCGTATGTATTTGCCGCCGACGGCAAAACGGGCCGATTTGATTTGCGCGAAACGCACTTCAAGCTGATCTCGGATGAGACTAAAGTGCCGTTTGGATTGCATGACCTCCGACGGACGTACCTGACACAAGGCTTCTTGATGGGACACGATCTGGAAATGTTGAAGAAGCTTGCTAATCACAAAAACAATGACTCCGAAGATGTCACCAAGGGATACTTGATCGTCAAAGTCAACGACATAAAAGAACCAATGGAAAAAGTTGGCGACCGACTCTGGGAAATGATGATGCGCAAAACGAAACGAAAGATTGCTACAGGTTAGTATCGTGAAGGTCAGCCAACGTTCAAGCGAGCAAAAAAAATCGCTCATTTTCTGGAAGACTCCTTCGACAGTGAGATCAAATTTGCTTCTTAAATTAATGCCGCAAATATATTGCTCCAGCCAGCGCGAGCAGATCTGGTAGTACACCTGGTGGCACGTGCGTGTCGCGAAATCCCGAATACTTAGATATTTTAAGCTTTAGTTGTAACTGATAGAAAGTTTTCGGCGCGGTTGACCAATCATCAAATTTACCGAATTCCAGAGAGCGTCTTGAGATGCTTTAATCTATCCTTGAGCCTCTCGTTTTTTGGATGAACTTTCAGAGCTCGCCTTACTATTGTGACGCCTTCTTCAAAGTATCGGCTGTCGCCGCTGAAGATCCAGGAAGCACTGTATGCGATACCAGCATTCATGGGATATGCTTCTAGTTGTTGCTTCCAAGCAGCCACCATTGCTCTGTATCCAATAGGATCCTGATAGTAGTCTCCTCGCGCTCTTGGTCCGATTGTTTCTGGGATATTTTGGACAAACCACAATAGATGTGGCAAGTGAGCAACCGAGTATTTTGGATCGCGCCCAGCCAGAGCGAAGCAATATCTCTGATCGCCATAATAACCAAGAAGTTCAGCGCGCATGACCAATTCGTTTGGATTGTTTTGAATCACTTGCTCCGCGGTCCACACAGAACTGTCAGGGAGTCTCGTTCCGAACAGCCAAGCGCCGACCAAATCAACACGCTTGGATGCTTTGCTGATGATATTTGACTTGCAACCGGCTTTAAATCCCGACCGCTTCAAAAGCTGCGCACTGGAATTTCTTTGGGGTTGCTTGTCTATCTTTCTGAGAAGAGTTGTCGCCATGAGATTGTCTGGTTCGAGGCTAAGTGCTGATACCAAAAAAGAACGCGCCTTTTTCCGCTCGGTGTCGAAGTGGGCAAGTGAGGCATTTACGTAGGATCCGGCACTTGGATGGGCCTTAACAGATTTACACCATACCTGTTTTATTGTTTCACAAAGTTCCAAATCTTTTTTTAGACCAGCCCAATAGTGTTCTTTCAGGAACTCGCAATCAGGTACAGTCGAGATCAGCCATTGAAGATGCTTCGCATAGAGTGCCCGTAGCTTCTCATCTCTATTAGATGCTTTTTCTGGTTCCCGATAAAAGCCGATTATTTTCGCTCTGTTGTATAAGTCAATGCTGCCATCATCGAGCATTTCGTCCAGGTGTTCAATCGACTGTGGCGCGACCCATCCGTAACTGCCTGTCAATTCGGCGCTGCCCATGGAGCAATTGTTTGCCCATTCTGTCAGACTATAGAGTCCCGGCCTGTTGCTTGATTCAATGAACCTCTTCGGCGATATTGCAATTTCATCCAGTGCGCTTGGAGAATTGATTTGCCGACCTCGTTTTCGAACTGCGTGAGCTAGTCTTCTTTTCACTTGATCGGTCTTTCCTCGAAGGCGATCGGCAAGTTTTGATATGTTGTCGCCAACGTGATCTTTCGATCGTGACATTTGGTCGTCCAGAGCTGCGCAGAGTAGACTGCGAGCACCCGGCGTTAGCTCTGGTACTCGTATATCAGATAAGGATTCTGCACCGAGTGCGTGGGTAATGAACCACAATACATTGGATGTGAACTTACGTTCGGATGCTGGATCATAACCTAGAATATTCTGTCGACGGCAACGGTGTGCATAGAACGCAACAAGTTCCGCTCGAGCAGTGACATCATTAGGGTACTTCGACAGGACACGCGTCAGCGTCTCAACAGAGATTGGAGACAACTCTTCTCCTGCGCTAAACGCCCGATGCAAAGAAGAACGGTTGCAGAGATCTCGAAAATCTATCGAATCATCGGCATTCAGCGCCAATGGTTCTAGATCGTAGACGTCAGATACGTCCTTGACCGCTCCTAATCGCGAAGCGACAGCCTTTATCCAAACATTTGCTGGATCGTCTTTTTTAACAGAGTTCAGTAGAGAAGAACACAAGCGCTGATCATTTTTCAGGAAGAACAAAGCCGCATTTATTCGAACCTGAGAATCATGAGGAGTCTGTCGGACAGCTTCCTGCCACGCTGTGGCGACCTTGGAATAGTTGTGCTCATCGCTTTGCTTGTCCACTGCTAGATATCGATCCGCTGCAAAAATGCAACCTGGTGCATTCTCGATGAACCACAGTATGTGCTGGACTCTTCGGTTTCGGAAATCCCTTGCAAGCCGGGTGCGCGTTTTCCAATAGTATCTATAATAGAAACCTAGTAATCGTGCGCGATTCAAAAGATCAGAAGGATTGCGCTGAAGAAACTCCTCAAGGAGTCCGGCAGATATCGGCGATAAAACATCTGCTTGAGATGCGGCATTCTCAACCTCATAGGTGTCCGCTAACTCGACCAATGTTGGCAATCTTGTTTCGTTCATAATGGATTTTCATTTTGACGCATCTTAATACAATGAAGGACAGGCGCGTTCATCCTTGTACCTCTTCGAAGCTTAGATTGCTCTTAGTCTCAAAAACGCAAACACCAAACTTCCATACCCTCGGAAACAGTTCCGCCTTCATTACTAGAAACTCGCTATCCAATCCAGTATTTATCTCGTCCATTGTAAAACATTTCAATAACACTGGCTTCTTGTCTTCAACGAAACTGTGCTCCAGATGTGGTTAAGCGCCTGGGTGATCACAAGCCAACGTATTGTGACTGAAGAAATCTCGGGACAGAACAGGGAAATCGTGGACGTATTGCTCAGAGGTTGGAGCCCCTGGATGGCTCGTAGCCGAAGTAAACTGAACTGAGGTAAGCATAGTTGAGTATGCAGTCGGTCTCACAGAAGACCTTGTTCGATGCGCTTCTTTTTCGTCACACCCTTTAAGACAAGCTCGTAAGATTGACGAAAGTAGTCCTTCAATTGCTTATCCGATAGGCCTGGCTTTTTATAATGCTGAATCCAGCTCAGTCCTCGTGAGGCTAGATAAGGGGCGGGGCGCAGCCCTGGCTGTTCTTTGAGCACTTCAAATGCCCAGGGGCTGACCTTAAATGTAAACCAGTGTTCGTCTTCAGCCTGGCCGCCAATGGCAAAGACCTTGCCGCAGACCTTCCAGACGTGCGACTCGCCCCACTGGATCACGTGTGTCGTTGCCGGCAGCTTGGTGCAAAAGTTATTGAACTCCTTAATGTTCAAAATAGTTTTCACTCCTTTACGTGACAATCTATAATGGGATTGAACGCTATTCTACGGCGGATTGAGATATGGCGAACAACGTCCTTGCTCAATTTCTCTGCTCCAATTTTTCAATTGTTCGTCCTAAGCCTCGGCTTGGGTGGCCTGGTTTGATGTAACCTAAATCTTAAGGTGCCAATGGAAATTACACATAGCACCACCTGCTGTTCGGAAGCGCGTTGGCATGCGTTTATTCAATTTCTTTCTTCATCAACAGTTTGGTGAGTTGCTCAATTAATTGATCGCGTTTCTTTTCCCCAAGCTTCTCAAGATTTTGTAGTTTCCAGCGCACCGCCGGCAATGCTTCGACTCCATCAATCGCAAGCAGATCCCATTTTGGCGAACCACGCTTAATCGATAGAAGGAGTTCCCGGTCAACGTCCGTAAAGGCATTATGTATGCACTCGACCAAATTTTTCCTAGTGCTTTCCAGCTCTTCGCGGGTGACTGCATCAACCGTCATCCCGGCGAAACCATGTTCGAATTCATGACTAATGTCGCGAAATCTGGGAGAGATAATTTCCGACATTGGCCGATCGTGGCTGATGAGATAGACCAGAAATGCTCGGAATAAATCGCGTGTTAAGCCCTCGTTCGCCAATAGCAGCCGAACATCATATAGATCACGCGGGTGTTGCCTGTCGAGCGCGGCTACAAGTTTGCCACCATAGAGATCCTCGAAAGAGACTACGGCGATCTCGGCGAACCCAAATTCACTCTGCACTCTCTCCGAGACTGCGCGAGTCTGCTGGGGGAAAACTGTCCCGCGCAGAACTGGCGTAACTTCGATTTTTATTTGAGCGTCTCTCGTACTAACGACAAGCTTGACCGCCCGGTCCGTGCCTTGCAAGACTAACGGTCGCACCTTTGCATCTGGAACGCTTTTCTCGATCCTGGCTGCGATGTTTTTGAGAGACGTATCAATCTCTTGCAATGACTCGTCACGCGGTTTGACAGGAAGATAGGCTAAGTCGATATCAACAGACAGCCTCGGCATATCGCGGATGAACAAATTGATTGCGGTTCCACCTTTCAGCGCAAAGCAATGCTCTTGCGCGACAATCGGCAAAACGCGCATAAGCAGAGAGACTTGTTTTCTATATGGTGCGCTGTCGATCATTTGCGAATTCTTCCGGAACCGTTATGAGATACTTCGGATCTAATTTGCCGCCAGGGACTATCATGCGTTTCCCCTTGCCGATATCGATATTCTCGGTGTTGAGCGTCCTAAGCCAAGCGTGATTGTGTCGCTGAGCAAACCAGAGAAACAGACGTTTTGTTTTTATGCTCCGGCAATCGGCAAGTAACGCAGCGAGGTATTTCGTTCGTAAGTTGCTCAGCCCTTCCATCAGCATGTCAGCCTGGTGGAAACTCTCATGAGTAGGTAGCTCATCGAGAAGTTCGAGGATCGCTCGTTCCGGCGTTGAGATGAGCATCGACCATTCAGACGCTCCCCACTTATAATCTGTGAAGTTTATCTGCTGATATTCTTTGCTCCTGTTTACGCTGCCAGCGCTTGTTTTGAATAGATGCGTCGAGTGAAACACAAATTGCTGCTTCATTGGCAATTTGTTCACCCAAGTTGGGGGCGGTTCAGATCCGTAGAGTTGAACTGCTGGTGGTGGCGTCATTGACAGATAATGGGACAGTCCATGCAATTCAAGTGCGGTGCGTCCTCCGACGGTGACGGGGACTTCCAGTAGCCTTTGCATCGATATCACTACTGGTTCCCAGCTCTTCTGATCCATCATGGCGCTATTTCGACGGTAGACACCTCGCACTGGCGACGCCAGCCATCCGTGCCTCAAGTATTTGGCTATTAGCTGGCGTGAATAGCCCTGCTTTTGAAGCCAATTGGAGTCAACTGGCAGACCCTCGGGTAGGATCTGTTGTAGGTGGTTTAGCTTAGCGTGTCTTTGTATACCCATAGTTGACATATTAGCATAAAATCAAACCAGCTGGTTTAATCTTTCCCAAATATGTCAACCCATAGTATACATTAATCATAAAATGCGAACTACGCATCAACAAATTTCGTACAACGTCAATCAGAGACTTCTTTCGTGTTGTGGAATCGAACGAATTCCTTTGTGATGACTTCATCGCAGCGGCACGAGAATGCAAGTGAAGATGGTCGTGGTATCGCGTTTAAAGAGAAATCTGGGAATTCAAATGCCGGAGCTCATCTAAAATGCCCGCCGGTCATTACGAATATACTTACTTTGCTCGCGCCACTACCCCCGGTGCCTTTATTTTACCGCCTTGCAAAGTGGAAGAGATGTACACGCCGGAGACACGAACGGCAACTGATCAAGTCGTAATTCACTGACCTGTGCAGGAATTGGCGAATTGTTTTCAATGTGTCGACATATCGAAAGTTTCCATAATCGTTCCATACTGAGCAGCTCCCAAAATAGGACTGATGTTAAAATCGGACTTAGCCTTGGTCAAGCCGAGTGCTCATCCGGTTCAAAGACTAATCACGAGACTGCACAATGTCGCGCCTACATACTCAGAATCCAGCTCACTATTGTGTTCATCGCCTCTGGCGTCTCTTCCTGACGGCGAGCATAACGGTCTTTTCTAGCGGCGGTCTACTTTTATCTACTCCGGCCCAGACTTCACCTGCTATCACAGCCATCGAAAAAACAGATCACAGTTCGGCCAAAGAAAAGGCGGCGGCCACAAACGCAAGACCCAAAGCGCCGCGCCGCACTGGACGCAGCGCAGACGAGGACAAGGACGAGCTCGAGTGTCGCCTTCCCGTTACCATCACCTTCCGAGAACGGGACGGGGTAGTTGTTCGCGCTGACCCATTTCAAGATTCAGACCTAAGGGAAGACAGCCTGCTGGTAAGTATCAACGGTCAGTCGGTGCGCGGAAAAACGCGGGCCGAGATAAGCAAACTCTGCAAAGGCAATGAGGGAGATGCAAGTGTTTTGGGCGTGCTCGACCGCGAAGGCGGCTACCAGACCTTCACTTTTAAATGTAAGTGGTTACGTAAGGTGCAGGTTCTCAGCCAAATGGTTAGTCAACTGCGAAATATGCTTTACCGATTCGATTGCACCAATGGACCAAACTGGGATACACAGACAGGAAGGCCGGAGGTAAACTTCGACGCCGCGAATCTGGATCTATTTGCTGCTGCATCAGACAGGGACAATCTTTCACTCGCCGAGGACGATCCCGCATCGTCGGCCGCTCTGGTCGACTCGGTCGCGATCGGCTCTGTCGGTTGGCTTGTCAGCGAAGGGAATCTTGCCGAGGCCAGGCGCTCTCTTAAAATCGTCGAGACAACGCCAGTTTTCGATAGCGAAAAGCCACGCTGGTTTGATGAAGAATATGGACATCTGCTAACAATGCTCGAACTCTGCGGACTAAACGACGAAGTCCTAAAAATAGGCGGTCCTGTTATCGCCGCCGATGATGCCGGCAAGTTTTTTGGTACGGGTGACAGTCGTCAAGCCGAATTTCGCCTACCGGTTTACAAAGCTTACTTACAAACTTTGGCCCGAACAAAAGCTGGCGATATCGAGCACGTCGTCGGAAAGCTACAAGCCAAAGGAAATCAGACGAGCTTTTACGGTGGAGACACGCAACTGTGGCTTGGCGACTTTTATGAAAGTATCGGACAGTACGACAGAGCCATAGCCTGCTACGAGACGAGTCTCGCCACAAGGGAACATCCAAAGGGACAAACCTCTATCAAGAGCGATAGCCCTGACCGCATAATATCGGAAGCTCGATACCACTGCTATCTTTTGTCTCGCTTGGCTCAGTTTGCCGACCAACAAAATAAACCGCAAAAGGCGATCGAGTATCTGCAACGCGCACGACAAGTGTATTCTTCCTTTTTTACAGACGATCAGCTTATCCATATAGAGAGCGTGCCCTTGTTCAGCCCTTCGCCAAGCGCAGTGGAGTTGGCACTAGCCACAGCATATCTCAAAGCAAGCGACTCCGACTCGGCGGTCAAATACGCGAAATCAGCTGTTGAACGCTTGGAAAAGGCTGAAGCCGGTAATGGGAAAGCGACGGTTCGTGTCCCGAGCGCCAAAGATCTTACTGACGAGATCAAAGCGGGTAAGTGGGCTGACCAGTTGGCCCTCGTCGGTCCCATCCCCGGCCCGGGCGAGCCGACCAATGAGGAGCGAGCATTTATGTCCACTTTTATGCGCGCAGACGCTGCCATCGCTGGTGGTGACAAGGCCGCCGCGCGGAAATTGATTGAGACTCTGCTCGACTACTATCAGAAACGCGAAAACGTCAAAGAGTATCCTCGGCCAAGCCTCAATATGTATTGCTGTCTTCTTTACCTGGGCAGGCGTTTAGCCGACAGCGGGCAATTTGATCAATCAAATAAGCTATTCGACAAACTGAAAGACACTGGATGCCTATCGGACCATACGGCCATCACGGCAATCTTCCTAGACATTGAGAAAGCTTTGAATGCCGAGTTAGCCAGGCATCCCGATCCAGCGTTGTGGCTCGGTGTCTTCGATGCGTGGAAGTGCTCATACACGGACTACCAACGCTTGCGCGCGCTTGCCTGTCTCTATCTTTCGGCAGGCGAATATAGCCGGTCCGAAATAATGATGAACAGCGCTCTCGGTGCTTGCAAGAACAGCACCAAATCCGATACCAACGCCGCGTTCAGCACCGCCCTTCTCTATCTCGACAAAGCATGCCTGGCGGCAACCAGATCACAATTTAACCAGGTTCAAAAGCATTTTGCCATGGCATTGTCCACAGCCGACTCCATGCCGGTTTCCTCCGCTTCTCGGGACCTCGATTTGTTCAACCGTCTGTTCATGTGCAGGGCCGTGCAACTTGCCCAGCTAAGCAGGCTAAGTAACAGATCCGCGGAGGCGGAGAGAATTCTCAAAGAAGTCGTCGCGCGCGTGGACGACAAAAGGTATTGGCTAGGAGTATTCGAGGTTTCGGACCATCCGTCGATTGATACTTCGCAATCATATCTCTACGGATACTACGGTCGGCTTTTGTGCGATCACAACAAATTTAACGAAGCGCGTCCATATCTCGACAAGGCCATCGCCGGCTGTCGAAACAATGTGCCTAACTTTCTCAGCACAGTTCGCGCACGATGCGCCGCCCAGCAGGGAGACTATTCTGTTGCAGCGCACGACCTTTCAGCGCTTGTTGAACGCCCCTCAATCTTTGGCTCCTCTGTTATGTCGATCCAACCGAAGTGGAAGGAGACGTACAGCCGCATGTCCATCGACTATGCACTCAAAGCAAAAGATTTTAATCCCGATGAACTGGCAAAACTTTATAAGCAGTTGGCGGATCTGCTTAACAACAACGCTTCGAAAATAGAGAAGCTTGATCTACTCAAAAAAGCATATGCACTGATGGCAGAAAGCTCGCGCGATAAGGGTCAAGTGGCACAAGAAATAATAAATCTCACTTCCATGAACAGCGGAGCAAATAAAGAGGCCGATGGCCCGAACGCTCGCGCTACCGAGCTCAAAATGCAAGAGTCCGCCGCCATCTTGGCCGAGAAAAATAATGTAGCTAACGCTCCGCAGTTGTGGATGAATCTAGCAGGCAGCGAAGTGCAGGCCAAACAATATGACTCTGCGATCGAACATATCAAAAAGGCGATCAACTCCCAACAAGCAAAGTCGGCTCTTGAAGTTGAGCCGAGGCCGATTACCGACTGGCCTATTCGAAGCCTGGCCGAAGCCGGTCGGCAGAAAGATGCTGAGATGCTTTATCAAACTCAACTAGGCAAGACCAAAGATTTATTTGGGGCAACGAGCAGCCGATACTGCCACGTTTTGGCAGAGGTATCTATCTTTTACGCGACTCAGAATAATAGAACCCGAGCCATGGATTATCTGGATCAACTCCTCGCTCTAGACCCGCGCAAACAAGAACTCGGCAAGACGTCAGAAAGCGCCAGACAAGTCGTGCTCGACTCAGCCTATGGACTAGTCTACAAAGATTGGCACAATAAATTGGACATGGATATTCTAGAAAAGCTGCTGGACGCACAGCGAAAAACATATGGCTCTGATGACGCTCATGTTTCCAAAGTCCTTACCACTCTTGCGACAGTAGAAACTAATAACAGCGCCTACGACCAGTCCGAAAAACATCTAAAAGAAGCCCTCGCCATCGATGCATTGTATGGGGATGACCCGATGTTTGGAGGCTCCGGTGCCACGTCAGCCATGCAGAGCCTACTTTCCAAAGAGAACAAAACAGCGGATGTGGAAAATTTGCAAGCGTCCTGGAAAATGGACCGCAAGGAAACGGAAAAACACTGGTCGATGGCTGAAAATGCCACTGAAGAGCGAGCCCAAGAGTTTTACGATTGGTGGCACAAGAAAGGACCGTATGGTTACCGTTGCTTATCTGCGTCGATCAAGTTGCTCGATTATGCAGTAAAGGAAAAAAAGTGGGATCGCGTGCGTGAACTCGGCGCAGAATGCATAAAAATCCTCTCTCACAACTCGCTCCTTGCAGTCCGCGGATGTACGCCGAGCCCACAGCCAGCCAACCGAAAATTCTACTGCTTCAAATCGGAAATCGAAGCTTGCATCGAGTTGAGTAAAACAGACGAGGCTCACAAATGGCTGGACAGAGCAGTATCTGAACAATCGTATAAACCTATGACAGACGAACTTATTTTTCTATCGGAAATTGAAAACGCCTGTGGCAACAAAGAAGCGGCTCTCACTTACTGCAAGCGCGCGGAAGAGACACTTCCTAAAACCAGTGGTTGGAATTATTGGCGGGGAACGATTAATCAGCTCTATGAGAAGCTCGGTTCGGAAGACGACATGAAGAGACTTGCCGCGGACGCTCGCGCTCAGATGCTAATAAGACAAGAAGAAGATCTGCGCAAGTTTGAAGCCGAGAGAAAAGTAAAAGCTAAGCAACAAGCTCAGCTCAAGCAGCCGCCCCAGGCTGTACTAGCGCACGCTTCGAGTGGAACACACGAATCGGAAGAGTCGATTGAACCCAGGGAGTCCTTGATGTTTCCTCCGGTTGAAGAAATCAAAGACAAATATCTGTTTAACTATGCAGCATATGCCAGTGAAGACCTCTGGTTAGAGGATGGCGCTGCTGTAATACGTTACCAGAGCCGCAGCCACTTTCCTTATTCATTTGCAGGAAGCTATGATGGAATGTCCTGTTCTCAACCGCTACACAAAGCAGGCCAATTCATGTTTCTGTATGATGGCCAGCCGAGCAGCCTGATACTAAAATCTGAACTGCTAGCTGTTTCCCGCACTCACAACGGTGGTGGTTCACCGCATGCCCACTCATCTATTCCCTTCACGGCGCCTCCACCGGTGATGGCACGACCGTTTAAGGCCGCTCTCGAAGCACCGGCGAACGCAACTGTCCTGACAGGAAAAAACGACAGGCTTATCCTCAAAGCTGGCGACTACACGGCTGATCACGTCTCGACTAACAGTATTATGCTATCTACCCCCGGGAGAGTACGAATCTTCCTCAAAGATGCGGAATTTTCCTCCCCCTCCCTATACATCGAGAGACCAAAATCAATCTGGGAAGTGAGGTTTGAAGACAAATCAATTAGGCCTGTGTTCGAAGCAACAGCAAACAGTTGCATAAATCTGGTGCCGGGGCACGAGGAATCTTCTCCTAGTTCCAGTCTGTAATTATGGTACAACGGCACAGGCGAGATAAGGCTGGATGCGAACAGCAACTTTGCGGGCATTATTTACGCACCTAATGCAATAATCAGACTTGGCAAAAAAGCGCGTTTTTGGGGCGCAATGGTGGCAAATAAGGTTATCGCCAGCGAAGAGGCTACATTGATGTATCAGACCAGCCTGCGGGGTTGGGAACCTGCGCAAACCAAATAATACGTTTACACATCCTTGCCATATCGCAGCAGCCGTCCACCGAAATCTTGTTTACGCCAGGCTTGTAACCATGCTTTTCGTAAAAGCAGCGAGCCCGTGCATTGACTTCGAAAACCCAGAGCTTGATCGTCTTGAACCCTTGTGCGCGCAGTGTTTCTTCGGACCACTGCCTGAGGCTGTTGCCATATAAGCCAGCATCAAAAGAAAAAGCGTGTTCATCGATTTGTGGTTGGTTGGTATGGATTCTATCTTACAGCCAACACCGTTTTGGTTATTTTGAGCCATCCTCGAAGTTGAGATTTAAGGCATCATCGTTGACATAGTTAGGCTTGACTTGTTTCGTAGGCTGAGCTGCAGTCGTGCACGGTCCCACATCTTGAAATTCAAAATCGTCGACCCATACTTTTCCGCGGCCACTCAATAGAACGCCAAAATCGATATTTGCGCCGTTGACTGGCACATTCAAGGTAATTTCTCTTTTCGTCCAATCGGTGGTGCCTTTTATCGGCCGATCCTCCATGTTGTCGAATGACAAAGAGCCGCCCCCGCGCTCTGGTCCATCCACGCGTATCCAGGCGCCGGCCCAACTATCGACGTTTTCCGTTTTTGTCCAACACGTCAACTGCACTTTTCTGCCCCTAAATCGATCCGCCTGAAACATTTGCATGAGAGTGCCGAAGCCGTTGGTTTTTGCAGCAATTGATTTTAAGTAACCAGAGGTGGTGCCACTATGAGTCGCATCTCTAGTCATACCCATTTCGTATTCACTGGGATGCGAGCCGGCTCTGCTCCATCCTCTAGGCAGCACACCAGGCTTGTTGGTGGAAGGCACGGCAGCTGCGGTTTGGTCATGGGCGGACAAATTACTGCTTAAATGTCGCTCAAAATTAACGAATATCTTTGAATGCTCTTTAACGAATTTGTCAAAATCGACTTTGGAAAGGAAAAACTCGCTAGTCGGATTTTCCTCAAGCGTTGCCAGATTTTTCGATATTCCTATCAGATATTCGTGCCATTGAGGCTCAATAGCAGCAATCGGTTTGTCGAAAGCAGCCTCTAGAACCGTTCCGTAACCTTTGCGATCGTCAGCTATTGCAAGGTCAATGTACTTCTTAAACAAATTGGAGTCGTATAAGAACATTGCCACCAATCGTTCTTCTGATTGATGATCGACCTTTGGATCTTGAGAAAGGGCAATCACATCAACCAGGGTCAAATTCGGAATCTCTTTTTCAACTCGCTTGAGCCTCCACGGATTTTGATATCCCCAATAAAGCGCAGAAAGTACACCTTGCTGGTAGCCGTATATTTTTTCAAAGAACGCATCGATACCAGCGAATCTATCAACATGTATAGGAGTGTTGAGTGATACTTGAGCAAAAATGATATGCGCTACCGTGCCAAACCCACTTTGTGTATAAAACACCATCGCATTCCTGTTGGGGATGCACGTACCCCAAACATCTTGATCGTTGTTCATTTGCTCTTTCAAAAATGTGTATTGAGAGGCTTTATCCGGCATCATATAAACGTTTACCGGTGCGCTCCATTTCACTTTGAATAAATCGGAGTCAACATGAGACAAGAAACACTCGGAAAATTTAGCAATGGTGCTAGCCAACCCTTGATCTGAATTAAAGAAAAAGACAAAGTGTTTTGTGTCGATGCGGTGGCTGAATCGTTTTTGAACGGGATCGAACATGTGGTCATAAATGAGAGTGTTCACGTCGGCGATTACACGCCCGGTGTCAACGTATCCGATCTCTTGCGATTTTGTCTCAGCCACGCGAGCCCCTGCATCGTCTTTCAGTGCTTTGAGCGCTTGTGCTCGCCAGTAATAGGCGGCGCCACCAGCCCCGCGGGGATCGATCGCGAGCGCCTTTTTACAATCGGCTAAGCTTTGATCGTATTTGCCAAGTCGGCAAAAAAGTTCAGCTCTGTTGGTAACAGCAATAAGCTTCTCAGTCTCTGTTGCAGATGGGCATCTTGTCAGAATTTCAGTGCAGTCTGCAGCGGCGTCGGCGTCTTTGCCTAACATATACGAGCAGATTGTTCTTTGCATCAAATAAGGAGTTCTATTCCCACTGCATAATTTCAATGCAGCATCCGCATCAGCCAACGCCTCTTCGTTCTTCTTTAGAAGCAAATATTCTTGTGATCTAGCCAATAGTGCCCAGATGTTGGTAGGGTCAAGCTGCAAAACATGATTCAGATCCAAAAAAGCCTGGTCGTGGTTTTTCAAATATACATATGCAGCAGCACGCTGTTTCAAAAGCGTCAGGTCATTTGGAGAATCTTTCAGCTGCTCATTCAATCGTTCCATTGCCGCTACTACTTGCGGAGCTAGACTGTCCGCTTTACTGGCATGGGACGCAGGCGTAGCAATTAAAAAACAAGTACTGAACAGAACCGATAGAACCCAGCTCACACTTCGAAAAGACATTTTTATTCCCTTATATTATCGTGCAAGAATATCATGAAAAGGAAAACCGCCATGTGAGCGTGTTTGGCATATAGCCCGATCTATCCGCTGTCTCATCTTCAGAAAGAAATGTGACAACGGTTGCAATGCCATCCCTCATGATATGGTATGCATCCAACAAGGAATGAGTTTTGCAATGGATTTTCAATTGAAAATCGAATGCCGCTTACAATAGTTCCATATTGTATTTGTACTACCCCGTCATTCTTGCGGCAGATAGGACAGCCAAAGTACCGCGCAGGTCCATTTATTTCGACACGAACATCGTCTGGTTCTTGATGAAAGTTCCGGCGATATTTCGAGACAAAATCATGCTCTCCAAAAGTCTTTCATTCACCGCGTACATCAGCTTGTTTTGCATACGCAGCTGCTTTTTCGCGTGATCTGATGGCAAGCTCCAATTGATCAAGAGCTTGCTGCACTTGGCTCAACCTCTCCAGGATAAGTGAATGTGCCCGATTCGGCATTTCGTAACTAGAACTGGAGTCTAATAATAGAATTTCCGCTTCGAGAAACGCAGACTCGGCTCGCGATAGTTGCACCTTGTCTGGAGGCTGGCTTGAGTGCCTTCTATTTAGGATTGTTTGACCTTCTACAAATAAATTTTCCCAGGTAGCATCTTGATTTGCAGAGCTGTCACCAGTGTTCACTGTAAGAGCAAGACCTGTTGCAGCAAGAATTGCTATGAGCATGGTGTTTTTAAAACTCAGCATCGTCACCCTCAAAGTTCAGATTGCGTGGTGCAACGCGACGTCCGCTGCAAGGACAATCGGTAGCAGGCACTTCTTTTCCCACCACTTCAAAAGTAACATCGTCGAACCAGAGTTTTCCTTGACGTCCTAGCATTATTCCGAAAGCAAGGTTTTCGCTGTCTTCTGGAACATCCAGGACGATGCGAATCTTCGCCCAGTCGGTCGAACCCGTTATCTGCCTCTCGCACATATTGTCGAACGATAAGGGTTTGTTTGCACCAGCCTTTCCATCAACTCTCATCCAAGGTGCAACCCATCCCTGGACATCTTCAGTTTTGATCCATAGCTGCAGCTGCATGCGCTTGCCCAAATAATTGTCCGCCGCAAACTGCTGCATGAGTGTTCCAAATCCCTCCGGCTTGTCCACAGCATGCTTCATATATGCGCTCTGAGTACCGCAATGGAACACGCTCCTATCAATGCCGGCTTCATAGTGTGCGGGCTTACTGCCGGACATACCCCAGCCTTGAGGATAGTTTGGTTTTTCAGACTTTCGAGCCATGATGCCTCTTCTCGAACTTAGTTTCCGCCGCCTTGTTATTCGTCCTCAAAATTCAAGTTCTTTGGCGCCAAACTTTTGGCTTTCGCTATGCAGAACATTCCTGTCAACGTTACATCCTTCGAGACTTCTTCGAAGGAAACATCGTCAAGCCAGATTTGTCCCTCACCAATCAACATGAGCCCGAACACAATATTGGTAGTCGTTTGAGGTATATCGACAACCAGCTCGTATTTATTCCAGTTTGTGGAGCCCGTAATGGGTCTGTCATCCATATTGTCAAAGCACCCTGGCTTCTGCGATGCTGTCTTCCAATCGCCGTCTATACGCAGCCAAAGTTGTGCTTTACCTTGAGTCAGTTCGGTTTTTACCCATGCAGTCATACGCATGCGCTTTTCTAAATAATCTTCTGGTGTGAACCAACTAGAGAGATTGCCGAAGGGTTTGGGGTTAGTTACAACGGACTTGAGATAGCCGCACTTGGTGCCACTGTGCTTCTCATTCGTATCGATGCCCACTTCATAGTCATCTTCATCTGTAGCGCTGTAAATCCAACCAGGCGGAGCCTTTTGTTTCTTTGGTTTTGTTTCCACTATTCTGATTACTCCTCAGATCTCTATGCTTTAGTTTGGCATATCCTTGTATTTCCTGACGTGGTGAGGATCTTGCAGGTATCGTATTGACTCACCAAGTTCTGCGTTCTTCATTGCGCGAACGGGATGATAGCAGATAGCAATACCAACCAATATGTCTGGTTGTCCCAGAAAGCATAAAATCAAATAGAATCGAGTGTCTAGGTGTAGTCATGTTTATCGTTGCAACATGACCATCCGAAGCAGAATTATTTGTTTCATTGCGACTATTCTGTTAAAAGAAATGATGGTGCGGGCAGCCAGAAAAACTCGTGCGCCGCAAAAAAGAATTGGATTTCAAAATTGCTCCGGTTGTGTATTGAGTATGTGTCCGAGAACACGACTCAACACTCCATCTACATTCAAGTATATGGTCGTACATGAATGGTTTTTGGCCCGGCGGTGTTTACGGAGAGAATAGTGACTTCTTGGAAATTTTGGCGTAATAGCTATCTGAGCTCAGAAGAGATCACTTCTTCTCTCCTGAGTTTTTTGTGTCCAGGCTAATCCAAATCGGCTTTATAATTCCGCTACCTCTTAAACGATAAGAGCTTAGTTTGTCATTTGCAAACTTCATATCGAGATGAAATATATCCATTTCGGGAGTTCCAACTTCCGTGAGCAAATCACATGTTATTCCACCCTCGGTGTTTGACCTCCCGCCCCATAGTTTTTTTGCGGTTGTTTCATTGACCTCTTTAAGATCTATGGTGTTCAAGGACCCACCAAGGGGTTCATTAGCTGGATTTAAAATTGCTTGGTCATCACTTGTTTTTTTCAATACTAAGCGCTGCCCTCTTTGCGATCGGTCAATGAGTAGCTCGGACCACCTTGGGCAGAAGTGGAGGCTCGTAAGACTAATGTGATTAATGCGGTTTTTCCTGGCAACTTCCATTGCATATCTAGGCTCGTAGTTTTGTGCCATGCCGGGATTCGTGATTGCACCGGTTGTCAATCCTGTGACCATCAAGATAATGACGAACAAAAATCCGGACGATTTCATAATAACGCTTACTCCTATATGCAGAAAACAACAGCAAGCGAGCCATCGCCAGCGGTGCACGCAAAGCATGTTACTGAAGGCGAATTACTTCACGGTAGGCTGCCCTTCCATCCTGCCTGGCACTAAGCCTACCACCTCGCACCCGGCGTCAATCGCCGAGCCCTTCGGGTGCCTTCGGCAACAATGGACACCGGGCCCCTGCTCGCTGGTTTGCAGGCAGTGCCGCAGGTGGTGCGGGCAGCCGGAAAGCCCAGCAACAAAGATCATGTTGGGCAATTGTCTTTTTAAAATTGATCGAGCCTTTGAATTTGATTGCTCTAGCCGGTGTTATGATTTAATTCTTGGAAGTTAATGCTGCCAATCGGCTCAGATGTTAGCATCTATCCATTCAGCAACGTCTTCGAGTCATGAACAAGCCAGTCAAACGCGTTCTACTTTTTGCGCTTCTTCCGATAGTCATAGTCGGTTTATATCCTTTGAGCGTGATTTTCCGTGTGAGCGTGGCTGAGGCGGAACAGTTTGGAAAAAGCACGCTTATACCTCTTTCTTTCAGTCAGCCTGCGTACACACAAGTTGGTACTGCAGCGTCGTTTAACGACAGAACGTATTCATTTGTTCGAAAAGATGGACGCACTATAAAAGTGTATAAGCAGTTGATCAATGGTTTCCAGCACGCATACGGATCTGCTCTAGCCGATTATGAGCTTGGCAATCATGTTGCTGACTGGATGTTTCGAGCAAATGAATACGTTGAATCATACATTTTTTGCCGGAAGACGGCTGGAACTGCAAACTATTCTTTGGATACCAGAAAAGATCTTGCAAATAACGCCATCGGGCGAACTATTGGAAGGAGCGCTCGTCGACTCAATTTAACTGGTACGAAAGCGTACCAATATATCTTGGTCAACACGCTAATTGCGGTAGATTCAGGCGAAGTTTTTTCACACTATCAAGATCCAAGAGTAGCTCAGTTACCAGTGGAAGAGCAGTTTGGATGTCCAGGTCTCTATCTGACTAACCATCCTTGATCAGAAATTTTTCTGGTCGAATGACCGATTCACTTGCAAGTCTATGGAAAAACAGGGGCATTGAGTACATATGGATAGTCTTTGAAGGCGTTGTTACCAATTCAGAATAATGAATGCTGATTCGGATTTATTCCGAGATCGAACGGCTTCACAAGCTGAATTGCTTCACCATGATTATGCCGGAAGTCGTTGAACCAATCTTTGCCAAATAATTCGCCACGTCACAGAAAAAGAAAGTAAAATAGAGTTAGGAGTCTACTGGAACAAGGTGAGAATCGGATCCATCAGCAACAAGTCCAAATTGTTGGACGAGCGCGAAAGCGGATTACACGAGCTCGTCCTTCGGTGTGCACCGCATGTGATACCGCATGTGATACCGCGAACGATTTCAACACTGATACTCATACTCGTATTCGCCACTTCTTACACCTGCCCAAAATTCTCATTTGCCGCATCACCAAACGTGTCGGACGATGCCTCACACATGACTTCGACAAACTTTAAAATTCAATTCGAAAAACTACTTTCTGACCACTCAATTACTCCTGAGGCAGCCTTGGCTGCCGCTGAGACAAACGCGAAAAATGGCGATCAAAGGTCGGCTGCGGCTTATTATTTGCTGGAAACGATGGACCCGTTCAAATCAGGTTCTCTAGCAAGAGTAAAAGCAAATCTTGAAAAAGCAATTGCTTGCAGTGCCTCACTAAGTCAAGGCGATCAGAAAAATTTTGTCAATTGTCTCATTGCCAACTTTCAACCCATACCAAGCCCTACCCCAAATAACGCACTACTCGAATATGTATATTCAACGATTATAGCGCTGGAAAAAAGACTGAATTGTAGCAATGATCAGATCGCGCCTAGCTACCTAAAACTGGCAGCTGTATACAGTTCCCAAAACAAGCGACAAGAAGCGGAAGCAATCTATCAAACGGTGGCGAAGATGTCTTACGGGAGATATGACTCAAAACCTGCGGCATTAATCAGTCTAGCGAAAAGCTACCAGGCTGGGGGAAAGCTAAAAGAGGCTGATGCCGCCTATGAATCGTTGCTCAAATCAATCGACGAGTCGAACTCTGATCGAAGCACTCATCCATATTTGCGAGCTAATGCATTGGACGAATATATCAGGTTCCTATTGAGTACAGATCAGATGGTTAAGGCTAATCAGTACGGTGATATCTACTTCGCAATGTGCACCACGCTGGGTTTTCGATATCGCGACAATTTAAAACTGAGCCGACTGGGCGAGCAGTTTGCCAAAGCAGAACAGTATGCAGAAGCCGATAAGTTCTTTGAGGCGGCACTGGATTCAGACGCTGCCCACATCGCAAATTTGAACGGCCGATTCATGCCAGAGCCTAGAATGACAATCCTAACATCCTGGGCCCGTACAGTTAAAACAGCAGACCGGGTGCCAAAAGTCGCGAGTCAGTTGCAAAAGGCAATCGATCAAAATCCTACGTCTGCTGTAATATTCACACTGCAAAGGTTATTGGGAGAGTTGCAAACAAAATCCGGTGCAGACCCGAAAGAGGTAGCACGCCAGTTGCAAAACAAGATGCAGACTATTCACGATCAAGAGCAAGCTCGCTTAAATGAGCAGCTTAAGACTTTCAAGAAAAAAGAAGAATCGAGCAGCAAACTTCTCACCTTGCTCAGGCTGGCTCATGTTGACCTGAGGAATAAAAATCTAGGATTGGCACAGCCTCATATTAAGGATAGCCTGGAGCTATATAAGAGACTTCCGCAAAACGTCGAAGTTGAGAGAGCAGCTGATTCTTTTAGATACATTGGCACTGAAATCGCAAAGCTGGATCAAAAGGAAGCTAGAAAATTTTGGCTTGATCTAATTGAGTTCGAGTCACAAAAACCCACCAGCAATAGCAACCTACTCGATTCCGTACTTGACGAATACCAGAGTAATTTAACGTCTCCGGCTCGTGCAGTAGGACGGCGGCATGATGTCGCTGGGTTAGACATAACTCGGAATCAAGAGCAAGACAGAGAGCTGGAAAATTTTTACAAGACAATGCTCAGTAAGTCCGAACAAAAGGCTGGCCCTGAATCTAAAGCCTCGATCAGCTACAAGAAGAGACTGAGTGCGCTATACGCTGCTCAACGACGATATACAGACTCATTGAATCAGCATCTGGCGCTCACCTCTACACTGCCAAGCGAACTAACATTGCTGGCAATAAGATACCTCGACAATGACGACCCAAAGGAAGCGTGGAACACATATTTGAAAGCCCTCAAGATTACTAAGGACAAGCCCGGCTTTACTGGGGCACAAATCAGATTTTGCCGTGACTCACTGACGTTGAGCAAAGCCTTTGCTAAGAAGGAGCATGCCAAAGAAGCAGATGAAATATTGGCAGAATCAATGTACTTTGTCGTCACCAGTCCTCTCACCCATGTATTGGCTCAAGATCAGGTGTGGAGCGAAATTACTGAAAAACTTACTTCATACTGCAACCAAAAAAAATATGCAGAAGCAGAATCATTGATCAATGAAAGTATTGCTGTCATCGACAAAGTCTCTGGACACGAATCAGCACTCAGTCTTGAAGCACAACGTTATTTACCATATGTCTTATTACAATCTGGACAGTTGAAGAAGTCCGAAACCGTTTTCAACGAGATAATCAATCATTATTTGAAACTCACTGATCGGAAAAGCACAATAGTCCAATCTGTTGTAAGACTTCGCGTGAGAAATCTGCAAGACAAAGGATATTTAGACGAAGCGGCGGCTCTAAAGGGTCAATGGGATATTACTGACTGATCGTAATCTCAAAATTTTGGACTCGTCACCTTTTTGCTTCCGTTCAGTTTCGAGTATAACGAATACATTCAAATCCAATCATGACCAAGCTCGATCCAGGTCTTTGATTCTTTGTCGAACTTTTTTATGTCACGTGCGTTTTACTCAGATAATTTCAGTTCGCTGCAATTTCCACGTGCAGCCCGTCAGTCCACTTCTTGTACTCATCCGAGTAATACAAATACGCTCGACTGGCAGGACCAGTGTAACTTCCTGGAACAACTGCGATTAGACTTAGCGGAATTTGAAAGCTTGTATTGGACGGCATCGCGCGCCAGTAAAGCACGATCTCTCTTCCGCGGACTTCGTAAGCGTCAATTTTGCCGCGTTTGACGAGTTCTTTTAGCTGATCATGTCGCGGCTCCAGTCCGCCCGGCAGACCGATGATAGCAATTGGCGTGGGAATCGAAGTATTTGTTGTGTTGGTGAGGATGACGGTCGCCTCTGTCGATTTACCTTCGAGTAATTTGGACTGTGCTAGCGTGACCTTCAAATCCACCTTGCATTCTTTATCGCTCGTCGGTGTAAGTCGATTATATTTGATGCCAACCGTATACGGCAAAGCGCTTCCTTCGTCCATGGCTAGTTCGATTTCGTGATCGCCTGCGCTCAGCGTCTCGCTTAGATCAGGAAGTTTGATCGGGTCTTGGGAGCTCGAGTCAAACGCAATCCAATCGCCAATCGAATGTCCGTCTGCATAAAGGTGTACCTTCCCTGGTGCCGTTAATCTGGAATGCTGTTTGTCGTAATCCACTATGCAACGCAACGCCAGCACTGTGGCTTGGGTCGAGCTGTAGCGACCGTCCTTACAAGATTCAGTGAGAAATCTGATGCTCTTGTCCACGTTGCCGACATACTCTGGTTGTCTCAACCATGCGAGAGTAGCTAAAGAAGTTCCTTCAATTCTGAGCGACTCACCGCTGCTTCCGACGATTGAAGCTGTGATACCGTTTACGCTACCATCGGACTTTTGTTGTGCGGCCAAACGATCCATCAATATTTTTGCCTGAGCGTTGTCGCCGGATAGAGCAAACGCATTGGCCGCTAGTGCTACGACATAGCTGTTTTGACTGCCGGCAACTGTAGATTTTAAGGCTGCCAGTTCGCGTTGAAGGTCGGTTGCGGGCTCTCCCGATTCTAGAAGCGCCCAGAGAATATATGCGTTTGAGCAGTCTTTGTCTTCGAGCCATGAATGACCGGAACGGCGCTCTCTTGTAAAACCGCCATTGCCGTCTTTCTGGTTTAGCAACCAGGTGCGAGTGGTGGCAATCATGTTTTGATCGACATCTTTTACTTTCGCCATCTCAGTAAAGTGAAGCAGTCCATATGCCGTTAAAGCTTCATGTCCCGGATCGTGTCCAAAGCATTCGTATCCGAGATCTTTGCAGCGGAAGCTCAGAAGTTTTTGATATCCAGCATCCAATTTTTGCCTCGAGCTTTCGATCAATTTCGGATCGACGTTTGTATGCGTGAGAAAATATTGTTGCGCCATTGTCAGCGGATAACTTGTTGACGAAGTTTGTTCGAAGCATCCATGCGGATCTTGGATCAAGCGCTCCAGCGCTGCTGTTAGTTTTGCCAGCGGTGACGGCAACAGCTGTACGTTTGATACCACGCTCGCTGGCACCATATTTTTCTCGATAGAAATTTTAAGACTGACCTTCTTTCCGGGTTCGAGTATGCCACCAAAAGTTTTTTCCACAGGAAATCCGCCTGGAGCAACTTGGAGTGGGCGCACCACTTTGTCATGATACGAACTCGCGGCGGCATTCAAAACGATGTCAAATGCTCCATGACCGAAACCAACTTCTACAGGCAATATTGCACGTGCTCGTTCGTTTGGTTTCAAATGCTGCGTCTGTTTCGAGAATGGCATCAATTTGAATATCGCCGGGAGTGTGGCGTTCAGGTTGACTGCATCGAGTCTGATACTAGTTCCATTAATCAGATTCACTGGAAGTAGAATTCGATCGCCGGTCGATACTTCCAGTGGCAATTTCGGCTCGACGTAGAACGCGCGGATTGATTTCAGAGCAGCGTTAGCGTCGCCAAGTGAGCCGCTGTTCGAGAAGGCATCGGCGAATGTTTGGAATGTCGTGATGCTGTCGTTAAGCCGGAAACTAATTTCCGCCGCACCATTTGAATCGGTTTTGATGCCTGCATTCCAATACACTGTATCGCCAAAGTCATTTCGATCTGGTTCGTTCGACTTGTTATCGCTGACATGATGAGCAAACTCACGAACGATTACAAAATCACCGTGGGCTGGCACGTATGAGCTGGTAGCTCTGTGTCGTGCAGACCTTCCCCATGTGAGCTGGCGTTCGTTTATGACTGTTGGTTCTATTTGGAAAACATTGGTGGCGCGACGGCTTGTGGTCAGCTTTCTCGCTGATAGATAGTTTGGATCTAGCCCTAAATAGTTTTTCTCAGAGTTGTAGCCGCGGGGCACTGGTATCGTTTCTTTTTTCCAAATATTGGGCGCAAAATCCCACCTTGCAGAGGGACGACGACGTTCTCCCTCTGTCTGCTCAACTCCAGTTTCACTTCGAGGCACAGATAACCTTGCTGGATTCATCAACCTTCCTGCTCTGATGATCCGGGCGCTGTTCGCATCAACATCAGAACTGCCTTTAATTAATGGCGCTCCGAGTGCCGCACCATGATGAGCAGAGAACGCGGCTTGGAATCTTGCTAAGGGGCTCAGTGCTGTTGCGTCAGTGAAGGCGAGAGCGCGCTTGCCTTTGTCACCGTTCTCGAGCAAAAACTTATTAACATCGACCAGAGCAAATCTACGCCAGCCTTGCGTTCCTAAAAGCAAGTCAATCGCGAGTGGTGCCTTAGGATTTTTGGGATCGAGATAAACCGATGCGTCGGCGAGATCTTTCACTTCCGGTTCTAGATACATCATCACCGGCAAACGTAGGGAGCGATCTCGCTTGTCCATCATCTTGAGCATGGTCTCGTCTGTAACAGTGACGCCGACTACCGATGCAAGCGGCTTATTCTCAACGTCAGTAGTTTTAATCGATAGCTTTACGACGTCGCCGGGTGCGTAGGTATTTTTGTCAGGCTTGATTTGAATGAGCAGTGGTTTTGCGGGTTCACGAAAAATTAGACGTTCAGCAAGCGGAATTCCGTTTTCCCTTGATACGGTTACAATCAGCACTCCATCAGCATCGCCAGGGATCTGTAAAGTGATCGATTTCAATTCCGATGCATTACGTTTTAAGTTTGATGACGAATTAAAATCAAAATTTCGAGAAACAAGTTGTTGCTCGCGTTTTGACACGACTATACGAAATTTCTTCTGCGTACATCCGATTTTTACAGTTATCGGTTGACCCCTTTTGAAAACGTTGTTTTCTGTGCGGATAACGGCTCCTTGCACTTTGACCGGAGGTAATGGAAATAGAGCTTTGATTCCTGATGGTTTCAAAATTTTAAGTGAGTAATGCGCCTTAGTGTGAGGGATGAATTGAAATTTTCCACGCCCCTCGTGTTCGGTATGAAATTGCGCCACCACTTGTTTTTCTTTTGCGTCAGAAATAATTGTTGCCACCACATCCGCTGGCTTGCCATTTGGCTGGAAAACCTGAACGTATACACGATTTTCGTAACCGGCAATTAGATCCCCACCTTCTGGAAACATGTGAATATCAACGGTTTGCAATAGAATTGGAATAGTTTTCGACGCAGTTTCGACAACTCCTCCATCGTGAATGGTTAACGCGAGAGTTCCTTCTCCGCGAGACATTTTTCGTGGCAAGTTGAAGCTAATTGTGCAGGACCCTTTCGCGTCAACTGTCCCGGACTCCGCACTTAATGTCGTTCCGTCAACGTTGGCATTGACTGATACCTTTGCTCCATCAGGAAAGCCGCCCTCGGCTCGCTTAACGCTAAGAGTCGCTGTCATTTTGTCGCCTGGTCCATATCCGTCACGCAGAAAAGTGATTTGAGTACTAAGTCTTGGCTCTCTGTACGCTCGGATATCAATTTTGCGCTCTGCCGACGTGTATCCAGTTCCCGGATAGGTGGCGGAGAGCGAGTACTCGCCTCCCGCTAACGATTCAGGCACCTGCCATTCGAAAGCCCATACGCTATTCTGGGTGGTGGATGACCCCGATGCAACCAACTCACCGTGCGGTCCCTTGATTTGAATCGTAGCAGGCAGAGAGTTATTTTCAGGAAGTGGTTTGCGAGTGACAGCGTTAAGCATTACACCGCGGATGAAGACTTTTTCGCTGACCTGGTAAATTTGTTTATCACTGCTGATGCTTGTGAGATAGCGGTCTGAGCCGCCTAGAATCTGAGCGTTGGTTTGCTGCGAATTTGGAATAGGCGTCGTTGTTGCCGAAAATCCAGTCATCGAAGGTGGATACATCTCTATCTTTTTCGACACCGATGCCTGAGTTTTGTTCACAGCAAAAACTGCCAATATGGCAAGACATATCGCGAAGAATGCAAAGCTCAATCGTAGTCGACGCATCTCAGCACTCCAGCGTAAAATACTTCTTCAATCTCTGGCACACTTAGAAAACGCACATCCCGACCACAGAAAGCTTACGGTAGGACATCGCCGACAGCACTTCAGAGATTGTTACTCATCCTAGCAGCGCAGAGTAAGCCTGTCTCGAACAGGTTAGTAATAACACGAAGAAGAATTTCCCCATTGATGTGGGCGCAGTGCGGGCATACCGCGGGATTGGCGAACAAATCAAAGCAATTATGTTTTACGCGCTCATTGGTATTACGCAGTATCCAGAACATAATAGAGGTGTCAAATGTGATGCAGGTGTGGAAAGAAACTCATGTCGCAGAAGCCTGATGTTCAGGAACTGGCAGTACCGAAGACTCGAACCGAGACCCTAAGACAGCGGGGTGGTGGCAGTTCAGGATTACCTCCAACATCCAAAACGGCACTTGGTCTGGAAGGTTCGAGGAATCCTCCAGCAGGACAAGTCTTAAACGCCTTTGGTATTGATTTTGGAGAAGAATACAGTCGAATCGCCAGTTTGAGGAATGGTGTGCCCTTTTTCGTACCACCGGGTGTATTTCAGTCGGTAATTGAAATAGAATTGCCAAACCAAGTCAATGACAGTAGACGGTTGGTTATCAGCGGACTTCGGTCAAACCTGCGCTCTCAAGTAAACAGTGCAACTTCAAATCCAGACGTTGATGATTTGGTAAAAACGCTTTTTGGGCGGGTGCGTTCGTACATCAATAGCATGGCTAATATTCCTCGGCCAAAAGTTGTTTTGACGGTACCTGCTTACTATTGCAGTGAAGAGCGCATTCAGGTTGTTCGATGTGCTGAATTAGCAGGACTTGAGGTGATAGGACTCATCAATGACTATGCTGCAGTGGTCCATTCCTTTGTGAATGGTCGAGCAGCCCGTTCCGGAACGATTTTAGTTTTGTCGATCGGTGCTGAAACGGTTAGCACCGCTGTGGTAAAAGTTGTTGGTGCATTGATAGAAACCGTTGCTTCGATGTCCGCACCTGGCTTTGGCGGAAGGTATGTCATTGATTATCTTGCGAGTCACCTGCTGCACAAATCAGAATCCGTCAAAAGCTTTGACGAATTACCAGCCGAGCAGTCAGAAGAATGGAGAGATTATGCCAAAGACCTGTTATTGAATTATGGACAGAACAACGAGTCCATCAGTGTTTTGGGCGTCGACCATGCGTACGTTATTAGTGTGCCAAAACCAGAGTTACTTGACGTTCTGGCATTCTCGCTTAGCGATGCCGTTCGTTTGGCAAGCGATGTCCTAAAAGAATCGGGCGTTTCTAGGGAGAAGTTGGACTTCGTGTTGATTGTTGGCGGAATTGTTAGCAATCCAATTGTTTCAAGACATGTTGCTCAACAATTTCCGCGTCTTCATAGAATGATATTGAGCTCTGATAGAGCACCAGCTTTCGGAGCCGCGTTAAGAGCTGGTGTGCTGGAGAACCATCTGGAAGAACCACTTCTATGGGATGTTTTGACTCAATCAATTTATAAAAGTGGCACCGCTTCGAAACAAACAATTGTTCCGGTAGGAATCTCGCTTCCCACAACTATGAATATTTCGATAACAGATCCCGATTCTGAAATAACGCAACAGCGGTCTGGAAGCGAGGATCTCCCATCTGGTCATTTGGCTAAAATCAGTTCAGGCTGTGATTCGAGTCGGCCAGTTACGGTCGAACTGTCTATTAATCGTGATGGCATTCTTGATCTTTGCGAACACATCGAACCTGAAGAGACGGTGGTGGCAAACAGCATGCTCTAAGCATGACCGTGTAGACTAATGGTTGAACTGTCAAATTCGGTATGGTCTTCGCACAAGCTCTTAGGAGAAAAATGGGAGAAAATACTTCTTGCCTTTTCTTGAACAGTCGAGAGCCTAGATATCTGTTGACCCAGCTAATTCACGATTCTGAACTGGCCCGCTCACTGATCATTGAGCTGCAGCTGGGATCTTGTGAACAGCTAGAGCGGATTTCTGTTCCAATGGGCCGAATTTTGGGAACTCCTAAAAGCGAGACATTTATTCTTGGCGCTTACCCGGATGCCGTCGTTTATTACGATGATGATTTGGCTGTGGCGCGGGACGCAGTCCCGGTGGTGAAAAAAATTCTGACTCGATTTCCAAATGCTAGTGCGCTCGTACTGGAAAGAAATGATGGCAACTTATCATTTGGCTATGCCTATTATGAGAGAGGGAAACTTGTTCGGGCGTTGGCTGGATGCGGTGATAGAGGAGTCACTTTGAGCTACGGATTTCCTTTGCCCGCAGAAGAAGAATACTTCAATAAGTCGATCATGCGTGATGGAGAGATGTTTATGTTGTCCAGCCACGGAAGGATTCAAACGATGTCTTCCGTGCCACAATGTGGAGGACAAATGGCTTATGCGGTCGCACTCGATTTTTTGCTCGGGCGAATCGGTGGTGTCGTCACCGAAATCGAAGGAGTCTCCCGAAGGCAAGGTAACCAACCGCCGCCGGTTCGTGCAGTCACTCTGGAAGTGTTTCACAAGAAGCGCCTTCGACTTTAAAGTGACGCTTGATCGGAGTGGTGGTGATATTCGCCGCCATAGTCACCGTCCTCCCGCACAAAGGTTTCGTTGTCTAGCTAAAGCATCTGCAATCTCTTACGCCAAGGCACTTTGCTGCGAACTTTGTACTTGCCTGTTTTTCTGTCCCAAGTATAGATATCAGCGCTGATCGGCTGTTTATCAGTGTCTCTATTTCCCAGATACTTACTTCTCAACGCGGCCCATTCTGTGTGGGGAATTACTATTCGCTGCTCGAAGAAAGGACCACCCCGCAACTGTCCATTTTGCACCTCGCCCATTATGTGTCCTTCAGATTGATAGACAAACTCGGGATCCAAGCTATCGGACACGGTATGCAACTCAAGGTGGACCTTCCCGTTCGAATACGCAAATACAAACAAATGAACGTAGGATTTCATACCCGTAACCCAGATAGTGGCCAAGTTTCGGCAAGTTTTTCTGCAGACTAGGGACTTCGAACAGTTACAAGAGGGCGAAAGCAATTGGCGGAGTGTCTTTGGTTTTGATTAGGTTAGCTTGCTGCGAATTTGGAATAGGCGTCGTTGTTGCCGAAAATCCAGTCATCGAAGGCGGATACATCATTTAGAACTTGCCTGTCGTTTCCTTCAACTGATTGTTTGCTAATTTCAAATTCTTTAGTGAATCAATCGTCTTTGGATTTTGGCTACCGAGCGCACTTTCTTGAATATGAAATGCCTGCTCGTACAGTAATCCTGCTTCCCTATAACGATTTTCACACAGATATATTCCAGCCAACCTATCCATAAACGACGCAGTTTGTGGGTGTCTGTCTCCAAATAATTTTCGTCCGATTCGTACAGCATCCTTACTCAAGGTTTCTGCCTCTTCGTATCGCCCCTGAACCTTGTAGCAGAGCGCTAAGTTGTTCATCGAAATTGCCGTGTCGCGATTCATTCGTCCAAAGAGCGTTTCGGTAATTTTAAGCGATTTTTTGAACAGGGTCTCTGCGTCGGAATAACGTCCCTGCAATTGATAAATGGCGGCCAAATTATTCATGGAAATAACTGTCTCTGGATGACTTTCCCCATAATATTTTAGCGTGGACGAAAAGGCTTCCTTACACATTGGCTCAGCGAGAGTATACCGTTTTTCTGACACGTACAAATCGGCCAGATTGCTCATAGCAGTTAAAGTCGTTAAGTCTTTGTCGCCAAGGTATTGTTGTCGAGTTCTAAGAACGTCTACGAATAGAGGTTCCGCAAGAGTAAATTTCCCTTGAGCAGCATGTACAGTCGCCAAAGTGCTTTGGGTCAAAGTGGTGTAAGGATGCGCTTGTCCCAAATATTTTTTTCTTACATTGAAAGCACTATTGAGTAAAGGAATTGCTTCCTTGTAGCGACCCTGATCGGCGTATAGGCAGCCTAAGCAATACGATATTCTTGCGAAGGCAATTTCTTCTTCGGCATTTTTCGGAGCCGATGCTAAAGCTTGCGTCCAAGCTTGTTCGGCGCCGATGAAATTGCCTCGGTGATAGTCGTCCTTTCCGTTTTGAAACTGTGTCCAGGGACTGTTCCACACAAGGCTCCGCCCTGGCATCGCAGCAGTAATCACAACAATCAAAGCTGGGACGGTGATCACAATGATCATACGATTCTTGCGACGAGGAGTGACTCTCATTCTCTCTCTTTCATTACGGCTCACCTCAAGCTCATCTTATTGTACACACAGCCTTGGCGCTCTTGGCTGCCTTGATTGAGCTCATTGCTCCGTTGATTGGAGTTATTGCTGCCTTGATTTATGATGTCGCCAGCCGAAGGCAGATAAAGTCAAGCCGCACATTCTTCGAATGTGCACCTCTCACGGGGTTTAGAAGCCGCACACCTCAAGCTAACCGAAAAATTAGTCGCAACAATTCGAAGGTCAACTCACCACTAGAAGAAGATGGAGTCCGCTCCACATCTGATATGCTCAAAGGCAAGAGAGGCAAATCGTTCATTTTTGAAATAAGCATTATCATGATTTTGGGTCCGTCGGCCATCTTGTGGACGCTGATGCTGGCTGCGTACTCAAAACGACGAGCAAGGCGACTTCGCACCAGTAAATCTGCGGAGATAATGAACGCCTCGTCAGGGCAATTTGCAACATTACTTCTCCGCTTAGCTGAAGTTAGCCCGGCTATGAAAGCACAGTTGAGAATCTACGGACTATGTCTAACAATAGCGATGATATTGCAAACCGTTTTTATTTCGCTCAATTTTTGGCATGCATCGATGCACTTCGTATACGGAAAAATTTTGCCATCACCAATTATCATGCTTGGCTATCAATTGCTCAGCATGGCTATGGTGTCACCACTGTTCGTTGGTTTGCAGGTAGAACTGAACCGTCGGTTCAATGCGAACTCTTTAGCGAAGCGATCGCATATGCAGTCTGTTGTGCAAATTCTGCTTTTCAGCGTAATTGCTTTTCTCGTACTACCAATTTGCGAAGCCGCCAGAGTTTCTTTGGGCTTGTCTGGAACACCTGAATGGTTAGTGAGAGATCTGTTCGGGGTAAGCATCGCGCTCTCGACGATACCTTCTGCGGCATTGGCTTTGTCTATTGTTTTCATTCTTCCGGAAGGATTGAAGAGACTCAAAGCTTCTGAAATTCAATCCTACAAAAACTTTTTGAAAGAAGAGAACTTCCATGTTTCGCTTCTGGAAGAAAAAGCAGATGAGGAGGTCAACAAAATTATCACCGTCGCAAATCACTTCGGTGAACTAGATAAAGCTGAGGTCCTCTCCAGCGTACTCCTAAAACGGCATCTCAACGCTATAACGCCTCCTGGACGTGTGCTCTAATGCGATTTTGAAACTCTTGCGTAGTGAGGGTTTTCGGGATTGGTTTAGAGCGCTGCGAACATAATGCGCCTTATTAGACAGTGCGCAATACGATCGAACTTGCCTGATAACGAAGATCCATATACTTATCAGAATGATCTGGGTGCACCAACCATGCGATATTGTTGCTGTAGAATCTTCTTGCCTATCAAAGGCCCTGGTGGAGGCATTTAATAGAAATAGTTCTCGATATTTGAGTTGTGATTGATGCGGCTTTAATTAACTACCCGAACCAAAATGCATGGCGTGACAGGAGAGAACCACAATGGCTAGAAGGCACTTTAGATGGATTTTCCTAATCAGCTCTGCGATTGCTTTGTCCTGTGCTCCAGCAAAGGCGGAAAACTCTCAGACAATATCCTTCAAGATTTCAGGAGTCATGCGAAGTTTAGCGCCAGGCAGTTCGAAGTTTTGCTACGTTAGGCTTATGTTTCAAAATCGAGGAAAGATCTACGCAATAATCCCTTTCGAGTTTGCTAGCCCTAGACGGCCTAGGAACGGCCAACCATTTGTATCACTTGAAGTCGAACAGGGACATGAGGGTAACGCTTCCAATTTAATCACCTGTGCTACGGCGGGATGTGAATGGAATTCCGCCCGCAGCAAGAAAACATATCGCGCGGTAGCAAGAATCCTAAATAGTAGTGCACAGATCAATCCCAACGAAACAATATATTGCACTATCGAAATTCCGCGCCCCCCAAAAGATTTCTACAAGTTGCATATACATTTTGACAATAAGTTGATTGCTGAACCAACTAGAATGCTTGCCGATTTCAATGGCCACAACCCTCAGTTCTTTGCAGCTGATGATGAAGCCGCTGTGCAAGTCAAGTGAGAGTGGTCACCATTTCGCGCATCCACCACTCCTATCAACTTCCTAGTAGTGCAGATAATACATGTCTGTTCGACCATTGAAAGCCAGATTTGACCAAAGGATCCATGTCCTGGATCGTCGAGACCCGCGTTGATGGAAATCACCATCTGCTTCTTGAGTTCATTGCTCCGTTGATTGGAGGTGTTGCTGAAAGCGTTGCAGCAACCACGCTCTTTAAAGGAGTGATCGCGCGTGCTTAAAATTGAGCTATTCTCGGTCGGTTAGATCGAACGAGATTGCGATTGTCGTTGAGCTAACCACTGGTCTGGAAGGAAGTTGTCGATTTGGGAAGTCTTCGCAGAAGGGAATCTGGTCAGCACATCCTTTATGTATTCAAACGGATTGATGCCGAGGCGCTTGCAAGTCTCGATGAGGCTCATGATGGTGGCAGCGGTATGTCCGCCTTCCTCGGAGCCGGCGAAAAGCCAGTTACGCCGGCTATGCAAATCTTGGCATAACCGTCGTTATGCAAAGTTCGTGAATATGTCGACTTAGAAAGGTGGAGCGCGAGCGGACAGCCACCGCTTGAGGTTTTCGTCTTTGGGTTGGTGCCAATAACTTTGCATAATTTTCAGAGACTCTCCAGAAATCCGAGCAGCGAATCAGAAGGTTTGTATCGGTTTCTTCCAGACCGCGGAGGATTCACAGCGTCAATTGCACGTCGCTTCATTTCCAGATCTGCTTCCAGATAACCATGAGTCGTGACAGGACTCTCGTGTCCGAGCCACAGCGCGATAACGGTGATGTCTACTCCAGATTGGAGCATGTGCATCGCCGTTGAGTGTCGGAACGTATGAGGTGTGATTTGTCTTCCTTTGAGTGTTGGGCATGCAGGTGTCGCGGCAACGACTGCTAGGGCGAGGCGCTCCGCGACGTTGGAACGGGTCATTCTTGCCCCTCGTCGGTTAGGCAACAAAACTCGATCGGGAGTGAGTGATTGTTTTTGTATCCACTGCCGAATAAGCGTTGCTGTTTCTTTCCATAGAGGAACTGTACGCTGCTTTCGTCCTTTCCCGTGTAGCAGTACAGAAGAGCAACCGCCGGCGAGTCTCACGTCAGCGACATGAAGATCGAGTAGCTCTGACACCCTGGCACCTGTGTTGTACAACACTGTGAACATGACTCTGTCCCTTTGTCCTGACCAAGAAGAAGCTTCGGGAGCAATGAGCAGTGCACGCACTTCCTCACGTGATAGGAATCCCAGCATGGGTTTCTCGAATTTCTTCGTTGGAATAGCTAACACCTGCTGCGCGTTGTTAATTGCTGGCGGACATTGCAACGCGATGAAGCGTGCAAAAGACCTGAAGGCAGTCAATCTTGAATTTCTGCTTCTGATGGTGTTCCGCCGATCAGCTTCCAGGTAAGCAAGAAATTCCAACACAACGGTTGCGGTGAAGTCATTCAATGTAAATTGGGACGCCGATTTCTTGTGCTGTTTTTCGGCGTACTTGAAGAAGAGCCTGAAAGCATCCCTGTATGCTGCAATTGTTCTTGGACTAGCGTTTCGCTGTTGCAGCAATCGATCTGTAAAGAACCGCTGAAGGAGCGATGAGAATTCGGACGGCTTGCACAAAATTGAATTCATTTCGCGCCCCCCAGAAAGTAAGTGTGGAAACGTTTAGCGGCAATGGAAAGCAATTCCGGAGTAGCAGTGAAATACCAGTACGTATCTGCAACCTTGGCATGCCCAACGTACGTTGACAAAGACACGACTGCCTGGTCTGGTGCACTTCCACTCCTGTAATTGCGCAGCACGCTTCGCACAATGAACGTGTGCCTTAAGTCATGAAGCCGGTGGTACTTGTGATCACCGCGTGGCTTCCAGCAAAGTATTTCGCAAAGCTGCCGAAGAGCATAATTGACGCCGCGCCTATTAACTGGCTTACCATTGTCTAGCAGGAAGAGGTGCTCGCTCTGAGGGTTTGAAATGATTTGGTCGCGCAACTTTTCGTACGAACAAAGTGCCCTACTGACAGAGGGATGAATCGGAACCCATCGTTCTTTGTGAAACTTTGCTTGTCGAATGTGCAGAATGTGCAGTTTTCGATCAAAGTCGGCGCGAGTTAAGTTCACAGCCTCCGAGCTTCGCAATCCTGTTGAGGCGAGCAGTCCAAAGATAGTCTTGTAAGCCGCCGCTCGCAGCCCGCAAAGTGGCATTAGTTCTTTGGTGGCATCCATTAATTCAGACAGTTCTTTGTCTGTGTATATGTGCGGAACAAGGCGCCGATGGCTTGGACCAAACAAGTCTCTTTGAGGAACCTGTGTTCTTTCGTCGAGCCGCTTCAGATATTTGGCAAATGGACGTATCACTTCAATACGGTGCGCCCAAGTGAGCGGGTTCGGCCGCTTCGATGCTCTCGCCCACGCGGCTGCCAACTCCACTGTCAGGTAGTCGCGATCATCCTGTTTGGTTGCGAAGTTTGCGAAGCCATTCAGGAGTGTCTGCTCGATCGTAAGGCTAAATCCTAGACTGCGTCGATACTCCAGATATTTGGCGACCTTGTCGGACCAGGAAAGAGATGATTTCATTGGCACCTCCCTGGCCAAGGTAGAGCCAACGTTCTTAGTGACTCTACGTCTGCCTTCGCATAAATGACTGTTGACTCGAGGCTGTTGTGGCCGAGAGCATCGGCAATCTGTTTCAACGAAGCACCAGATCGCTGCAGGCGCATAGCAAAAGTGTGCCTAAATACATGGGTGTTGCAGAACTGATTTCCCAGCCCGCAGCGAGTGAAAGCACGCCTCATGCAATTGCGAATCCCCGCTACAGTAAGGGGCTTTTCGATCGGACCACGCCGTCGAAGGAATAACGTTCGCGACTTGGTGATTGGTCTGACGGACTTAACATAAGCCGCAATGCAAGCTCCTGTGTCTCTGGGAAGCGGCAGTTCCTTAGTACGTCTAGTCTTCGTTCCATTGATTGTGACCACCCCTCGACGCCAGTCGATAGAATCCAGTCGAAGCTGCGTCACTTCACTGCCGCGCAGGCCAAGGTCTAAAAGGCATCGAGCAATCGCATAGTCACGTATTTCAGTGGACGAAGACAAATCGAAAGCTCCCAAGAAGGTGCGAACTTGCTCCTCGTTTAGAGATTTTGGAAGATTTGCGTTTCTCCAATTGGCCACTACCGGTAATGCCTCAATTAACGTTTCAGCTTTTGCATCGCCTCGGAGATGGCGATACCGAAAGTAGAGTCTGAGCGGAGTGCGGACAACAGCCAGCGAGCCAGGTTGCCACCGTCGCGCGTATGCAAGCACAAAGCAATCAATGTCTTCATTACTGGTCTGAGACAGATCGATCGTTTCGCTCAACGAGTACTGCTGAAGGAAGGAACGGACATGCTTCAAGCAATACACTATCGTGTTCTCTGCTAGCCCGCATATGGACGTAAGATAACTATGAAACTCGACGAGTTCGATTGACAATGCTGACGTGTCAGGCTGATCGGCGATGAAGCCCTGCTCTCGTAACACAATCAACAAATGCGATAGCGCGGCGCAGATCGTGTGGCCCTGCCGCTGACGCGGTGACGGGCAGCTGCAGCTGGGCAGATGAATTCTCGCGAAGCGATCGCATACAACCTCATCAATGTCCGAAATCTCAATATGGTTAGCCTTACTCCAATAGGCAAAATGAGCCACAGCCGCAAAATACACATGAATGGTGTTCTTCCGATACTGATGCTTGCGCAGATAGTCTTCGAAAGCTATGCCAACTTGGCAGAGTGAGCTTCCGACGATCCAATCACGTCTGTAACATTTATCCAAGAAGCAATATTCCATGGTGCCCTCCTAAAAGTGGAAGAAATCTCTTAGAAGAACAACCCAAAATATGCAAAGTTTGAACTAAGCTAGATCGTCCAGGCTCCTGATGTTGTGAGCGCTCGTTTCACACGGGCATCTTCAAAGTCGACATATTCACGAACTTTGCATAACGACGGCTATGCAAATCTTGGCATAACCGTCGTAACTGGCTTTTCGCAGGCTCCGAGGAAGGCGGACATACCGCTGCCACCATCATGAGCCTCATCGAGACTTGCAAGCGCCTCGGCATCAATCCGTTTGAATACATGAAGGATGTGCTGACCAGATTCCCTTCTGCGAAGACTTCCCAAATCGACAACTTCCTTCCAGACCAGTGGTTAGCTCAACGACAATCGCAATCTCGTTCGATCTAACCGACCGAGAATAGCTCAATTTTAAGCACGCGCGATCACTCCTTTAAAGAGCGTGGTTGCTGCAACGCTTTCAAAGGCACCGTATATGGTGCCTTTGTGGGCAAATTTTTTTCGACGCGCTAAAGCAACACGCGAAAAGAAACAAAAAAGCGATTTAACCATGTCACGGCACTTGTGACATGGTTAAATCCACAACTTCAGTCGCGACGAGAGATTATACAAGTTTCTAGAATTGGATAAGGTTTAAACAAACTGGTGCGACCCAAGTATCTAAAGTGCATTCTAGCGTCTCTTCTTTTTTGAACAATATTTTTTACTCGAGGAGAAACTCGACCAAATACGCCCGTTGTTATTAGTCTAGCTTCCTCAAGTGATGTTGTGTACGGTCTTTCTGTACATAACTGGGTGCTGTAAGCAGATGGTGCGTATTCCGAAAAAGTTGCCAAAAATACAATCAAAATCTTGCTCATTTTAACTCTCGCGGTGTAGTTTTTTGCCAATTATCATCGGCTTCTGCCTATGACTATATTCACCTCAAGTCCTAATGACAACCCTTGAAGTGCGAATCTAGATTAAAGCTGTACGGGGTTCACCCCGTACAGCTAAAACTAGTCGATTAAGTCAGTTATTGACCAGGCGAATACCAGCTTGGTACGGAGGAAGAGCAACTTGCTGGAGTACTCGGTGGCGTGAAGTTTCCTGCAATCAGAGCGTCGGCCCAAGATCGAGTGCATCCAAAAAATCCGAGACGAGTACTGTCGTACAAAAACTGGTCGGCTGTAAAGTCGGATTGTTCTCCAGTTGTGTTAAGGCTAGTCCCAGTATAACTTTAACAACAACGTCCATGCTCTGATTGTAGCAACTCGCCTGTAGCGGCAGGAACGCCGGTTTATTCTGATTGAAAACTCTACGGCGCGAAAAGCGAAGTTGGTCAACGTCTCGCTCATTGTCAGCGCCAGTCGTTCTATAGTTTGAAGCTATCGTCAAAATCGGCTCGCTATTGCGTACTTGTACCAGTGATAGCGAGCGCGGGAAACGATTTCGATCTATCATCGAAGCTGACTTTCAGCTACGGATTCAGATGCTACAGATATGGTCACCAATTTCATAGAAAAGTGCAAAACATTCTGCGGGACTCACGCTCATAAAGTCATTGCAATTCTGTCGAGTTCTGAACGGGTTCTTGTGTCGTGTGTGCTTTATTTGTGGCTTGCAAGCTGGGTCACAAAAGCGTGGGAACATGTTGGCCGTGCACAGCACTTTCATGGGAATTGGACTGCCAGCTTAGAGGATTGGGGCGTGGCAGCCGCAATCCTCATTCTAATTAGAGTCGTCATGATTTTTGAGCGCAGAGAGCAATGCACAGTTGCGCTCAACCATGAGTGGAACAGAATTCTTGCTAGAAGTCGCATACTGTGCGGATTACGCGTGGCCTATTTTTTAGCAAGTTCCATGATTTTGTCTGTCTTCTTTTGTTTTTTTGCGGTCAGTTCATTTGACCAGGGCGCCAAGTCTCTCGCGTGTCTTTTGAGTGATGTGAATCAATACGAGCTCGCTGAACGGGTTTACCGGCTCGCCCCGGACCTAGACCACAACAGAAATAGCGGACGCTACAACTCAATGGCGGCATGGCATTCTTCATCAACTTGCGAAGACCCAGATACCGTTCAGCGAAAAAATGCCGCAGTTGCTGCCGTGTATGGGTCTCAGAGCCGCGAAATGGCTGGTCGCTTTTTCTACCTTGGACTCACTTGTGAGAACAAGGGAACAAGGACCGGCGAATTGGAGGCGATCTATTGGCACAAGAAGGCTTACTTACTTTACCAGCACAATCACGCCATCACAAAATGCGTTGATGCGCTTACTCAAATAGCTATATTTCAGGACGGATTCAACAAACCAGAATTCAAACGAACCATCGCCCAAGCAGCTCGTTTAGTGCCGCAACTTGACGAAGAACCATTTGTCAGCACACCAATGCTTCTTCCATATTATTCGAAACGCGATGGCGACGATGAGCAGGCTAAACTTTTTAAGAGAGGGTTGGAAAAGCGTCGAAGTATGCCGGAATCCCCACTCTGGGCACTGACTGCGATTGTGCTTCTGGCGCTATTTGGTTCACGTTTCGGTGGCTCGCTGGTAAAAGCGCTGGTTTTAAAAACATTAACAACTCGCATGCAACAAACTTATCAACGCGCTACCAACTCACACGCGCAATTTGAATTGCTGAATGAACTCGTGACTTTAAATTTGCTCAGGCGAAATTTGCAGGGAGCCAATGAGCAAAGCGTGTCAATGTTAGCGATTGCGGAAGGGCGCCAGTCGAGCTCGATGAGTGAAGAAAGCTTGACGAGCATTCAAAAGTCTCTTGGAATTGAATTATTCAGAACTCTCTTTGCTGTGGCAATATGGACGTTCTTTTAAAAGCGACGACCTAACAATCATGTTCAGCCTGATTTGTGACGCTCTGCTTGCAGGCGCTCTAGCGACTGTGTTCGCGTCCGGGATCCTCTCGTTCCTTCTCTTTGTTTTCATTCTTTAGAACGGCTTCCGATCGACTCCCTCGATCTGTTGGTGACTTTCATAAAAGCTTTCTTTGATTTGCTCCTGAAGGATTTGTTGTACCTGCTGTTGCATGATTAGATTGAGTGATTGATGTTCGCGCTGGTGGACTTGATCGCTATTTCGGTTGGACACCAAGTTTTGATCACTCACATATCAATAAATATAAGGAGAATCGGTGCGAGGTCGCACCGGCATAAGTCGCTTATTCGCGACTTAACGCGCGCAAAGCGCGTTCGGTCCGCACATCGACGTTATGTATCGTTTTGCGGTTTTGCTGCAGCTCGCGATGCGCGGAAACCCTGTGTGGTTGGCGTAATGGTGTTAACGCCATATTCTTTCAACGACGCAGATATTTGTTCGGTCACAGCTACTCCAAAGACTTCCAGAACGCACCACGGATCTTTTGAGCTATATTCTCCATGATGAAGGTCTACTGTTGAGAGTAGACCCAAAAATTCCTGTTCCGGAGTTAACGAAACTCCTAGTTTAAACAGTGTCAGGGGTGCATTGGCTTTCCAAATGCGTGCGGCTATTTTTGTATAGTGGGGTAAATCTGGTGCCCAAACAGGCATCTGTTCAGCAATTGCCTGCAGGTCATAACACTCTGCTGTCTCTACGATAATCGAGACTTTATTACTCGTGGTCATTCAGTAGTTGCGTCCTATAAGGTTCTTTTGTTTGCCTGACATCTTTGGCACTGCTGTACTACAGTCATGGTTCGAATTTTTGACGCATTGAGACCCTTGCTATGAAAAAATCTGACATTCACCAGGTTTTGAAATTTATTTGTCTAGTTGTTGCGTGCCTTTTGCTTTTAACGATAGTTGGGCCGTTGATTGATGTACATGTTCCATCATCCCACTGGGATGAAGCCCAGCGTAATAGTATCGTGCTGTTTTCTAGTATGTTTTTACTGTTTGCCGGCCTTATCTACGCAACTAAGGAAAAGAAATAACGAGCAACCGTCTTGGTGATGGGACTCGCTCTATTCAGGGTTATTGCGTATTGCCTCCCAAGCTTTTTTGCCCTGTATAACTGCTTGTGTAGCAGCCTCGCTTATCCTGTTAGAGTCCCAATCGCGAAAAAACACTTTGGCCTCTGCCGGTTGTTCAGGAGGTTTCGAATTTTCCAAATCAGCGAGCTGTTTTTGAAAATACCATCTCTTGTCCAAGGCTTCTTTTGACAGCTTCTGGTTGCCTTGTTTGTAAGCCAAGGCAGCTCGATTTAACCAAATGTGTATCTGGTCATTTAAGTGCTGCGATTTAGAGAAATTAGGTACATCCATTCTTCGTGACTGTCCTATAGTCGTTATGTTTCATCCCGATTCTTATTTAGAATCGAGAACGCTTTAGGTCCCCAACTAAGAGCTGTCGTGGTCGTAATAGCTGCCAATGTTCCAGATATTGCAACTAAAGCAATCGCTAATAGTCCTCCGCCTCCGCCTTGAAGGAAAAGTTGAAAGTGACCAAAACGGAAATAATCACCTTGAAATAATCCATATGCGTTTGCCAAATGAGTCATGAATATCGCAAAACCGGCTCCCGAAGCAAGAAAAACTAAAATGCCAATGACTGGCACGAGCCAATAGTTTATTTGGATTTGGGGCTTTTCACGGTCCTTCATTTTTTTTTCAAGCGTCTCATAAGGTTGATTAGATGTTTCATTCCGTGAACCCCGAAACTGGCACCGGGCGCCACTTTCAGAATTCACTCCATGAATTACCTACTTTGGGGGTACACCACAGGCGGTGATCTCACCTCCGCAGTAGTGTTGCCTTGTTATATCCAGAAAGACTCTCTGATTTTCCTTGAACGAAATCGTCGACTGCCTTGCGACCACCATAGATCTGCCGCTTACCTAGCTTGGCCGGATCGGTTTTTTGCCCCTCGATGATATCCGGGGGTAATCGCGGTTGCTGGAGCGCTCGCCGAGACGCTTTCTCTTGTTCGGCGACTGCCTTTCTCTGGAGATAGTCAGAGACGGAATTCTTTGTCAACCAAGATGGAGTGGTCTCTTTTTGCTCGGCTCTTTGGATAAGAGGGAACCAAGTTGGTTTTATTGGCTGATTGCTTCGAACCTTGATATTTTCGTCAGCTTGAGCGATGTGAACTGACGCGCTGGTGGAAACCGCTAAAAATATCGCAAACAAGAGGCGCCTGGTTTTCATGTTCTTTTTGCTCATGCCTCCAGTCTGACACAAGCAGGAGTTATTGGGGAAACTTGGTAAGCTCGCCGTTAATCGAAGCTGTCGATCACGTGTCTGGGTCTGACGGACTTCCTATTTTTAGCCGGTTTGGCTCCAGTGAACAAATCAGCATAAATCGGAGACTTTGTTCATTCAAAGGGGTTCAAAGTTGAATCGGAGTCGGAGTCGGGTGCTGTTTTGTCCAGTCTTTCATTAATTCTAAAATGTATTCAGGAATTTCCTCACCGTGGGCAACTTTGGCGTTATAGATGTTGGTCAGTCCGAGCATCGCATTTGTATCGTCCTTCCGTTTCTCTAAGAGGGTTCGATACTCGGCCTCCGCCAAGTCAAGCCTGCCACTATGCTCGAACCGTTCGGCCGAGTCCAGATGGCGAGAGCGAGTCTCCGCCAATTCTAGCGTCTGCAATGCGATTCTGTTGCCTGAATCAATTGCGAGTGCACGCTTGCAGAGCGCTGAGGACGAGGCTAGAAACAGAGAATATTCACGGAATCTCGGGGACTTATTTGCATGTGCGTAAGAAAGGCACCCTCCGGCCGCAAGGACGTTGACATTATCCAGGAGGTGGTTTTCTTGAGCTTGCTTTAACAGGACATCTGCTTCTGCGAGCTTGTCTTGCATTGTAAGACTTATTGCAAGACCCCCATAGCAATCACCAGTTTTGTCTAATTTCAGTAGAGTACGATACATTGACTCCGCTTCACGGTATGCGCCAGTTTTGACAAGCTCATCAGCAGCGCCAATGCTCTCTGACTGTGCGCTTGTCGAGGTTGAACTCATTAGCTGAGTCAAAATAAGAACGCCTGCAATCAACAAGCCTTTTTGACTACCAAACCAGGCCAAATCATCCTTCTTTCGGATCATTACTCTCCATAAACATTGATGCTTCCTCTGCTCTCTCTCTATTATTATCACTCACCGATTGAATTACTGCTGTTCGTAACGGTGCGGAGAAACTGTGGGACTAAGCATCTGATGATTGAACCTCACCTATCTGCATGCAGAGAGGTGAGCACGCTGGCCCTGCTTACATGGACGAGCTGCTCGTCCATGTCGGTGCCATGTACATAGTGGTTTTGCACTGTGTTTTCAACACCGTCGTAGTCTGCGATGCGCTGCCATCCTGAGTAGATGTAGCCCTGAATAAACAATGGCTGCCCTCCCCACTGCCTGGCACAAAGCAGCGCCCACCCTGCGTCAATCACCCAACCCTACGGGTGCCTTCGGCAGCGATTGACACCGGGACCCTGGACGCCGCTCTTCAGGCAGTACCGCATGTGGTGCGGGCAGCAGTCCGAAAACTTAAATTGACTCTGTTCTTCGGTTAACAGAATCAATTTCGTCATGATACGGACTCTTTTTGATCTCATCCACTATAAACTTCCAGTAAGCATCTTTTCCAGGACGTTTAGCCGGCCAACAACTATCCAAAAACGCGCGCGCTTGTTTAGCTTGTCCGCAGTAATAATAGTCAAATATTTCATCGGCAAGTTCAACTGGAATGTCTTTACTGGTTTTCAATTGAGTTGCTAGATTTTTCTGCCAATCTATCCGTTCTGAGTTGGTTGGTAAGTATTTGGCCATAAGCTCAGTGTCGAAACGGAACCCGCCATCGTCGTAGTGAAAAATTATCTGAGGTGCTACGGCTTGGATCCCGAAATCTGGCAAGCAATCAGTAACAACTATCTTGCTAAATACTTCGGAATCGAAGGTTTGTAAGACTATGTCAGAGTTAGTTCTTAGTGTGCCCAACTGTGGAAAGTTGTCTGCCACTTTGAAGATCGAATAAGAAAATCCTTTTTCATTTTGGTGTTTGATAATTACTTCCGAAAAGGCATCGTCAGTCAGTTTTACTAATGGCGTCTTTACAGCTTGAATTCTGTCCAAGGCGGCACCGCGCCCAGGTGAAGGGACTAGATTTTTTGGCTGATCGGTATTTTCGTCTTCAAGTAAAAACCTAGAAGACTCGGGAAACACGACTGAGACTCTCTCATTCAGAGCGATCGGTTCCCGATAAATTTCCTTGTACCCTTTCAAGAATGACAAATGCGGATTCTCCGAAGATTCGTTGATCTCTACGGAAAGGTTGGAACCGAGCCAATAAGTTTCGCTCGGTTCAGTGCTAGCAGTCTTCGTCGTTCGCTGAGAACAGCCAGCCAAAGATGCGATTAAAACCAAAAAAAGAAATGTCTTTGAACAGCTCACTACTTCAAACCTAATAAAGAGGACTATTGCGACATCTCTAACCTATCATTAGATTGTTGCTAGGCTGTAAGGAGCAGGACAGTTCTCAGTCAAATTCGAGTCTGTTCTGGCCGGCACTCCGCGCAGCGACCGGCAAAATTGAGCAAGCAGCTTTTAGCGCTCATCTTGATTCAAACCTCAAATAGGCAGAGCAGATCCATGATGACAAAATCAAGTTGAAGGGCTTGGACAAGAAACGACGATACGGGAATTGCTCTTCCTTTGCCTACGACAATCGCAGACGAGGATAAACAGTTAGTTTCATAGTGACACTCGGTTCCGACAAGGATGGTTTCCACGTATGCCATACTCCATTTTTCCAAAAGGCGATCCTGACGTTATCAAACTAGCTGAAAAGTTTGGAGGCTGGCAAAGGGTGCTAGATCCGTCATTTAGTCCACCAGAAGAATTATATCTAGGATTTGAAGAAGCCGGATATGAGCGAGAGCGGCTCGACAAGATGCGGCTCACAGAAGGACAGAGCGAAAGAGAAGCATGGGTACAAACGATAGCGAATTGTTTTTACGCATGGTGGCGCGCAAGTGACCAGCTTATTGGGGCAAATTATCGTCTTTTTCGATTTCCGGGTTATCCACGAGTAACGCCAAATCTACGATGGCAAGACTATCCAATTAACCCGAGCGTGAATGATGGTTGGGAAATATACAAAGAGCCGATGACAAAACTATCAATCACCAGAGATGACATTGATGCCTGGATCGATAGCCATTCTGAAGCGTATCCAACGCCTTGGTCGAATGTAATATAGTCACTACATGTTCAAAGCAGTGGCACCACGACCCTTATGGATACAAGCCTGAGGCTTGGGATGAACATAAGTGTCGAAAGGAAAACTACCTCGATATGCCCTTGAGCTTAGTGGGAAGAATATTCTTTTATGAAATCTGAATTTATTGGTAAATACCGAGATATTCTACTTACAATAGTCGGAATACTATTGTATTTACTTATTTTTTGTTCCCATCAGCATCTGGTATTCGGATCAGAACTTTTGACCTATCAAATTGGCTGGTGGCTACCTCTGTTATTTCTGTGTGTGATGCGCCGTGCTTTGACAGGGAAAAGCAAAACTGTTTTTACCATTGTGCTGGTTCCCGTGGTTATTCTTAGTAGCACATGCGGTTGCCTTAACATTTTTAGGCTGTTGCAGTCGGCGACTTTGGGCCGGGATGTTTCACGAAGCGTAATGAACACCTACAATGTCGGTGGTCATGTCATCGTGACTTATTCGCTAGATGCTGTCGGAGCCGGTGACAGTGACTCTTTTGGAATCGAACAAGTTCAGACTCTTTGCCCTGGCATTTACTGGAAAAAGCAAATATCTGCTCCTTCTTCTACTGCACCGTATGTGGAGGTAATAGATAATTCACACATCAAGTTCTTGGTACCGGTCTATGCGGGAAGTTTTGAGTCCAAGAAAATTCTCTATACAATCGAGTGAAAATTACCGATTCAGCTTAAACGACCCAGAATCGGAATCTTGAGCAACAGCCGGAAAGATCGTCCAAGGATGGATTCGACAGAGCCGCGTGCGCGAAGCCCATGCCGAAGGAGGCTGAATGTTTGTTGCCCATCAAATGGGACATAGATTTTTGATTTGGTGTTTGCCCGCAGGCGTTGTTTGAACACAGCAAATCTGACATTGCGCGATCTAATTGCTATTAGCGAAGGCATTCGTTTCTCTTCTTGAGAAACTGTAGTGGGCAGCAGGCATGGTTTGTCTGCCGTCTATTTTATCTGATCTCGCGAGCAAAGGCACCGCATATGGTGCTAAATGGGCAATTTTTTTAGACGCAACAAAATATTAGTTGCAACTTAATAAGGATTGGTAGGAAGGTGCGGAAAGGGCTGCTGTAGACCCACCCAACAGAATGGCTGCTCGGAAAATTTAACAAGTATCCGTTTGTGTAGTGGTAAGCGAATCGGAGGCACACTAATTTGTCGTGGCGGGGAACTCTCGATGATTGCACGGATTTTATTGTCTAGGATAGAACCGCCCGACTCTTCGAGTTTAAAATCATTTGGTTCGCCGTGATCTGAAATCATAAAGCTCCAGGCCACCCTCTTATGTTCAAGTTCCTTTTCCTTTAGCGCACAATTCTTGAGAATGTTGTCTTTGTAAGTTACAAACCACTCCGAAAGTGCGTGCCATCCCTCAGGATCTCCCTTTCTGTTATTACCAGCAGTGTAATGGTATGGATGATCATCCCAATTCGCACGCGGGTCTAAGTGTTCACTGGCGGCTGGTTTGATGCATAGCAGGATAGCGAGTGCCACAGTCAGCAAAAGTTTGGTACGCACATTAATGTCTCAGAGTTAGCTGAAATATAGCTTAGCAGAACAGTAAAAATCAGGGGGCGTCATTGACGCCCCTGAAAGAGCAGATTTACATCCCCAGAATGTAGCAGTCCGTTCCGAAGTCTCTACTACATTTTGCAGGCTGTCGTGGGAGCGCTTGATCCAGAAGCACGGTTAGTACCCATGCTTCAGTGTGACCATCTGACCTGCCGAAGCCACATCGGTTTGTTTGGCGGACACCACACCTGGTGCCAGCAGAAGCATGATCGTGTTCAGACGCAATGTTCAACTTGTGGTTTTATCGAGCTTAATCTAGGTTCGCGGAAATTTCTGTAGTAGGGGCCAATCAGGGGCCAATAGCAATTTCAAACCACCCCAATAAAAAATCGGCACATCCTCGAAGACGGCCGATTGATCATGTTTTAAGATGGCGTGCCTGGAGAGATTCGAACTCAAATCAGATAATTATTGCGTGAAAGGTTGAGTCGTAAGTCGTAACATCTTTTTTGACCAGCTCAACCGAACGAAGCAGGCAAGAACGACATTATGAAACCTGCTAGCGTCTGACTCCAAATCATCAGATTTTGTAATTCACGCCTGTAATTCGTTGCCTTCCGCTTCGGTTGGCAGGAGATCTTCCTGCCATTTTGTCATCAATATATAGCTTGTAATGCAGTGAGAAGAGAACCAGGCGGTCAATACCCTGTATTTGGCACTAATATTCTGTCACTGCTGCACTTACCTTGCACTTACACCTTTGAAGTCGATTGGGCTTATAGCCCAAGACCTAGTGTTAATAAGTACCCTCGGAGGGATTCGAACCCCCGACACCCGCCTTAGGACGGCGGTGTTCTATCCAGCTGAACTACGAGGGCTCACCTTTGCGCTGTGCGCAGACATTTAGTCTAACATTCCAGGCGTTCATTGCTGCCCTGCGATCATTTTAAAAAAGTTCCAGACATATTTGCGCAGACCAGCTGCAATCATCAGGAGCAAAAATATTACGCCTGGAATCGCTAACTTAAATCCGAGTTGCAAGCTTTCTGGAAAATAATTGAATTCGATCAGGTGAGATCCGGCTGGCACGAATACAGCTCTTTGCTCCGCGTTGACCCGGTAGCAAAAACGCTTGGCACCGTCTATGGAGGCTTGCCATCCTGGATAAAAATGATCCGTCAGGACAAGAAAACAGGCTCGATCCGATTTGACAGATAGTGATATGTGTTCCGGCTCGTCGGTCAGGACTGTGACGGGAAACGCTTCAATTAAAGGATCTCGATCGCCAAGTAGGCTGTGCTCTACTGCCTCAGGAATGACTGGTCCTTCTCGCGGAGCTTTGATTATTATGGGACCGAAATCCCGATCAGTTCCTTTGTAGTCTGATATTCCGGAGGTCGTATCTCTCTCTACAAGCGTGATTGCAGCTGGGTTGAATTTAGACAGGTCTGCCTGACGTATTTGGTCGATAATAAATTCCTGCTTGTCGCACCACTTCCAATATCGTGTTAAATAAGCGTGCGGCATTTGGTATTTGACGTGATAGAGACGGACGTTTCTCGCTTTATCTTCTTTAACTAGATTGAAGTAACGGTCATCTAACTTCGGTACAGGCGTTGGTCCTTTCCAAGCTTGTGTGCCAACCCAACTCGTTGCAGTGCACTGGCAGAGACGCAGGAGCGGGATGTCTGAAAAGTGCTGGGTGTCTGATTTCCGGTCTGTGGCACGAGTTCCGGGTAAGCAAACTGAACACCGATGCAAAATGTCGAAAAACAACTTTCGATAGGGTCCAGTTTCCGCGGCTTCGTAGCCGAAGGTCTCGCGAACTTGTTTGTCCAAGTTTGTATTAGGCAAAAGCAAATTGCGGGCGTAGTCAAAAAATGCTGGCGTCCAGCGTTGATCGAACTTGCTGCGATAATCTGGCGGTGTCCAGAATGGATCGAAATAGAGAGACAGGAAGCGTCCGTCACCGGTTTGCACGTTGGGATTTTTCGCAAGCAAATCTTTATTGGCAGCCTGCATATAATCCAACATGAATGAGTTTTTGCTGAAGAAGTTAGTTGTAGTGGTTATTTGCTGAAATTTGCACGCCGGAATGAACAGATTTAAGGCAATGCCAATCGTCAAAATCAACGCAGATTGTATAGCCGTAATTTTTTCCTTGCTTCGAAACCATTCAAGTGCGCAGGTGATAAATCCTAAGACAGCGCCAATCAAAAATGCCTGCCCAAGCCATAGTTCAGCCTCAACTGGTAATGGTGGCTTAGTCCACTGCAAAGAAGTATTGGTAATGGACAGTGTCAAGAAAAACAAGGCTGCAGCAAGGGCAAGGCACCAAATCACCAAAGATGCGATGCGAGCTGTCTGATTTATTTTGTTGCGAGGCAGCAAAGAAGCTCCACGCGCAGCTGCTAACACGAATGCAAAAATGAAAAAGACAATCCATTTGATTGGAAAGCGGAATATCGTTAACGCCGGAATCGCTTGCATCAGTCCAGGAGTCATCGGGGTGTATTCGCCAAGACAAAGAACCAGCAGAGAAACAGCATAGATGACCAGTGGTTTTCGCCACTGCCACTGGCGATCGCAGAGTCCCCAGACAGCTGCCGTCAAAACGATCGGTCCGATATAAGACGAAGGCACATATTGAAAAAAAACAGGACGAGTGGCGACAAGGTTGAGGTGATGAGCGCCCAGGATTTGCAAATCTCCAAATGGATAGGCGAAAAACATCGTGCACAGGTCGTACCAATTGGCGCTCCACATTAGTGTCTGACTCAAGTTCAGACCATTAGCACGCGGCGATTGCAGCACCCATTCGATCACTGGCAGCACGATCGGCATTGTTAACAAAATCGCCGAAACTAGAGCCGCGAACTGCCAGCATAGTTGCCTGACGATCATTGTGCCCTCTTTTCTGCGGTTGTGAGCATCCCAGAAAATCGCTAGTAGATTGAGCAGGCATGCGGGTACAAACACCTCCGGTCTGCCGGCAGCGATGTTCATGAACGTGGCAATTATTGCAATTGCGGAGGCAAAATATGGACGGCTGTGTTCCAGATCGATTCGGATGCGGCGATATGACCATAGCATGAGCGGAAACCAGGCCACTCCTGCTACTAACGTATAGTTGCTGGAGAGCGAAAACATATAACCGCAGAAAGCCATGGTGATACCACACACAGTGGCGGCGGTGATGCCCCAGCCAAAGCTGACGACGAGCAAAAAGCCACCCAGCCCGGCTACGATTTGGCTGAAAAGTAAAATTGTCGACAGTGCCTGACTGTAGCCCATATAAGCAAAGAGAAGATTGGGCGGGTAAAACATGCCGGGTGAAGGCACAGCAGATTGAGGCATGCCGCAGTACAAATAAGGATTCCAAAGTGGCAAACGCCCGGCCGCCAGAGCACTGCCGATAAAGTTGGTGAATGGTTCGAAGTAATAACAATGATCGGCTATAAAGAATGTTCGCTGACCAGTGAGCAGCAGTGCATAATATCCGCTCAGGAAAAGCAAAAGTAGCAGGCATAGAACAAGGGCAGCTGACCGATGTTTTGATACGCATCCAAGCAGCAGCCGAGCAGCTTGCGAATTTGGACCGCTTGATGAGGTCATCTGCTCAACGTCAGTGGACTGTGTCCGGAATCATTCCCAAAGGACTTAGCTTGTTGTCAGGAGTGGCTAGAAGTGGTGCTACGGCGTCTCGTGAGATTCGCATTACCGGGTCAACAACAACTGTGCCTGTTAGGAAGATCATGCCGACACAAAGCCATAGCGCCAGAAAGACCATGGATTGTGGGCTGTCAAAGAATGGACGTTGCTCGCCCATAGCCAACACTTTTGGTGATGGTTCGGCAACAACCATCTTAATTACTACGCGAGTGTAGTAATAGACAGCTGGAATTGATGTTACCAAGGCTACGCCGACTAGCAGCCAGCCAATTGGCAAACCGCCGATTGTGAGCGGCATTTGGATTCCAGCTCCGAAGATGAACAACTTTGCAAAGAATCCGGCAGGCGGAATTGGCAGACCGGCAAGATTTAACAGGCATACACTCATGAGCAGGGCGAGATATGGACGTTTGCGCATCAATCCCGCGAAATCATCGATGTTGTCACTGCCGGTTTCATTGCTGAATAAGATTGCACCGGCAAAGGCACCGAGATTCATGAAGCCGTAAACAATGATGTAAAACATCATGGCTGCCAGACCTTGCTGAGTTCCCGATACCATTCCAATCAAAATATAGCCGACATGCGCAATTGAGGAATATGCCAACATCCTCTTGAATGAGGTCTGGGAAAGGGCGATCAAGTTACCCATGATCATCGATAAGATGGCCAGAACAGTGATGATCATTGTCCAATCAGGAGCGGATTTGCCGAAGACCATGAAAAGCAGTCGCAGGGCAATCACGAATCCGCCTGCTTTAGAACCTATAGAAAGGAAGGCCGTAACCGGAGTGGGAGCCCCTTCGTAGACGTCAGGCGTCCACATATGGAAGGGAACTGTCGACAATTTGAAGCCGATCGCACTGAGAAGCAGAACGAGGATAAAGATGCGGATCAATGATGTTGGTGGCACCGCCATTAGCGCCATCTTTTCAGCGATGACAGAGTAAGACGTGGCGTCAGTGAGCCCGTATACAAAGGAGAGACCGTATAGCAGAGTCGCTGTTGTGGCCGCTGTTGATAACAAGTATTTGAGTGAGGCCTCACTACTTTTGACATCAAACTTGTTGAATCCAGCCAGCAGCACGCAGCAAATGCTCAATGTTTCCAGTCCGACAAACAGCATGATTAGGTCAGTGGCACCGGCCAGCAACATCACAGCAAGAATTGCAGTGAGAAGGATGGAATAAAATTCGCCTCGATTTCGCCCGAGGTGATGTTCGTAACCCATAGTCATGAGCACAACAATCACACCGACTAAAGCGACGATAAGTCCAAAAGTGATGGTCAGTTTGTCAATAGTAAAGAGTCCGTTGAATAGGACCGTGGGTTTCTCAAAGAATTGAATGAACAGAGTTGTGAAGGCGGCGCCTAACCCCATCATGGCCCAGACTGGTGTCCATTCCTTCGACTTCGGTAAAAATAAGTTCCAGACCGATGTGATTAATATCGCAATGACAACGAAAATCTCTGGCCATAACATTCTTATGGCGTCAGTGTAGATTTGCATACCAGCGTTCATGTGTAGTGGTTACCCCGGGTAATTGCGCGNNCTCAATTCTACCGAGGTCAAAAGGTCTGATTGCTAAATCAAATAGTTAGCAAATAAATAAAGTAACGTGCGATTGCCTCGGCAAAGATTGGTTAACGATGGAGAGGTGCTCTGCACGGGTGTCTTCGAGTTCCTCAAGGCTATAGTTAAAAGTCTCCAATCACTTGGAAGCGGCAAAGATTCTGCGCTCATGTCGCGAATATTTGCAAATGTCTTTTGTAAACTGGCAGAAATACTAAATTCAGACAGTTTTTCGGTAAGATAGGTTTTACAAGAGGAAGATGACTTGAGCACAGCGAACGGCTCACACGATAAAGAAGATAGATTGCTGCCGGCGAACAAGCCTTGCCTACTCGCCTTGGAAGACGGCAAATGTTTTAAGGGACACGCTTTTGGAGCCGAGGGCACTTCGACCGGCGAACTCGTGTTCAACACAAGCCTGATTGGTTATCAAGAAATCCTGACCGATGCCAGTTATGCCGGACAAGTTGTCACTTTGACTTATCCCGAGATCGGCAACTACGGTACCAATGAAGAAGATATTGAGTCGCAGTCACGCAAGATATATGCTCGCGGGCTGGTAGTTCGTCACTTGAGTCGCCGCTATAGTTCGTGGCGGGGCACCGAGTCTTTGTCTGACTTTATGGCAAAGCAAAACATCATCGGTATTACTGGTGTTGACACTCGTGCGATCACACGACGGATCAGAGATGAGGGCGCCATGCGCTGTGCGCTCTCTACGGAGATATTAGACGAAGCTGAATTGGTGAGGATTGCCCAGCAATCGCCGCAAATGACTGGTGCAGACTTCACTAAAGAAGTGACTGCCAAAGAAAAATATCATATGGGCAATGGGCGTTACACCGTTGCAGTGATGGACTTTGGGATTAAGAGCAATATTTTGCGTCAACTTGCTCAGCGGGATCTTTCGCTCATTGTTTATCCGGCAGACACAAGCGCTGACGAGATATTGAATGACAGACCGGATGCCATATTCTTATCCAACGGACCTGGCGATCCGGCTGCCTGCAAAGAAATCATTGCTCAATTGAAAAAACTGCTCGCCGCTCAATTGCCGATTTTCGGCATCTGTCTTGGCCATCAATTACTTTCATTGGCCCTGGGCGCATCTACTTATAAACTCAAGTTTGGGCATCGGGGCGGCAACCAGCCGGTCAAAGATTTGCTCACCGGCAAAATTGAAATCACTTGTCAAAATCATGGCTTTGCAGTTGATGCAAGCTCCCTGCCTGCTGACCTGGAACTGACGCACATCAATTTAAATGACAACAGCGTCGAGGGTTTCCGCCATAAAACACTGCCTGTGTTTTGTGTGCAATATCACCCTGAGGCCAATCCGGGACCGCACGATTCCAATTATTTGTTTGAACGATTTTTCACGCTTATTGAGTCTAATGGCAAGGTGAGCGTCTAAATTTGTACAAACTGGCGATCTTCGATTTTGATGGCACGCTTGTCGATTCTGCTCCCGGCATCATCGATGTCATGAGGGATTGTGTTGAAGAGTACAAGCTCAGCGATGATATCTTCAAAGAATGGCAGATGCTGATCGGCGTACCACTGATGCGTCAGATGGAAATCATTTTTCCTGACCACACCGAGGAGTATTGGTTAGAAGTAGCAACTCGTTATCGCGAGATTTATGATGGCAAAACGATCGAGCTTTGTCCGTTATTTCCTCATTTGATCACGATGCTTGAAACACTGAAAGCATCTGATATTAAAATCACAATCGCTTCTTCAAAGCGGCGTCATCTGATTGAAACGGTGTTAGACCATTACGAACTTAGTCATTACTTCAGTTTGATCGTCGGTGCGCAGGACGTGGTCAATCACAAGCCGCATCCTGAGTCTGTGCACCTGACCTTGGAACGTATGGATATGACTGCAGAAGATGCAGTTGTGATAGGCGATAGCACTTACGATCTAGACATGGCGCGTGGAGCCAATGTTGACGCAATCGGAGTGACCACAGGAATTCATACCACCGAGATTCTTGCAACTTCGCTGCCCAAACACATCGTCAAAGGGCTCGATGAAGTTTTGCCAATAATTCTTAACGGCCGAATGACCGCGAAATCATCTTCTTAGAGATTTGTCAGTCCAAATTTATTTCATCCAGCGGCGGCTTCCATTGGCAACCTATCGTCGTCTGTTATGATCAAGCGGTTGTTGAGAGATCGTTCAGTCTGTATTTACTCCTCTCAGCGTCGCCGCTACAGCGCGGATAAACTGCGACACTAGGCGCACATTACAGACATCTAATGGGATTTGAATAATCGTTATGAATAAGCAAAGTTTGGTATCACGATTGCACCAAGCAACAATTTTGTCTTGTGCACTCTCAATTTTTAGTGGTTCGACACTGGCGACGCTGGCAGAGGAACAAAAACCTTTGGCTGACGCAGCGGCTTCGACCGCTCCAAAGGCTGATGTCGCACCGTCGGTGGTTCCAGCCGCTGCCTCACCATCGGCTGTGATTTCGCCATTAGTAGCACCGACCGAGAAGGTTTTGTTAAAACCAGGTCAGCCTCTAACCTTGAACATGGCGGCCGAAGATTTGGTGCCGACTGATAACGTAGAACTGGCACGTCAGCAGGTTCTCGCTTTTCCAGACAGTGCCGAAGCCAGTTTTATTCTTGCAGTGGCGATGACCCGCACGAGCAAAGTCGAAGAAGCCCTCAAAGAAGTGCGCCGGGCTCGACGTCTGGCTGAAGCCAATGGTGGGGCTGCCTACTTCGACAAAATGATTGCCAGTTATGAAGAAATGCTCAAGTCTTATCCCGATGATAATCGGGTCAGGTATGGCTTGGCCTGGGCTTATTACATGAAGGCGTATCTATTGGCGAAGAAGAATCCTGCCAATCCGAAAGTGCCTGCTGTTTCTGATAACAGCCCCATACCAGGTCCCCAAGCCGCTGCCGTCAAGGTGCCTCAGAATTGGATGAACAATGCTGCGGCCGGACAAGTACTGACTTTGCTGTCACCGCAACTGTCCAACAAAGTTGCTAACGCGCCGGGCTCTCTGCCTGCAGCCCAACTTCCGCATATACAGGGTGCGCTTGAATTGTCTTCACCATCTGTGGTGCCTCAAGTTAAGCAATACTACGAAGCCGCCTTGAAAAATCTAGATGATTTGTTGGTCAGAACTCCAGATGATATCTGGGCCCGCGTTTACCGCGCTCACCTGGCCGCTGAATACACTGGCAATCTTGAAGATTCAATGGTGGTCTGGCGCGCCTGTCAGAAACAAAGTCCGCAGAATCCAGCACCCTACTTCTTTCTCGGAGAAGGATATCTCAAGCAAGGAAACCTCAAAGAATGTTTGAATAATATTTCAAGAGCAATTGCACTACGAGCTGTGGGAAACTAATGTCTGTGCTTCCGAAAGCGGCACCATTAGGCTATTTATTGGATATGCAATAGATGCGAGACAAAATTCGCGCTGTTTTAAGATGGGTCATTGCCCTGGCGATCCCAGCCGTTCTCGTCTATTTCTGGACTTCTGCTCAAAAGATGGCTGATGTTGAAGTGCAAAATTTCAAAGACGAAAAAAGCAAAAATCCCGACGCCACAGCCACTACAGTGACTAACTATCAATTGAAAGAAGTGGATGATTCCAATCAAGTGAAATGGCACTTAACGGCCAAAGAGGGCATTCTGCAGGCTGTCACAAAAGATGTTGCACTGAGTGAAGTTCGTGTCGAGTATTTTGACGGCAAGAAATTGAAAATGCGTTTCTCTGCACCGACTGGATTAGCCAATGAAAGCACCCGCCTAGTCAAGCTTACGTCCGATGATAAGACCCATGTAATTTGTGAAGGCGAAGAAGGCAAATCAAGACTGGAAGCCAGTAAAGTGGAATTAAACAAAAACAATCAGTTTAGGGCGACAGGTGGTGTTAACATCTTGTGGCCTGGGGTAGCCAAGGTGACTGGCGACAATGCCAGTGGCACGTTAGACAAGGGTGCCCAGATGGAAAATCTTAAAATCGTGGGCAAAACGCATTCTTTCTTAGGTCACATGTAGAAGGCAGGTTTCCGTTGGTCGTGAACAGAAAAAGCTCGCAAGAAAAGCGCAAAATGATTGCCAAAATCGCTTTGTTTGCTTTATTCGTGCAACCAATTACGCCAGCGTTAGCCCAGATGGCAGCTAATGGCGGACCTATTGACATCCAGGCTGACGAGCAAGAATTTGGCGAAGGCCACGTTATTGCGAAGGGGCGCGTTCGAGTTACATTCAAAGACAGCGTCGTTGTTGGACCAATGGCCACGCTCTACCGAGATGCAGCCGGCAGTCCGCAAAAAGCTGTTTTCACCGGACATCCACACTTAATCCAGGGAGCAAACAAAATTGATTCCGATGTTTTGATTTTTGAAATCGCCAGTCAAAAAATTATTGCTGACGGACACGCCCACTCTGAGGTTATGCAAAACGAGCCATTAGGCGGTTCCTTGGCGGGTGGTGCGGCTTCTACTGAACCTGAGCAAGATCTAACAACACCTGGATTTTCTACTACTGCAAAGACATCGACGACGTCAAAGTCCACAAAAGTAGCTAAAGGAACTCTTGCTAAATCGGCGAAACCGGCGATGAATAAGTCCGGTCAAATCAACTGGCCAACCAAAGCTGATGATGCAATGACTTCGACAAAAGAAGTTGCAGCGACAACAAAAGAAACGAATACAACGAAAGAGTCGACTTCCAAAACAACAGCCGTCAAAACTACAACAGCTGCAAAACCAGCAAAAGCTAAATCATATGCAAGTGAAGAGGCCGCCACCACATTGGCTCCGACCCCAACTACTGAAGAATTGATGGCGCCACCGACGCAGCCCGTTGCTTCTGGTTCGTCGCCATCTACTCCTACTTCTACTACTGCTTCGGCTTCAACAAAGAAGCCAGTGGCGAAAGCGCCACCACCGGACAAGATCATTACCGACTC
>PLXC01000148.1 GCA_003151275.1 Candidatus Melainabacteria bacterium
GTCCCGCTAAAATGTTCGTTGCACCAGTTGTCGATCTAGACACGCATCCTTTCGCCATCTTGCGCACTGCAGAAGTGAAAACTGCAGGAGCACAAGTGCAAGTCTTCGATAAAACTTGGTATCCTCACATCTGGTTTCATTCAGCATTTTGGGGGCGCGGCAGTGGCGCTCGAAGCGCGCTTGCTAGCCCGGTTGCCGACGGTGTTGTGCCTCAAGTTGCTAACTATGTTGCGGGTTTCTCCATTAGCTTTCCGGCTTTGGACTATTTCAAGATAAAGGCTCAAAAGCGCATGGCCATTCACAATGAGCAATCCCAACGCGCCAATTATGATTTGGCTATTCAGATCCTCACTCAAAAGGATGCCAGAGCTCGCATTTTATTGGATAGCGCCAGACGCATCGCCGACGAAACTCCCGTGTTGATTACAGCTGCCAAAGAAAACGAAATCAAAGCGTTGGAGCGGTACAGAGTTGGACTTTCGACTATTGTTGAAGTTGCTGAAGCCGAGCGGATATTGGCGCGCGCAGAGGTTGAAGATGCAATAGCGGAAGTGCGTGTGTGGCGATCCATTCTTGCCACTGCTTATGCGCAAGGTAATCTGAATCCCTTCATAGCTCTCGTGGCAAGCGCGGAGGGCACTAAATAGATGTGGCTCATTGGCGCTTCTATGCGTCGCCCAATCACAATTGTCGTGGGCATCATTAGCTTGATGCTGGCTGCGGTCATGGCGCTGTCCAGCATGAAGCAGGACATATTTCCCGATTTGAACATTCCTTCAATCTACGTTGTGCAGGGATACGGCGGCATGGCACCGGATCAGATGGAAGGTTATCTTGTCTCGACGTATGAAATTCACTTTCTCTACATTCCGGGCGTCGATCACATTGAGTCGAAATCGATTCAAAACATCTCTCTAATTCAAATCTACTTCCATCCCGGCACGAACATGGCTGAGGCACTTTCTACCACAGTTGCAATGGTCGACCGAGCCCGAACTCTGATGCCACCGGGAACGTTGGAGCCTTTCGTCTTGCGCTTTGATGCGGGCAGCCTTCCAGTCGGTCAACTAGTTTTGTCTAGCCCAACTAAAACAATTGACCAAATTCAGGACTTGGCATTTGTGCGTGTTCGTCCTGAACTGGGCACCATCCCTGGTGCATCGGCACCGCCACCGATGGGAGGGAACGCCAGAACTATTGTTGTCAATGTCAATGCGCAGAAGCTACGCCAGTTCAATATTTCCGGAGATATGATCGTCAACGCCCTGGCTACAGGCAACATGATCACACCGGCAGGAAATGTGCGCACGGGCGATTATATGCGTATCTCTCCAGTCAATACCGACCTGCCCGACATCCAACAGTTGGATTACTTACCAATTAAGATGGGACCCGGTCCTACAGTCTTCATGCGAGACGTGGCGACGATCACGGATTCGAGTGACATTCTGGCTGGATACGCACTTTATAACGGCAAGCGAACTGTGTATGTTCCCGTGATCAAACGAGCTGACGCCTCGACAGTCTCTGTGGTCAATGCCTTGCGCGCCGCATTGCCGAGGATGCAATCTATTTTGCCGCAAGACGTAAAACTTAGTTATGAGTTTGACCAATCGAAAAAAGTGACTGATTCGATTACAGACGTGCTGCAGGAAGGCGCATTGGGCGCCATGCTGCCGGGCCTGATGATTCTTCTCTTTCTTCGAGATTTGCGCAGCACTTTGATCGTTGTCACGACGATCCCATGCGCCCTAATGGGAGCCTCGCTTTCTTTGTGGATGACTGGGCAAACCATCAACATCCAAACTCTTTCTGGACTGGCTCTGGCAATCGGAATTCTCGTCGACGAAGCAACGGTGAATATTGAAAACATCCACACTCACCTTGCCAAAGGGGAAGCAATCACTCGTGCCACTCTGGCTGCTGGAGTGGAGACTATGGTGCCTCGATTCCTGGCGATGATGTCCATTCTGGCTGTATTTGTGCCATCCTTTTTCATGACCGGCATTACGCGCGCACTTTTTGTGCCGTTGTCTTTAGCGGTCGGTTTCGCCATGATTTCGTCCTTTTTGTTGTCGAGCACGCTTGTGCCAGTGATGGCTGTTTGGCTAGTCAAGCCCCAGGTGAAAGCGGAAAACGAAGGACCGTTTCACCGTTTTCAAACCAGATTCGCCGGACTGGTAAAAACAGGTATGCCGTTGCGGCACATCATTATTCCTTGTTATCTGGTTGTATTTGGTCTTTTGAGTGTGCTGCTCTTCTTTCAAATTGGGCGCGAGATGTTTCCGAGTGCAGACGCCGATGAATTCCGGATTCGCATCAGGGCGGCTACTGGTACGCGCGTTGAGGTGACTGAGCAAAAAGTGCTGCAAACGATCGAGATTATTAAGCAGGAAGCCGGTCCAGGCAACCTGATAGCCAGCCTCGGCTATGCCGGGCAGCAGCCTGTGCAGTTTGTAATTAGTTCTGTCTTTCTCTGGACAAGCGGACCGCATGAGGCGGTAATGGATTTCAAGCTGCGAAAAGCAGCGAACATAGACTTGCCCACTTTCAAAGATAAGCTGCGCAAGCGGTTTGCCAAAGACATGCCAGATGTCGGTTATTCATTCGAACCAGGCGATTTGGTTAGCCAAATTATGAATTTGGGCTCGCCAACACCGATTGCGGTGATCGTTAAAGGTCCCGATCTGGTGGAAAATAAAATCTACGCCGAGAAGATAAAAGCAGAGATGGCGAAGATTCCCTATCTGCGCGATTTACAGTATGGTCAACCGCAAGATTATCCAACCGTGGATATTAATATCGATAGAGAATTGGCCGGTCAGTTTAATCTGAACCCGCAGCAAATCGGCAATTCACTGGTACCAGCAACTTCCTCAAGCCGGTATATTCTGGAGAATTTCTGGATGGATAGAAAGACTGGTGTCTCATACCAAGTTCAAGTGCAGGTGCCGCAAGATCAAATTAGATCGATAGAAGATATTCAGCAATTTCCGGCGATGAGATCAGAGAATCGTCAACATCCGCTCATCGGTGATGTGGCCAAAGTGACATATGGAAAGTGCGTAGCTGAATACGATCGCGACAATATGATGCGCATGGTAACTTTGACGGCCAACATATCCGGAAAAGATTTGGGTAATGTCGGGCAGGAAGTGGAGGCGGCGCTTGATCGGGCCGGTAAACCGCCGCGCGGTGTTCGAGCAAAAGTAGGTGCGCAAGTGCCGGTGTTGAAAGATACGTTCAACCATTTATTCGGTGGTTTGGGATTGGCTATCTGCGTGATTTTCTTAATGCTCACCTCTTATTTCCAATCGCCTAAGCTGGCGATCATTGTCCTATCTACGGCCCCGGCAATTATCTTCGGAGTGCTTTTTGCGTTGTGGACCACACATACGACTCTCAATGTCGAATCATTCATGGGCGCGATCATGGCGATTGGCGTTGGCGTTTCCAATGCGATTTTGCTTGTCTCTTTTGCTGAGCGCAATCGTTTAGATGGACTGCCGGCTGACGAAGCCGCCGTGAAAGGCGCGGAAGAGCGTTTGCGTCCGATCTTGATGACGTCGATTGCCATGATAGCAGGGATGGTGCCTATGGCTTTGGCGCTCGGTGGTGGCGGTCAACAAAGCGCGCCGCTCGGACGCGCTGTTATCGGCGGACTAACGGCTTCCACAATAGCTGCGCTAACTATCCTGCCGCTAGTGTTTGCTTTGATTCAACAAAAGACATCGCTAACCTCACCATCATTACACCCCGACGATCGCGGTGAATAGGAGAAAGGATTTGAACGCATTGGAATCGACCAAAGCAAAGAGAGCCAGCCGCATTCTGTGGAACCTTGGGGTGCCCGCTTGTCTTTCATTGACTCTGTTTTCTTGTTCGAATGCCACCAAAGAGGTAATTGGCGACCAAGTGGACGCTGTTCGAGAGCTACCCGTCGTAACTGTGCAATCGAAGATTCTCGATCGGGTCGATCAGCTGCCTGGGGAAATTGAGGCGTATCAGGATGTGGCAATTTATCCGAAGGTTCCTGGATTCATCAAGTGGATCGGTGTTGACCGTGGCTCAATAGTGAAAAAAGGTCAGTTGATGGTCGGTCTCATTGCGCCGGAATTATTTGCGCAGCGCAACGAAGCTTTTTCGAAAACAGAAGCTGTAACGGGACAACTGCATGAGGCCGAGTCGCGCCTGTCCAGCGCCAAAGCTCAAGTACAGGAAGTCAGCGCTAAGCTGGATGGCGACAATGACACTTACACAAGGACGAAGGAAGCTTCGCTGGTCCCGGGTGTGGTATCAGCCAACGAAGTAATCGTTCTTGGAAAAATTGTTGACGCGGATCGTGAAAAATTGCGAGCCTGGCAAGAAAATGTTAGGGCGGCCGATAACCAAGTTAGATCCTTGAAGAATTCAGTTAAATCGCAGAACCAAGCGACCAAAAATTATCAAGATATTTCTGACTACCTGACGATCGCTGCACCGTTTAATGGCTATATTACTGAACGCAATATGCACGTTGGCAGTTTTGTTGGTCCACTGGGAAAGGGAGCGTATCCGCCGATTGTGCGCATTCAGCAGCTAAACCTTCTGCGCATCGTCACACCGGTTCCCGAGATTGACACGAGTGGTGTCGTGCCTGGTGCTAAAGTCCAATTTACGGTCTCCACACATCCGGACGAGAGGTTCACAGGGCAAGTAGCGCGACTGGGGAATTATCTGGACCAAAAAACGCGCACGATGCCTGTTGAGCTTAACTACTGGAATCACGACAATCGCGTGTTACCGGGCATGTTCTGCGAAGTCTATTGGCCGACAAAACGTCAGCACTCAACCTTCTTTGTGCCGCTGACAGCGGTAGAGACCACTTCGACGATAGAAACATTTGTCTGTCGTGTCAATAAAGACAACAAAGTCGAATGGGTAAAAGTAAAACGCGGTCAGATGATGGGCAATATGGTGGAAATTTTTGGTGACATAAAAGAAGGCGATACAGTGGCTTTACATGGCACCGACGAGTTGAAGCAAGGAACCGATGTTAAGCCCGTACAAGTTGATAGGCGTACCGCAGAGGCGGCTCCTGCACGCCGTCCCTCCTATCACACTGTCGGTGCATCATTTGTGGTGCCTAATGTTGAACGCGAAGCATCCTTTAGATCATCTGATTCAGATGCATCGGGAACAGTGGTATCGCCCCCAGCTGCTGAATCATCCAGAGCTGCTCAGTCGTCAAACACGGATCAATCAACCGGACCTGCTCAGTCGTCCAACACGGATCAATCATCCAGAGCTGCTAGACACTGAAGATAAACGATAACCTACTAAACCTCGGGGAGCCTAAAGATAACGTGCAACAACTCAAGCCACGCCCTCTAAAATACGAAACTATACGGGATATCGATACCTTCATTCAGCACGTACGAAATGGTTCGCTCAAAAATTGCGTCGTGCAAGGGCTCGACGTAGCGATTCTTTGTGTTGATTGGAGCCAAGTCAACACTGAGAACACAATGTTTCTTGGTTGTCGATTGGTGAGCATTGAAGAAGAAACAACCCTGCTCCGAAAAGGCGCTCAATTTTTTGCACCGTTTGTTGGACTGCCCTACAATCCATATCGAACCGCGCTCTATTCGCCATACGAATTGATGGGCGGTTACGATCCAATCGAAAACAACAGTCTCGACATCCTCATCAATAGACATTTTGATGATCACGGCGGTCACGACGCAGATATTATGGAAGCTCTGTCGCAACGTATCCACGATTATTCAATCGACAACGCCATCAAAGAACTTCTCGGATATGATGACGAATCCGGTCTTACGCTTCGAAAAGCCGTGGGCATAATGGGCGGACATCTGGCAACTCGTGACGATCCGTACTATCGAAAAACAGCTGAACTGGCGCGATTACTTACGCAAGCAGGATATTTTGTGGTCGGTGGTGGCGGACCCGGTATCATGGAAGCGGCAAATTTGGGTGCCTATCTTGCCACCGCAGGTGATGATTCGCTCGATAAGTCAATCGAGATCCTGAGTAAATCCCCGAAGTACGCACGTGAAGATGGCACTATGGACCCGGGTTACGTAGGACAGGCGCGAGAGGTCTTGTCTCTGTATGCCAACGGTGCCGAAAGTTTGGCGATTCCAACTTGGTTTTACGGGCACGAACCGGTCAATCTTTTCGCCACTCACATCGGCAAATATTTTTCCAATAGCATTCGCGAAGACGGCTTGCTTGCCATCTCCATTTTCGGCGTGGTATTTGCACCTGGCAGTGCTGCCACCACAGAAGAAGTCTTCATGGATGCTGCCCAGAATCACTATGCGACATTCAACTTTTACAGCCCGATGGTATTTCTTGGCGAGGGTCATTACCTTCAATCACAAGTCTATTCATGCTTGGCTCAACAAGCAGTTGGTCATCCATACGCACAGATGATCACGATCTCGGACAACCCGCAAAAGTTGCTGGACTTTATCAAAAAACACAAACCGCTACGCAACGATCTGCCTCCTGCGTAGCGATCAAGAAGAAGTCCTGCGATTTAACCCCACTTTCGATGTGGATCCAGTCTCATTTCGGGTAAACTATGTGACTCATAGTAGAAGCAGTAAGGCGAGGTTTAGTCATGACGTCGGTCACGAAAATTTTGGCATTCGCAGGCAGCACAAGAACGGATTCATTCAATAAGAAGTTGCTCAAGATCGCAGCTGATGGTGCGCGCGAAGCCGGTGCCGAAGTTACCTTCCTTGACCTGCGTGATTTGCCGTTGCCTTTGTACGACGGCGATTTGGAAACCAAAGATGGCATCCCAGAGAATGCTAAGAAACTCAAGAAAATGATGCTCGAACATCAAGGCTTGCTAATCGCCTCGCCTGAATACAATAGCTCAATTTCCGGCGTACTTAAAAATGCGATCGATTGGATCTCCAGACCCGAACCTGGTGAGAAACCACTCGCTTGTTTTGATCAGAAGGTGGCTGGCTTAATGAGCGCCTCTCCAGGTGCGCTTGGGGGCTTGCGCGGATTGGTTCATGTTCGCTCCATCCTCGGCAACATCAAAGTTACTGTCATTCCCGATCAAGTGGCTGTTTCAAAGGCAATGGAAGCTTTCAATGAAGATGGCACGCTGAAGGATGAGAAGCAACATCAGTCGGTCCGCAGTATCGGCGCGCAGGTTGCTAATGTGACCGCTAAATTGCACGGCACAGAATTGAAGCAGTTAAGCCAAACGCGCACAAAATAAAGAGGCACCACTTTCGTGGCGCCTCTTCTGTTGATCTTTCTATGATTCTTGGACTAAGCTGAGAGCAATGAGCTGAGCTTGTTTGTGCCAGTGCTTTCTTCTTTGTCTGACGTTTCGGCACCTGGTTCAAGATTGAAACCTGGTAGCCATCCACTGCTGTTCAAGATAGTCGCACGCACTGTTTCAGCGCTGCCATCATGCAAAGCAATTTCTTTGTAGACGGAAAGCAACTGAAGCGTAGTCATCAAGCATACATTTTTCTTCGATGCATACTCAGCCAATTCGCTATTGAAGTCAGATGAATTCAGTGGCGATGGTGCGGTGTCTCCACTCTTGCAAACGAGGAGGATACCCTTAGGTTCAACACCTTGTTCGCACCAGTAGCGCGTCTGTGAAATCGATAGTTGTCCAAGATGCGTACGATCTGCTTGGCTTTCGGTCCAAACAATTCTGGCGATCGAAACGTTCTTGTCTTCGGAAGTATCAAGACGAAGTTCATGCTTGTCTTCCTCGGAAATCTTTACTCGCCAACCGAGCATTGTCAGAACCTTGCCGCAAGCTTCGACGAGTTCTTCGCCTTGAGCTGTGAGGAGAGTGTTCCGCAACCCCTTCGTCAAAGCAACACGGCTTTCGACTTCTTTGATTTTCTGTTGCGCAAGACGAACTTGCTCGTTCAGCTCTGTCAATTCCTTGCTGAGTGAATTAAGCTCGGAAGAAAAGTACTTTTTGCACCAATCTGGTACCGTGCTTGAGCCCGCTTCTTTAACTATACTCATTCCTTTTGCTCCATTGCTGGTCTGTGATTCACCATTATTATCCAACGCGCCTACACGCTGCTTGTCCTCTCTTTTCAGCTCTTCGCGCTCGACCTTTTCGCTCGATGATTGAAAATTGAGTTTTAAAGAAGACGCAGGTTCTTCGGTTTTCTTTTCTGTAATGTGCGAAACTTCGCCGATTATTTCGGCAAATTTGTCCAAAGTTGAAGGAGTCGTGGTTGGACTCGCTAATTCCGGTTCTTCTTTCGCTTCTTCTTTTTCTGCATGAACTGGTTCAAATTCTTGTGCTGGCTCTGGTGCCTCGTGCGAAACAGGCTCTACTTCCGGTTTTGATTGAACAGGCTCTTCTTGATTGTCCGACTTGGCTTCGGATATAGGTTCTGTCAGCGCTTCTGCTACAACTAACGACTCTGCAGCTGTTGGTTCGGGACCTGTCATTAGTGCGTCAAATTGATTGTCACTAGTCGGCGCAAATTCTTCCTCTGCTCGGGCGGCTGAAAGCGCGCTCGCAACTTTATTCAACGGGTCAAACAAATCATTGATGCCGTAATGATATTCACTAAATCCGGACTGGTCGGAAAAACTGTCATCAAAGTCGGTGAATTTTTTGGAATCAGATGCCACCACATTTGAGGACTTATCTTCTGCTTCAGCGGGCCGGTTCAATGGGTCGGCTCCGCTTGCCGTTTCTTTCTCTAAAGCAGCTAAATTCTCATAGGTCGAATCAGAAGATTTCGATTCGGCTGCATCTTCTGTCGAGTTGTCTTTCGTCGTCTTGGCTTCAGCTGGCTCAGGCTTAGATTGTTTTTCAGAAGCTTTAGTAACCTCTTTGTTCAGCTCTTGCTGTTGCAGTGGATCCAAGAGCATAGCGACAGTGATTTCAGACTTATCGGCTGCCTTCTTATCTTTCGGAGCTTCACCCTTGGGGCTGATCGTGACGTTGGCAGCGGCCGGGAGGTCCATCTCACGTGTGCCTTTATGGCTGGTTGGCTCGGGCAATACAAACTCAAGTTCTTGCTGATCTATTGCGCCCACGTCCACCGGTGCGAACTTTTCGGGCACGCTGGTGACCACAGCCGTTTCGATCACAAACCAGAACAAAGAGACACCGACCTTCAGAACGTCGCCATCGTGAATGGGTTCAGGTACCGTAATCTGGTTGCCGTTTAAAAATGTGCCGTGACGGCTTTTGCCGTCTTGGACCATGTACTGTCCGTTCTCTCTGGTGATGACAAAGTGAAATCGAGAAATCGATTGGTCTCCCGAGATGACGATGTCATTCAAGTCGTCGCGGCCGACTTTGCATCTCGGTGTGGTGATGGGAATTTTTCGGTTTGAAACAAGGTCTACTAAAAATGCGGTCGCGTTATTATCAGTCGGTTCTTCTTCGCTTTTTAGCTGCAGACCCTCGCCAGCCATGAGACCACCCATGTCCAGATCAGTGACCGTGCATTGCGTGCAAACGACTCCGTCATAAGGTTTTTTACAAACTGGACAATTGCTTTCCATGGTCTTGCTCTGTCGTTCTAGTGCGTTCTAATGCGAATCAAACCGTCCGTGGAGTCCTCGGACTCTCGGGTCGACCGCCATGTCAACCCCTACACCCTTCTAAAATGTTCCACGGGCCGTCGATTATAAACCCTCAGCTAGCCCACGACTTTGGATTTTTCATTATCAGACTTAGCTTGGTCAGTTAACAACTTCGCCCCTCGGTTGCAATTCTCTCGCTCGACAACCGCTCTAAACTCCTTGGGGTTCAGGGAATTCGCACTGTTCTGTAGAAATGGTCGCTCGCCAAGTCGAGCGATGTCCATACATGCGGGATTTTCAAATTCGCTGTTCATGCCGTGTATGCTCCCGGGAGCTATAATGACAGGAGTCGCGGAGTCTATAAGTATGCCGCAATCATCCAAATTGCCTGACCTGACTGTTGAGGAATATCTCAGACAAGAAGAAAGTGGCAACGTGCGCCATGAATACGTCAACGGTCAAATAGTGCGGTTCTGAGCTAAGGTAATGCCATACCCTCGCGCTCTTTTTTGCTGCCAGCCAAAACAAACAGTAACTGAGTCACAGAAAGTAACTTACGATGACCACATTCAATATCTCTTCGGACTGATACTGTCCGCGGTGCTTGTGTGGTTAGCCTTTGCCTCGCGCTTTGCCATCAAGCTGTACCAGCTCAGGTTATTCAAAAGCTTCAAAATCTCTGGGGAACAGCGGTCGATGGAGGGTCTGCGGGCTTTCCATGAGGTGTCTCTTTCTTTGATGGGCGGAGAAATCTAAATCGCAACTCAATCGGCATCGAAACACTTAAGCAAGTTCGGACTCACGCTTCAGTGATCCGTCATTATCCCGATCCAGTGTTAGGGGATTCCTAGAGACGAGCAATGGGCTGCTAGATTAATATAACTGCTACTATCAAGCCGAGGCTCTTTATGAAATCCATGGACTGGACCGCTCTCCTACTTGTAGCGTTCTTTTTCTTGGTGACAGTGCCTAGTGAAGGGAAAGACCAAGGAATGGTTTTAGATCCTAAGATTAAAGCAGCTCCGCTCGAAAAATCCATGCGCGTACCTCCAGAAAAGTGGAGTAATCCATCCATCACCATTTACGACAACGCTGTGGCTGTCAGATGGAACAAGCGGCAAAAACATAAGGAACTCCAGCCTGAAGAAGTTGAGAGTTTTCTTGTTGACCTGCCTGTTTCCGCATGGCCATACGGGCGAATAATAGTGGTTACGGAATGCGGTCCTAGTAGTGGTACCAAAGAGAGTGAGCATTACCGGAAGCGAAGCTGGGGCGTAATTGTTGGTGCGATGAGACGGTTAAAGGTCGCAGTAGATGCTGTACCCAGTGCGTAACGGAGGGCTATCTTAATGAAGTCGATGGATTGGTCCTGTTCGTTAGCATTCTTAGTTGTGTCGTTTCTGATTTCCGGAGGAGCAGCTATGGCAGCTGAAGTTTGGGGCAAAACAGACGGTGGACTGCAAATGTCGTTGTCCGCGTCTTCCGCAAACGATATGACGTTGTCGTTGCGCAATACGTCTAAGCAAGACAAAATACTTTCTATCGGCATGATGTTGGCGCCCTCAGTGCCTACGGTGGTGAAAGGTAAGACTAAGGATCTGGCAAAGGATCAGTATCAATTTCCGGATGCAATCACTTTAGTTGTTCAAGATGCCGCTGGTAAATCGACAGAACTCGTAATCAAGGGACCGCCGGGCGTGGCCGGGACCGTCGAGCTAATGGAAGTTCCTTTGCCGCCTGGCGCCGTGTATTCATTCCAAACTCCGTTGAGTGAATATGTTGATCCGAAAACTTTTGGTCCATTGCCCAAGGGGGCTGCGCAGATTACAGCTAAGTACGTATCAAAAGACAGCCACAGCCGGGCGGGCAGGTGCTACTGGACCGGCAGTCTAAAGTCGAACACGGTTTCGATCAAACTGTAGAACTTGATGTTCCTGTCACGGCCCCAAGAACTGTTCCTGCGCCATCCACATAGAGGATGCGAATTCTTGCCAGCTGATGAGTGACATGCGCTAGCATAAGGGTTCCTGACATTCCGACATGCACCACTACATCTGGTGCGCGATTCTGAAACGAGAGACGAGGTCATGAAAGAACTGAACCCTTTCAACCATCAATTGATCGGAATTTCCGGGAGGCTTCGCCCTGGTCGGGCTGTCACTTCGCCTGTTTTCGGCAGTTGCATCATTATGTTCGACGAAACTCCTGATCTGGTGAGCTTCCGCTCCGTATTTGTCGCCGCTTGCAATAGAAAGGTCTCTCTTGTAGTCGAGTAATATCCTTCCGGAGTCCGGCGCGACGGAGGCCGGACCTTGACAGGAATCGAGATACGTACCATAATACGTACCAGGAGGATCTTATGAGCAAATACACTGGCTCGGTCACAACAACCGGCAAATCGGAAGCAATAAGATTCGAAAAAGGGCTCTTTCGCCAGAACCCTGAATTCAAACAACAGGCAAAAGTAGAAGCGCACGTCATAGGACCAGGGCAAATCCTAGTTTCAGTTGTGGACGACTGCGAACTAGATGCTGGCGAAGATCCAATCGTCATGGCGTTCATGTCGTTTCTCGAAAAGGATATGACCGACAATCCCAGCCGCATCAAACCGGTTTCTGAAGATGCCGTGGCTAGAGCCGTGGCTTTGACGAAGGATGTGGTCGTTTCGGACGATGACATCATTGATGACGATGTTTCGTTCTAATGAAGGTCAACGGTTGGAAACTTTACTGGCACCCCGCCTTTAAAGCACAATTCGATAAAGGACTGGAAGCGGTTGAGGCAATCAAAGCCAACCGCCCCCAAGACCTGCCGACAAGTGACAAGGCGAAGTTGCTCAAGCGCGTGGTTGAAATCATTTCGGTAGAAGTACCGAAAGACCCTAACCATGGAAATTACGCGCAGGGCAACACGCTGGGACCAGCAAACCGCCACTGGCGAAGAGCGAAGTTTTTCCAGCGGTTTGGTCTCTTCTTTCGGTTTTCCAGCGAAGCAAAGATTATAATTTACGCTTGGGTCAACGATGAGACAACCCTCCGACAGGCCGGAGCAAAAACTGATCCTTACACAGTTTTCGCTAAACGACTGACCAAAGGAGATCCGCCCAACGACTGGGCCGACCTTCTAAAAAAATCCAGCGAAATTGAGTCATTTCCAAAGTTGCAGGAAGATGAGCTTGACAGCGCTTTAGGCGCGAAAGATGCGCTTTTGACATGCCATCATATACGGTGACTCTAAAGACTCTGCTGCTCGTTGCGGTAGTTGGCTTGCTGATTGCCATCCAGATTTTCAACACCTTGATTTTTCAAAACGTCGCGAGCAATAGACCAACTGTTGTCTCCGGCGGCAACCGTGTATTTGGCTGAGCCATCAGGCTTTCCTTCCAAACTGATTGTCCGAATAACGACCGTTATCTTCATGGCTGTAGCTAATGTTCGTCGAGTCATAGAGCCTGACCTGACCGTCTCTGTCTCGAGTAACAAACTCTTGTCCGTGCACTCCGAAGATATCCACGTCAGAAAGAATGTGTTTGCGGTGCAGTTCTGAGTTCGCTGCTTGCAGGGCATTGTGTTGTTGTCAGATCTTGCAGCGCGCCGGTTGCGTAATTCAGAGTCTTATGACGTGAGGCATGCAGAGGTGCCAATGAAGGTTTTTCGCTGCCACCATGAGCGGTGTCGGGACGTTCTCCTGAAGTCCACGTCTTTGCCGGTACACCATTCTGGTGCAACACTGTCGGAAAAATCTGGGACATCTCGACTCGACCAAGTCAGCACGCAAGGGTACGCACGTGACCGCTGCGACTGTATTCCAAAATTTTGGCGTCGCGTGTGGCCAGTGTCAGGTTTTGTACACGAGCAGAAGCAACAAGAATTCGATCGGCTGGATCATTGTGAAAACCGACAGGCAGATAAGAGGCTTCGATAGCTATGCTGGGCGAAATCTCAAGAAGTGAAACGCCTGGCGTCGCCAGAGCCTTTTCTACCCACTCTAGGCACGGCAATCCAAGTATCAGTTTGCCGCGGGCTACCAACATGCCAACTTCCCAGCAACTGATGGCAGAAACAAGCAATCCACCGGTAGATACGGCCGTTTCTAGAGCCTGCCTTTTGTTCAGCGTCTTGTCACCAAACATCAACCAGACGAAGATATGCGTGTCAAGAAGGTATTTGGCCGGACTAGTCAATTTGAGCGTTCCAAGTCACATCAATGGGCGAGATGATGTCGCCTGCAATCGTTCCTGTTCCTGCCATGGCACCAAATATGGAAGCGGGCTTTTCATCATAAGGAACCAGTTTCGCTACGGGGCGACCGCGCTTGGTGATAACAATCTGCACGCGCTCGTGCTCGACTGAATCCATGAGCTTGAGGCACTTGGCCTTGAATTCTGCAGCGGAAATTTCGTGTGGTGTTTTAGGCATAGGCGCCTCATAGTCACTTAACCATAGTCATCTTACCATATTCTTTGCCAATAGTGAAGGCTGTGTACTTCAGCACTCCACCAGTGGTGGCAGACCAACGCCGAAATCTTTGATTTCCCATTGCCTGAGTGATGTATGTTGTTGTCCGGCGGTGAGCAGATCTTGCAGCGCGCCGGTTGCGTAATTCAGAGTCTTATGAGGTGGGGCATGCAGAGGTGCCAATGAAGGTTTTTCGCTTACCGTAGAGGAAATTGCCGACGACATCTTTTCGAAAAACGAGCGAATCTTGGAGGGGTTAACGGATTATTTTGCGTGATACCGTATTCAGTGTCAGCGATCCCACCTGAGCATTTTCAAAAGGATGGTGGCTGAATGAGAACCCCTGCTTTGCCCGCCAGCTGTGTTTGGCACGTTATAAATAATTGGGCAAGTCTGACATGACTGAAAATTCAAGGGGAACGATTTGGACTTCCCTTAACCCCTTCTGAACAGCTGTCCCTCCCTGAGGTCAGCTTGCTTTGTCCTCAAGCACATAGACCCGTCGCTCCAAATGTGCCAAACGCTCGTCAATTCGAAGTTGTCCTTGATCGACAATACGCAGTTGTCCGGTAATCACATCTAGCCTGGCGCCGAAATTGGAACGCATTTGGACAAGATCATCTGATACTTGGGTTAATCGATGATCCATCCTATCGATCTTCTTTTCTATGCCCTCAAACTTCTTGTCTATGCCCTCAAACTTCTGGTTTATGCCCTCAAACTTCTGGTCTAGGTGCGTTTCAAGCCGCTCAAAGTACTGGATAATCGTTGTATACGATGATCTTATGTCAGATTGCAAGCGCTCAAAAGAAGAGTTAACCTCTGCTTTGAAGGTGTCAAATTCTTGCTTGGTTACATTCATTTTCTACACTCCTCAATTTGTGTCGACTCTTCTATATACGTTGAGTCCTGGCAAAAGGTTCAATTTGAATTGTAGCCGCTTCTGGAAGAAACTTCGAATTATGTTTGCTCTGCCATATGGAATTCCAACGGCGTTGGGGCGCTTTGGGGCTTCTTCTTTGTAATCCTAGCGGACAGCGCCATTGCTGAGATGACCAGCAAATACAAGTCCGACTAAAAGCCGATTCTTCAATAAAGCAATCACGGGGGAAAAATTGTTAGCGAATTTGTGGCGGAGCAAGCCAACTTGTGCAAAAAGCTGAACATGCTCATGCAAAGTCTAACGCACAATATTGATATTGAAAAATAAATGGCGCCCCAGCGAGAATTCCGAGAGTCTATTCTATTATGAATGTCGCTGATCAAGACAACCGTATTTTGACATGCGATTGAGGGAAGACTATGTGGATCAAAAGACCGACGAAGCAGTTAAGAGAACTCGTCTTATTGGTAACAGTTTTCCAGTGCTCTTCAATATTCGCTTATCCAGCCACTGCGAATCCTTCCAATCGCACTGGAAATGCCACGTCCCCCCAAAAAAAGTCTTCTCTAGTTACTAGTCCCCAAACTGTTCAAAAAGTGATTAATCTAGATTCTGTCTATTCCGGAGAATACCTGGAAGCATGTATAAAACAAGCCACTGCGAACATCGCCAGAAATCCTGGCGCATCAAGGGACTATACTAATCGTGGATTCATGCAGTGGCGATTGGAGCGATTCAAGTTGGCGGAAGCTGATTTAGAAAGAGCAGTGGCGATTTCTCCTCAAACGGCGACGGCAGAAGTTTACCGCGTTCTCGGTGAATGTTATGCGGAGGAGAATCTGCCCACAAAAGCAATCGCCAATTTCAGCAAAGCAATCAAAATGAATTCGTCTGAAAAGGTTCCACGTCCTCAAGATTTTCGTCATATTTCTACAGTCAAGACCTGCTATTTGCGCAGAGCCCAATGTTATGCCGGGTTGGAAAAATATTTGGAAGCAATTAGCGATGCCAACAAAGTTGTCGCTCTTAATCCAAACCAAAGCTGGCCGTATGAACTTCGGGCACGTCTCAATAAAAGTGTCGGCCGATATGAAAATGTGATTGAAGACTGCACTGCAGCGATTCGACTGGCACCGGATTCGTCGTCGAATTATGCTGATAGAGCACTGGCCTATGAAAAACTGGGCAAACACAAGCAAGCCCAGTTAGATAAACAAAAGTTGAATGACCTGGCCGAAAAGATTCTAGGTCCCTAACTTCTTAATTTAGTACCTCTTCTTATTTCTCAGGCTCGAGAGTTCTTTCAAATAAAGTACAAGCGAATCGATTTGTTTTTGTGCGAGCGGTCCACCGGCCTCGCCTCCAAAGCCTGGCATGGCGTTGGTAGTCTTGCTGCCTTTTGTGATGACAACCTTTATATGCTGATAATAAACCGGATTGTCGTAGGGACCGATCAACGTTGGTCCACTTTCGCCTTCCGCTTTTGGTCCGTGACACATGGCGCAATCTGCATTGTATAAGTTACGTCCGAATTCACCAACTCCTCTCGCCACATGACACGAGGTGCAGTTTTCATCGGTCAATATCTTCGCTTTGCTACTTTCTGACAAGCCGTTGTGTTGGTTACGCACAAACATTTTCAAAGCAAGCTCAACAATAGGCCTTTGTGGATCATTTGATGAAACGTTCAAAGTTTTTGTAACTGCGTTTTGTTTCATGCTGGTGTCAACGGTGACAAATAAATTCGTTGTTTCGCCCGGCTCAAGCGTCTTCTTGGTGAATTTTGGCACTGTGCAGCCACATGACGCGTATGCGTCCACAATCTTTAAAATTCCTGCGCCGCTGTTGCTCACTTTGAAGGTGTGGTTTATTCGCGCGCCTTCATCCACGGTGCCAAAGTCAAATACTTGAGTATCGAATTGGATTTTTGGTTTCTCGCTGTTCTCTGCGGCAAAACCGATCAAGTGCTGCGAGAGAGCGGTTAGAGCAACCAGGCAAATGACGCCGCTGAGTGTTTTGATCGGCAGAAGAGTTTTTCCGCTCTTACTTCTTGGAAATTTTGATCGTTTCGACATCATCAATAGTAATCAACCCTTCTTCAATCATTTCTTCCACTATCGGCATGATTTGAGCGACTTTTTCCGGTGTTTCAATAAACACTATGATGTCCGGCAAACTAATTGCTAGATCGAGAATACGAGTGGTGTGGATTTGTTTATTGGTGCCAAATCCGGCACTCCCTTTAAGTACCGTGGCGCCTGCGCACCCCTCTTTTTTCAGCCTTTCCAGCAATGCCGCGGATAAGTTGCCGTGTTGATACCGATCAGTCTCAGTGACAAAAATCATGACCCGTTTCATTGTTGCTTTAGTCTGCATGAATGACCTGACCTCTAAGTGATGCGACCAAGTAGGTAGCCGAGGAACACGGCAAGGAAGCCTAGTACCACGTTGCTTGCCACATTTGCTAATGCCAAAGTGGTATCACCTCTCTGGTAAAGGCTGAGCGTTTCCCAGGCAAAAGCACTGAATGTTGTGAAGCCTCCCGAAAAACCCGTGGTGAGCAGCAGCCTTAAGTTTGGATCGATCGCTCCCGGCTTGGCTAACGATAGGCTGAATACATAGCCGAGAAAAGCACTACCTAATGTGTTGACAAACAAAGTCGCCCAGGGAAATGTCGTGCCGAACCAGTTGCCGAAATAATGGCCGCTCCAAAATCTTGCGATTGAACCGATGCAACCACCTAGAGCTACAGCTAGTGTGTTGATCAACAGGGCATTATTCATATGAAAACCTTGAGTTATTCCCACTAACCCTATCACTTTGCTGCAATGTGCTCAACATAGATAGATAGCGCAAGAACTTCTTTACAACGCTTCCTTATGTGGCTTGCCCCAAGACTTTAATGGCATGACCGGCGCTGATGGAGATGGGTCCTGAGAAATCAACACCGCAATTGTGGTCTGACCTAATGGCAGGCTTAGGGCAATGTTCAGATCGGTGACATCTTTTTGCTGCTTCTGCGGCGGCGGCGCGTCGCTTGAATGGATTGCGAACTTTGCTCCTGACGGCGACAAAATGCGCAGTTGCATGTGTTCTTTTCCATTCGCTCCTTGCTGTTCCAGAGTAGCGCAGGAGCCATCGTTGGATAAATTAACAACTGCTTTCGTGTGCCAGTGCCAGCAGATCGGCACTGTATTTGGTGCGTCCAGTTCGTCCTGGATGAGGATATTGCGACGATCAAGCAATGCTACGCCGCGGACGGCGTGAGAGAGTTTGTTGCTGTAAGCCGCGCTCAAATCGGCGACTGCAAAGGCAAATTTTGGATCAGCTGAGAATGAGGTGATCGGGGCGACGGCTTGTCTGACTTGATTGTCCCGATCAATTGTGATGCAGTTGTGCCCCTCAGTGCGAAGGCGATAGTAAGTGTATCGTTCCTTGCCGAAATAACCCGGCAAGTTATAATCGTCCGGACCAAAATCTTGAGCCCAACGGCATCCTCGTGCGTCCAAAACAAAAGTGCCAAGATCTAAATGGCTATGACTGACTTTGTTATCGCCGCCTTTGAAGCCGATGAAAACTGCTTTGGGATCGGTCCAACTACTGCGCAGAAATGCAACGTTTATGCCTGTGAAAATAGCCTGCAGAGGCAGGTTTTCTGTGACCGCGGTTTTGCTCGTATCTCCTTTGGCATAGAAGAGCAGGTGAAAGATGTCCGGGCCGTCTTGCGCGATCAACAGTTCCTGTCCGGCGAAGACTGGGTTACCAAAAGTTCTGGACAGCCACATCGTTTGCCACGCTTTCTCAGTGTGTTCTGTGGCGTCGGCAAAGTTAAAACTTTTGCCAATTGGGCCGTTGCAGTAAATTCTGAAATATCCGGTGCGTGAGAGCCCGTCCGCTTTGGTGAACTCAAAGTCGGTGCCAAGGGCAGTTTCAAGGTCTGCGCAGAGGAATGCAACATAACGCGTGCAATAGCTCCAATAGCCAGGACCCTCGGCCCATCCGCCATCCGGCGCGAAAGAGACCATAGCGCGCGGTAGAGAAACACGCATACACTTGATGATCCGATTGGCTAATTGTGGCTCTTCATCAGCTATTGCCAGCGCCCCGGCCACCATGCCGCCATTGCAGACGGGATTCCAATTATTCTTTGCACCCACCCACCACTCGGCGTTCTGATAAGCCTTCATTCCTTCGTTCAGACCCAGCCGTACTATCGCTTCTTTGATCACCTGACGCTCTTCTTTCGAAAGGTCTTCGTAAAGCCAGTCGTAGCCGATCGCGAGGGCGTTAGTCATTTCTGCGACATCAAGAAAATGCGCCGGATTCCAAGTCTTAAGCGCAGCAGCCTGAAGCATCTCTGAACGAGCTCTTTCCAGAAAACGCTTGTCGTGCGTCAGCCTGTAAGTGCCCGCCAGCGTGTAGACCCGCTTGAGCACCAATCTGCTCAGTTCCAGCTGACTCGATTCACCAGGAGCATTCTCTGATAGAGGTTCGGCAAGAATTTTATTGGCACGCGCTTGAACGCTTTTCCAAAGAGACTGAGCTACGGCATCATTGTCTATTGTCTTGTGAACTCGCGCAAGGTCGCCATCCGAAAGTATTAGTCTCGGGTGGTGCGGACCCAAAGTCTGAAGGAGATTGACGCCATCGTCGACGGTGGCAGCGTGGTTAAGCTCAGTCCGCCAGTTTTGCTCCGCGATACGATGTGCTTCGTCATTGACTTGAGCAGACTTGACCACGTCTGCGGGGCGCGATGATCCTTTGTCTGCGCACAATGCTGTTCCACTACAGTCGAGGGCCAGTGCGATTAAGCAGACCAGGCATTGAAGTTTTTTATGCAACTGAACCGTTACCTTGAGTCCCAATTTTTAGGGTTTGCTGCAATTCTACAGGGTTCGCTGCTTGATCGAGGATATCCGCTAGCGATAGCCCTTCCTCATTGGCGGAATTGTTGCGACTTGAAAATTTCTTTAAAGCAAATGCTCTTATCCACTAGGCAACATGGATGTACGGTCTCATGTTGTCGTTCGGCTCGCCGGTGCGAATCAATTCCCTCGTCAGAGGCGCGGTTTCTCCCTCGCCAAAGAGAATAAATTTCCAAGCGTAAGATAACGGATGCGCGTCCGTCCATCCCATATAAACATGTGGAACCTTTTTTGTTTCCTTGCCAATGTGCAGCAAAATCGAAGCGATTGCCACAGGTGCCGACTGGCACTTGCAACGAAAGATTATGTAGTCGCCGGAGTTCATTCCTTTGACTTCAATTTTATCTTTGCCGGCGTTTGCATCTTTCGTCTCGATTTCCAAAAATATAAATGAGCCTTCTTCTGGTTGAATGCTGTTCCGCTCTCGAGCTTCCTCTTCTCTGATCCTATAATCTTGCGTGGAGACGCGATGAGCAAGAAAGCGAATTTCCGAAGAGTCGCTTCTGAGCGCCTCTTCAAGGTATTCAGCTGCCCTCTTGTCGAGAACAATAGGGACTATCTTTAGTTGACTGGCGCGCATTATGTGCAGCACATTTCCAGCCAGTATAATTGCAAAAATGGCACCATATAGGATACCATCCAGTCCGGAGAAACGTATACTCAGACTGATCGAGATAATCGTCATGATCGCGAGAAGTAGGCAGGTGAGAATGCGATGCGTTCGTTGCTTTTGCGCCATTTTGGCGTCTACCATTGCCATCTTCTTTAACCCAGGTGCACAAAGGGACGTTTACTTTCTTTAGCTTCGGCGCAGCGAAGTATTTCGCGCGTTAACATGGCGGTTTCACCTTCACCAAAAAATATATACTTGAAGACGTTGGCAATTGGATCGCCTTCGGTCCAGCCGAGATACACGTGCGGATTTTTCTCAGTCTGCTTGCGAATATTCAGCAGTATTGCCGCAATTCCATTAGGAACGGCAGGGCACTTGCAGCGCATGATCTTATAACCATTAACTTCTATTCCTGATACTTCAAGAAGAGCTTCTCCAAAGTCGGAGACTTCTGTTGGTTCAACTTCAACGAAAATGAAGTCACCTTCCCGCAACTGAATGCTATGCACGCGTCTGGCTTTTTCTTCTTTCTCCTTGTAATTGTTTCTACCTATTCGGTGAGCAAGCAGGCGAACCTCACCTAGATTTTGTTTGCACGCTTGTTCAATAAATCTCTTTGCCGTCTCGTCGAATTCGACTCTTTCGATTCTCAGCTCCGTTGAGCGGAGCGACCTAGATAGAACCGACGAGAACAAAATGCACAAAATGAAAAACGTCGCAATCCTCAAACCATCTGGTCTTTCAGTGATGTTTGCTATAGTCGTATAGATAAAAATCAATGTGATTATGCAGAACCAGCCGCGCAGCATCGGGAATTCTTTCCACACATTGATCGTGGAGACCACTGCTGCAGACGTCATCAGGACTAGAACACCAGTCGCATATGCTCCCGCCTGAGCATCGACGTCGGCTCTAAACAAAATTGTGACTGCGAAACCGACAGCAGTGAAAAAAATTACTAACGGCCTAACCGCTGTAGTCCACGCGGGAGCCATGCCAAATCTTGGCAGATATTTGGGCACAAGACCGAGCAAACCGGCAATTGCTGAAGCGCCTGCGAACCAAAGTATGAGAATTGTGCTGATATCATATGCAGTGCCAAAGGTTTCTCCCATATATTTGTGGGAGAGATAGGCAAGCGCGCGACCATTGGCTGGACCACCAGGCGCGAATGATTCAGGGGCAATCAGAAGCGTACTGACCATGCTGCTGCCCATGAGAAATATTGACATTATTACTGCGGCTGTGGCCAGCAAAAATCTGGTGTGGAGTATTCGTCCTTCTCTATTCTCTTCAGTATCTGTGACCGATCCTTTCACAAGCGGCATCACTGCAACCCCCGTCTCAAAACCGGACAGACCCAGCGCCAGTTTTGGGAAAACGAGGGCGGCGGCCAGGAAAATGGCCGGTACTGAGCTGTATTGTGAGAAAAGATTTGATTGCCAATTCGTCACAGTTTGCCAGTTTGAGGATAGAACACCAAAACAATGCAGCACCAAGATTGCATTCAAGATAAGGTAGCAAGTGACAATGACGAAGCACAAGCCAATCGCTTCATTGAACCCTCTGTAAAATACCGCAGCAAGGGATATGATCAAGATCAAAGTGATCAAGATTGGGTCGTTCGTGTGGAATGATTTTACGAAGATCGGATTTTGAACAATGTGCGCCGCCGCATCAGCAGCTGAGAGAGTAATGGTAATGATGAAGTCGGTGGCAGCAAAACCGAGTAGCAGCAATATAACCGTTTTACTCAGCCATCCGGATAGCAGTTTTTCCAACATCGCCAGACTGCCTTCACCATTCGGGCTATGTCGTGCGACCACATAGTAGACAGGCAGTGCACAAAAAATTGTCACTACAACTAGAACTAGAGTGCTGATCGGCGACAGAATGCCCGCCGCCAGAAAGGCGATGCTTGGCTGATAGCCGAGCGTCGAAAAGTAGTCAACGCCGGTTAAGCACATCACCTTCCACCAGTGATCTTGTTGGGCAAGTTGATCTGATGGCTTTTCGCCGGGCTTACGTTTTCTTGTTTTTTCCGTTGGGGACATACGAACTCTCGTTGCTGTTTGGGCTATACCCAAAATTTTGGCTGAGCGAGAGAGCTTGAATAGAGGTTTGAACAGCGGGTATAGTCAGCTAGGGAACAATCCCGGTGTCAGAAGTGCGTGGATTTGTTTGGACTTGATCAATGCTCTTTGGAGGCACGAGGATCATTTTTTGAGTGGTGTCTGTCAAAAACGTAAAGGACGGTTATTCCACTCATTGCCCCAACTACTCCGAGTATAAGACCTTCATTTAACAAAAATTTGCCGAGTTGCAAGTGCACTCCTTCTTGAATTAACTCTCTCATTTTTTCGAACTTTGTGTCCGTACGTCCGTTTATCAGAACATTCGATGGCATTCGATCCAGCCATGATGCTCCAGCGTATCCGAAGCCGTCTGAAAGCCATACGAGAAGAACGCTTAGTATAAATCCTGTAAACCCGGCAATAGCGTAGCGTTTAAGTTTCACTTTAAATTCCAGCTTTTTGCGGTCAACGCCCGGTGTTGGGAGCACTGATTAAAGGTTGATTGACGATTCTCTGGGCACCACATGTGATGGCGGAATTTTCGCAAGTGCAAGCAAAGTTCTCACTTCTTCATCTGTTGTTTGGGTGAAGTCTCCATACCATTGCCCAACGCCTTGAAATGGATATGGAGTAGCTGTGCAATAAATCTCGTCAACTTCGCCGCGAAACTCCCGAATTGTTTCTTTTTCTGCTACTGGAACTGCGACGATCACCTTCTTCGGATGCCGGGTTTTAACAGCTCGAACGGCGGCCTTCATACTTGCACCGGTTGCCAATCCGTCATCAACGAGAATTACAATCATCGCCTCGAGGTTGAGCGGTTCGCGATTGGAACGATAGCTTTGCTCGCGTCGCTCTAGCTCAATTTGTTCTCGCGCTGCTACTTGATCAATGATGTAAGGGGTTATCTTCAGAGCGTTGATGACGCTTTCGTTCAGCACTTGTGTGCCGCCACTGGCAATAGCACCCATTGCCAGTTCCTCGTGTCCTGGAACACCCAGTTTGCGGACAATAAAAACATCCATCGGTGCAGCGAGGGCACATGCTATCTCGGAAGCGACCGGCACGCCGCCACGTGGCAGACCCAGAACGATTACGTCCTTGCGGTTCGCGTAACCGTGAAGCGTGTCTGCCAGCAATTTCCCGGCATGTGAACGATTTCGATAAAGCATAATGACCAAATCTTGTGTCTCTGGCTAAAGATGAATCTGCGCCCTCAAAGTTTCCTCTGAATGCCGTTCTGTGTTATTTGTAGCAACATTTAGATTACTCCCCAATGCGGGCTTTGCCGCAACTTAATTTTGGCAACAAACGTCAAGCGCTCAACAGGTTCCAAGCAGAGGAGTTTCCATGAAAGCGGCAAAAAACAAGGAAGAGTGCAGGTAATACTAATTTGCAGTCATGCTTGCAAGAGATGATCAGCTTGCAAAGCATTATTTGGTCTTTACGACCAGAGTTTGACTAACGCTCTTGACCAAAGCGCTAGAAGTTGTGTGCCGCAGACGTATGTATGTGATATTCTTCCTCTCCCTGTCGTGGATGGTTCGCGCCGGATGATCATTTGGGACACTATGTGTGGGGTTCTTTGAATATATCTTCCGGACCCGCTAAACTAATATTTCTGTCCGAAGGAATGGGTAGTTATACGGGTGGACCTTACTATGACTGAAGCTGAAGGCACGGCTATTACCACTGAGCAGTTCTTGGAATTTTTAAAGAAGCTGCCATGGTGTAAACAAGGCACTAATGTTCTTGTCGCGGTAGACAAGGCGACGCCGGAAATTATTGACATGTTTAAGGACCATGAGCTGAAGGTTTTTCCGACGGCAATGACGATCAAAATGAATAAGTCGATGCTAAAGGAGTTTCAGGAAAAGCATGCAGAAGGCATGCCACTACCTGTGGTGGTGGTTTGGAAAACCGATGGTGTCTATATTTGGTATCGTCGTCACAAAAGTTCTGAGTTTCCTTACGATGGTTGGACGAATTCTGAAGCCGCTGCTTACGAGCGTGAACGAGTATTCATCCCGTCCGCTGAATTTGGTGCCGATTATGCAGCAAGTCATGCCGAAGCGGTAGGAAAATCCAAAGAGTGCCCGACAATTATTCCTCCGCACTGAGGATTCGGTTGCGTTTCCAGACTGGAGCGGAATTCTTGCGCGTAACGCAAGGCTTGCTCGGCGCTGCTTGCGTGGGTGACGAAGTGTCCCATCTTTCTTCCGGCTCGCGCTTCGCCCTTGCCATAGAGCACAACATCAATAACGTTTGGATGATTTGCTAAAGCTGACAAATCTAGCTCGTCACGACCTTGTGCCAACCATACGTCTCCCAATAGATTGCCCATACAAAAGGAACCGTTGGCTAAAATTTTGGGCTCGCTCAGGGGAATGTCGAGCATTACCCGAGCTAGAGCGTCGAATTGACTTAACGTGCACGCTGTTCTCGTCACGTGTCCGGAGTTATGCGGGCGCGGCGCGAATTCGTTTATATAGATCTGCCAGCCATCACACTCTACACCGGTAGAGGCACGTGCCTTATTCCGCGTCAGAAAAAATTCGGTCGTCAGCAACCCATACGCACCAAGTTTTCGTGCCGCTTCAAGCGCAATTTCGCGGACCTTGTTTTCAATTGAAATAGGTATCCTGGCCGGAAAGATGGTGAAGTCGAGAATGTGATTTTTGTGCATATTTTCAAATACAGGAAAGATCACTTCTTTCCCCTGCGGCGAACGCGCCACTATACAACTAACTTCCATCTCGATTGTCAGCGCTTCTTCGAGAACTCCAGCATACTGAACTTGCTTGCTTTTCAATTGCGCAAGAGCCAATTGTAAATCATCAGGAGCGGATAAGAAATACTGTCCTTTACCATCGTAACCACCGCGGCTGCTTTTCAGGATGCTGGGGTAGCCAAACTGAGTCAGGATTTCGGGAAGTGCTTTCAGGCTATCAATGGACTCGAATGAAGCGTGAGGCAATTGATGCTCACGCAAAAACGTTTTTTCTCGCAAACGATCTTGCGTTGTGTGCAAAACGCTTACGCTTGGGTGAATCGGCTTGGTCTTTTCAAACTGGTACAGTTCGCCACTTTCCACATTTTCAAATTCATAAGTAGCGGCATCAACTCCTGAAAAAAATCGTTCAAGCGCAGGAATGTCTGTCCACTTTTCATTGAAGCACTGTCCAGCACCAACTTGTTTGCAGGCTGGCGCAGACGGGTCCGGGTCATAGATGGATACAGTGCCGCCTTGTCGGTGAATGCTTTCAGTAAGCAACATGCCCAACTGCCCGCCGCCGAGCACGCCAATTCGCTTCATTTCAATCTGGGCCCTTATTCAAGCGTGCCTGCACCTTTGCGTTTCCAGCCAGAGCTGCATCCGCTCGTTGTTTTCGATAAACGTCCAACTTACTGGCGAGAACTTTGTCTTCAATCGCCAGAATTTGTACGGCGAACAGGGCGGCGTTGGTAGCACCGCTGGTGCCGATGGCAAAAGTTGCGGTCGGGATGCCAGCAGGCATTTGAACAATCGAAAGTAGACTGTCCAGACCGCTAAGCGCTTTGGATTGGATCGGCACTCCGAGTACGGGTAGTATCGTCAGGGCCGAGACCATGCCCGGCAGATGGGCGGCGCCTCCAGCCGCGGCGATCAGCACTTTCAGCCCACGAGACTGAGCGCTAGTCGCATACTCGTACATGACTTGCGGCGTGCGGTGCGCACTTGTGATAGATATTTCGTAGGGAATTGCAAAGCTACTGAGGATCTCCTCTGCGAATTGCAATGTCTCGTAGTCAGTCTCGCTGCCCATGACGATTCCGACTATCGGCTTGTTCATAGCGATCTCCCCTCAGCGTATCGGTTCCCTCAGAGTTCCCGTTACCGTTAGTGCTTGAAGCACCGTTGCCCCGTAAACAACATGGTGATACCAGCCTTTTCACAGGCAGCGATCACTTCTTTGTCTTTGACGCTGCCACCAGGTTGAACTATGACGCTGATGCCCGCTTTAGCTGCAGCATCGATGTTATCTGTGGCAGGGAAGAATGCGTCGCTGGCCATTATCGCGCCCTTTGCTTTTGCACCGGCTTGATTGAGAGCGATGTTAACGCTGGCGATTCTGCTTGTTTGACCGATGCCAAATCCTAACGACTGTCCGTCTTTTACAACGAAAATCGCGTTGCTGGTTAGGTGCTTCACCACTGCCCACGAAAACGCTGCATCGACAATATGCTCGTTTTGCAACCGTCCGCCACTGACACATTGGAACTGGGCCAGTTGAACTGGCGGTTCAACATCCTTCTCAATTATCCAACCAAAGTCTTGCAAATCCCGAAGGTGCCACGACGTTGTCTCTGTCGGCAGCAAGAGCGATGAGCGTAGCTTGAGTACCCTAACATTTTTCTTTGACTTGAAGACCTTCAGTGCTTCTTCGTCAAAGTCAGGCGCAGCGACGATCTCAACGAAGCCCTGGGTGATCTTTTCTGCTAGTTCGGCGTTCACTTTTTCAGTGAAACCAAATATGCCACCAAACGCGGCCATCGGATCCGTATCGTACGCCCTTTGATAGGCCTCAAGCAAATCCTTGCCTACAGCGACGCCGCAGGGGTTGTTGTGCTTGATGATGCAGGCTGCAGGTGAACCGATATCGCGTAAAATTCGAACCAGGCAATACGTGTCCGTTATGTTGTTTGAAGAAAGTTCTTTGCCTTGCAATTGATCAAAAGGCGGGAATGAATCCTTACCTTCCCGTGTGCCTGAGAAGCGTCCATCTGAGTACCAGACAGCGGCTTGGTGAGGATTTTCGCCGTAACGCAACTGTTGGAACTGGGCCAGTTTTATATCGATTGCTTCGGGCAGGTCTCCCCCGGCAGCTGCAGCAGTAGCAGCGATTGAATCAGCATTACCTTGGCTGGCAACAAAATAATTGGCGATGTGTGTGTCATATTCTGACGTGCGCTTGAATGTTTGTTGTGCCAATTGTCTTCTGAAGGAGTGGCTCAGTTGCCCTTTCTCGGCGGCCATTTCTTTCAAGATTTCTTCGTATTGACCAGGCTCGCAAGCAACTGTGACGCGAGTGTAGTTCTTCGCGGCAGCGCGCAGCAGGCTGACACCACCGATGTCGATGTGCTCGATCATCTCTGCTTCGGACAATTTCTGTTTTAGCTTTTCTTCGAAGGGATAAAGGTTGACGATGACCATGTCGATTTCACTGATGCCGTGTTCGCTTAAGCTGGCACGGTCTTCTTTCGAAGGTCTCGAGAGAATTCCTGCAAAAACTTTCGGATGGAGTGTTTTTACTCTGCCATCTAGGATTTCAGGGAATTTTGTTAGCTCTTCTACGGCTTCGCACTTGAAACCGCGCTCTTCTAGGAACTTGGAAGTGCTGCGTGTGGCAATCAGTCTCAGTTCATCAAACTCTTGAACGCCTTTGAGAAAGTGCTCTAAGCCTGTCTTATCCCAGACACTTACTAATATTGTTCGCATTCTGCTCCTCCTGAGTGAGTTTTCCGCTAGTTCGAAATAATCATGCTTGTGCCTTTGCAATCGACACTAAGCTTGCCACTTTGATCGGTGACTTGTCCAACAAGCTGGGCTTGAAAGTTGTGATTCGTAAAGGTTTCGATTACAACCGCAGCATTTACTTCATTAACAATTACTGAAAGTCCCATGCCCATGTTGAAGGTTTTGAAAAGTTCTTCCTGGCCGACATGCTTCCGTAATTCAGCATATATTTCAGGCTCTGGGAGTGGGTTGTCGATGGCAAAGCCGATTCCTTTTTTAAGCCGGAACAGATTGCGCCAGCCACCACCTGTGATGTGGGCTATACCTTTGAGTTTGATCCCGGGCTGGCCAAAAAGTTCAACAACTGGTTTTACGTAAATAAGCGTTGGCGTAAGCAACGAGTCCCATTTTGATTTCGGAACCACTTTGCGAGCCAACGAAAAGCCGTTGGAGTGGACGCCGCTTGATGCCACTCCAATCACCACATCGCCTGGCTCAATGTCGTCGCCTGTGATCAATTCGTTCTTTGATACTAGACCCATCGAGAAGCCCGCTAGGTCGAAGTGCTTGTCTTGATACAAGTCTGGTACTTCAGCAGTTTCGCCGCCGACCAAAAGCATTCCGGCTTGGTCGCAGCCGACCGCGATTCCTTTGATGATCTCGTCAGCATAGCGATCAACAAGTTTGGACGTAGCATAATAATCAAGAAACGAAAGCGGTTTAGCACCCACGCAAATCAAGTCGTTGGCGCACATGGCCACTAAATCGATGCCGATTGTATCGAGCTTATCTAACTCGCTTGCCAGAAGCAATTTTGTCCCCACACCATCTGTTGTTAGTGCAACAGCTTGCGACTCGGAGATCGGTACAACCGACGCGTAGCCACCTGCGCCTGCCCAGAGCTTTTCGTGCCCAGGTCGGCGAGAAAGTTTTTTCAATCTGCCAACAAACGCTTCCGCTTTCAGGACATCAACTCCGGCTGCAGCGTATGTATTTTCCATCTGCTCTCCTCTACTCAATTTAACGACGCGGCTGCGTTGGAAAAGATGGCTAGACCATGGGGAATCTCGGCTATGGTCGTGGAACGTTCAAATCTTTTGATCGCGACTTGACGGTTCGTCCATGATGGATTCTGTGTCCAACGAACGAAAGCCTCGGGGTGGGGCATTAGACCCAAAACATTTCCGGCAGGATTGGTGAGCGCCGCGATTTTGTCGAAGCTGCCATTTACTTCGTCTGAGTATCGTAATGGTGCCAGTCTTTTTACTGTCTGCTCGATTGATTCAGCTGCTCCGTCTGTAAGCGGCTCTAGTGCCAGCCGCCCTTCGCCGTGACGAATCGGCAACTCGATTTCGCGCAAGGAAGTGAAGAATCTGCTGTTAACATCCGGATATACCTGGAGCCGAACCCACTTGTTGATGAATTTCAACTGCGCGTTTCTTACCAAGCTGACGATGCGCGGATCGTTTTCTCCTGAGAAAGGAAGCAGTCCCAACTGCACGAGAACCTGAAAACCGTTGCAGATGCCGAGCACCAAATTGCCCTGCTCGATATATGTGTAAAGTGCATCCCGCAAACGTTCCTTTAATTTGATTGCCAAAATTTTGCCGCTGGCAATTTCATCGCCGTAAGAAAAACCGCCTGGAATGACGAGCATTTGCGCTTTGGAGAGCGCCTGCGGCTGAAGAAGCAAATCAGACACGTGCATAGGTGCGGCCTCGAAGCCGGACAGATTCAGAGCCCAAGCGGTTTCAGCATCACAGTTGATCCCGTCGCCGCATAAAACTATCGCCTCAGGTTTGTGCACGGTTTCCCTCGCTAATCAAAAGGTAAGGCGGTACGCCACGCTCGTTCCAAATCCATCATGGCCAGATCGATGACCGTTGCCACGCCTTCCCAAACGGTCAGGCGTGGTTTGTCGGCCACGACGCCAATTTCCTCGCACTCGTAGTCTTTCCAGAATGTCTCCCACTCGGCTTTGTGCGCTGGGTCTATGCTGATCAAGAGGCGCGCTGGTCCTTCGGCGAAGAGTATGGTGTCTATCCGACTCAACACCTTGTCTGTACTGAAAGGAAAAGGAGAATTGTCTCCGCTCTTCTTTTCGTATTCAATGAGGTGAGTGAGATCTATTTTTGCGCCCTTGCCGCTGCCGATGATACATTCGGAAATCGCTACAGCAAGTCCACCTTCGGATAAGTCATGGGCTGAGTTGACCCAACCTTTGTCCATTGTTTGATGCACTTTTCGATAGAGCTTAGCTGCTTTTTGTAAATCTATTTGCGGTGTAAGAGCTGATTGCCAACCAAGCATTTCCTCGTAGTGACTACCAGCTAGACCCGGCTTACCAGCTCGGAGTAAGTAAATGATGTCTCCTGGTTGTTTGAATTCCATTGTCACGCATTTACTGACGTCTGGCACTTTAGCCATGCCGGAAATCAATAAAGTTGGAGGAATTGAGAGACGAATGACACCATCATCGAAGTCATTTTTCATGCTGTCTTTGCCGGAAATCAGTGGCGCTTTATACGCTAGAACGGCTTCCGCCAGTCCCTGACAGGCGCGCACCAGGAGCGCCAACATTGTCTTGCCGTGTTGATTTTTAGTGCTGAGCACCGGATCCGGCCAACAGAAATTATCCAGCAACGTAACAGTGTCCGGATCAGCTCCTACGCAGACCATGTTGCGCACCGCTTCATCTACGGCACAGATCGCCATCAAGTGTGGGTCATGAGAACTCAATCTTGGATTCAAGCCATTTGAAATGGCCAGACCGGCCTTGTCACCATATACGGGGCAAATCACGGCTGCGTCGCAAGGAGCTTGCTGCCGCTCGCCCATCAAGGGCTTAATTACGCTCATTCCTTGCACTTCATGATCGTATTGCCGAATCACATTCTCCCGGCTGGAGATGTTCGGATGAGCCAAGAGGCGGAGTAGGAATTTGCCTAAATCGGCCGGCACCGAGCCGGAAGTCATAGTGATTTGTGAAGGTTTCCATTCGGCTTCAAGTTCAAGTGGTGGCAAACCGTCATGCAGGAAAGTCAGGTCGAGCAAAGCAACCGGCTGACCGGCTCGCGTCACTTCGAAATAGCCCTTGTCATGGAAGACCCCAATAGCTGTTGCTTCTACATGATGCTTTTCAGCTAGGGACTGCAACTTGTCCAATGATGTCGTCGAGAGTGTCATGCGCTCTTGTGATTCCGAAACGACAATTTCCCAATCTGCCAGACCTGGATACTTGGTCGGAATTTGATCAAGCTCGATTGTGGCACCATTAGTTATCTGTGCCATTTCACCGACCGATGAGGATAGACCGCCGGCACCGTTGTCTGTAATTCCCGTAATCAGTCCCTGGTCCCGAGCTTCGATGATGAAGTCGAGAACACGCTTTTGGGTAAAGGGATCGCCAATTTGTACGGCCGACATGGGCGACCCTTCGTGCAATGATTCGGATGAGAACGTAGCGCCATGGATGCCGTCTTTACCAACACGCCCGCCAACCATGACGATCGTGTCGCCGACTTTCGTGTGCTTCTCGTAGCCACACTTCCCTTGAACATCAAGTGGAAGGATGCCGCCAGTTCCGCAGAACACCAGGGGCTTAGCGCGATATCCGGGGTGGAAAAATATGGCGCCGTTCACAGTCGGAATACCGCTTTTGTTGCCGCCATCCTCTACACCCTTGCGTACCCCGTCCATGATTGCTTTGGCCGGCAATAGCTTCGGTCGAGTCGGCAAGTCGGAAGAGGGAAACGCGAAACAAAACACGTCTGTGTTAAAAATCGGTTTGGCACCAAGTCCGGTGCCGAGTATATCTCGATTGACGCCAAGAATACCAGTTAGGGCGCCGCCATAGGGCTCAAGTGCTGAAGGCGAATTATGCGTTTCCACTTTGAAGCAGACCGCCCATTCATCGTTCCACTTAACTACACCACTATTGTCTTTGAACACCGAAAGTAGATCTTTTCTTGAGGCCATTAGCTCTTTTGTCGGGCCTTGAATGTAAGTCTTGTAGAGGCTTTTTACTACGACCTTGTTTCTGTTGCCCGAGCTATAGTCGACATGAGAAATGGTAGCGTTGAAAATTTTATGCTTGCAATGCTCAGACCATGTTTGCGCCAGAATCTCTAACTCCACATCCGTGGGACTAGTCGGTAAACCTTTACCACTTCTGCTTTGCTGCACCTGCTTCTGTCTGAAATAATTTCGGATCGTGCGCATCTCGCTAAGTGTGAGAGCCAAAAGTCGATCTTTGCTCAGCGCCTCCAGACCTTCATCTTCTAATTCCAGGCTTACAGGCAGTGTTTGAGGAGGTTCAGGCAGACGAACAGATGGGAAGAGGAGCAACTCACCTGTGCAGTCCACTGACAAATCATGAACTTTGAATGTGTCCGCAAGTGGATGGTAAATCGTGTACCGACTGGATCTTTCAATGGATTCGGAGTCGCTATAGATTTTGTGCATAGTCAGAGTTTTGCGTAAGTTAGCCGCATCCTCGGCGCTCATCAAACGATCGCGAAAGATAAATCCGGCACCGGATGAAACTGAGATGTCGGCAAATTTCTTCAGCTCTAAGGCTTCCTGCACGGTGTGAGCAAGATTGTCCGTAACCCCTGGCAAGAACTGACGCTCCGCCCACCATCGATACCCACGTGCATTCCACTTATCGACCCAGGCTGATCTTTCTTCCGGGCGGGCAATCCATAACTCTTCTTGCAGGGGATCGATCAATACTTCGCGCAAGGCGACGGATAACTCGTCCAATTGATCTTTGTATCGTTCTGGGATACGCACCCAGTAGAGCGCAAATGCGGAATAATCCGACTTCGGGATAACGGACAAGCACCATTGCAGTGTTGTTTCCGAACACGACGGATTGTGCGTAGTCTGGGAAGCTCGGTGCGTTTGGCTCATGTCTCAATTGACTCCCTGGCTAAATTATCCAACTTGATTCCATTGTTTGAGATTTCTCTCAGCACGGCAGGATAGAGAGCGTGTTCGACTGCTAGACCGCGAGCTTTGAAGACTTCCAACGTGTCATCGGCGAGGCGAGGAAAGGATTGTTGGGCAAGGATCGCACCATGATCAACTTGTTCGTCAACGAGATGAACAGTGATTCCGGAGATTTTTACACCGTAATTGAACGCATCCTCATAAGCGCATTTACCTGGGAACGCCGGTAACAAAGACGGGTGTATGTTGATCACTCGGTAGTAACCGCGGGGATCTCTGTAATGACTGAGGAACTTTGGCGAGAGAATGCGCATGTAGCCAGCTAGGACGATGTAATCAAAGCCTATGGTGTCCAACAGCTCTTGAATCTTTGCCTCATGTTCCGCACGGGTCAACCCAAAATTGGCAATCGCAGCAGTTTTGACGCCATACTGCTTAGCAGTCTTTAGCGCCTTGGCGTTCAGGTCGTTTGAAAAAACCAGTTCAACTGAAGCATCCAGTTCTTCATCCTGGATAGATTTCAGAATTGCTTCCATATTCGAGCCCCGTCCAGAGACGAAGATTGCTAGCTGGATAGACATTGCTTGAAGGCTCTCCTTGCTATGTCTCGGCGATAATCAATTCCTTTGAATGACACCGTCCTTAGTGCCGCGTAACAGTTCTTGGCTGCTTGTTCCATCGACGGAGCGGTGGCTACGATGGCCAGCACCCTACCACCATCTGTCACTACTTTGCCGTCGTCATACTTTGTGCCTGCATGGAAGAGAACGGTGCCTGGCTGTTCGGCACAACTGATCTCTTCGCCACGTGACGAGGATGTCGGATAACTTTCCGCCACAGCTACAACGCAGCAACTGCTGTCTGTAGTCCATTCCATACTGACTTGATCCAATTGACCGCTGGTACAAGCCCAGAGCGCTTCAACCAAGTCAGACTTGAGTCTCGGCATCATTGCCTGAGTTTCCGGGTCGCCGAAGCGGGCGTTGAACTCCAGTAAAAGCGGGCCCGAATCTGAAACCATAATGCCCGCGTAGAGCACGCCTTTGAACGAGAGTGACCCTGATGTCAGTGCGTTCTGCAGTGGTTTAACGATTTGTGCTTCGATTTGTGTTTTATGGCGATCGTACAACTCGACCGGTGAATAAGCGCCCATTCCACCTGTATTGGGACCTGTGTCACCGTCAAATCTGCGTTTGTGATCCTGACATGGAGCCATCTGGACCAGATGTTTGCCATCACAGAGCATCAGTAAGGAGAGCTCCTCACCAATGATTTTCTCTTCGAGCAAGATAGTTTCACCGGCGGTGCCGAAGGATTTGGAGCCGAATATTTGCTCTAGCGCTGCCAATACCTCTGCTTCTGTGTCGCAGACGAAAACACCTTTGCCTAATGCTAATCCATCGACTTTTACGACTTTGGCCCACTCGTTTCGGCGGGCAGCATCTTTTGCTTCTTCATATGATCGGCACACTACATATCGAGGTGTCGGCAGCTTCAGTCGAGCCATAAAATCTTTGGCGTGCGCTTTGCTCCACTCCAGTTTTGATTGTTCTTTATTCGGGCCAAAGACGCGCAAGCCCGCTTTCTCAAGACTATCAACGATTCCTTCAGCAAGCGGATTGTCCGGACCAATCACTAACAAATCGACTTTTTTCTCGAGGGCAAAACTTTCCAGCCCGGCAAAGTCCATCACGCCGATCGGCACATTTTCGCACTTCAATTCTTGCGCGGTTCCACCGTTGCCTGGGGCACAGAAAACCTTCTCCACATGATTGCTCTTTGCCAGTTTCCAGCACAAGGCATGTTCTCGACCGCCGCTGCCAACAACTAATATTTTTAGTAAATGTTCGGGCAACATTGGCGGTTATACCTTTTTTGGTCCAGCGGGAACTTGCTCTTGCGATATAAATTTAGGCGGCATCGACTTGATATATTCATCGAGCGACGGGTGTTTAGAAAATATTTCCGAGCGAATAAGATGGTTGGTGATCACTCCGTAAAGTTGGTCAACAAGCACCTTGTCCGTAGGCGACAAAGGCTCCGGAGCCGCGCCAAGTTCTTCCTTGCAAATGTGTTTCCAGCCCTTATTTGGTAGGTTCAAGGCTCTCGTCTGCGCTTCTTTGATGGCGTTTTCCCATCTGCTGCCCCGATAAATTTGTCTGATCAATTCCTTTGAAAGATGGCATCCTTTGTGCATCAATCTCAGTTCATCCGGACCGATGCTATCGGCCAGCATCGGTTGACCATCGACAAGAATCATTTCCACTTTGCCGTCCCACAATTCTATGGAGCGATCGGCAAACATCACAAATAGTCCAAGCGCTACATCGGTAGCAAGCTCGATCATGTTCTCGAATGTCTTACCATCCAAACCAGCCATGAGAGCCGCTTCTTGGTAAGAAAGTAAACGGTCTTTGGCTTCGAGTTTTGTATAGAGTTCGATCACTGGATGTTCGAAAAAACTGTTCGGTTGAGGCTGACGTTTTAGCCCGAGAGTTCTCGCGTAATTCGGATCTTTAGCTAATCGTTCTACCAACGAGCTTCCGGCCGGAAGACCGAAGCGGAAAACGATCTCTAGCGGAATCAATCGTCGCGAAGCAGTTAGATCATTTTTGTAGAAATAGATGGTATTACCCGTGATATTGCGAGCTTCCGGTCTGAATACTTCAGCCTTGAGAACTTCCATCAATACCGGTTCTGGGTCAGTGGCGGCCTTTTTTAAATCACTGACGTGCTCGGCGCCCTGGGCTAGAGAGCGAAAGTGGGTCTGGGCTCCTTCATTGGACAAACCATTGAAAACTGCATGGCTCCACCGTTGTTGCAGCCAAGCATGATCGAAAAGTTGCAAGTGCAGCGACGAAGGCAGCATTTCCCAGAATTCTTTTTTCGACAAGCGGTCAAAAAAATAGGCGCCCATTAATGCCAGCGCCCGCCCTTTGTGTGCAATCGTGTCAGGCATTTTGCCCCAATCGAACACTGAGTAGTCATCAGTAAACTCGAACCACAATGTGTCTGCTTGCCCCGGTGATGACCAAACCCGTTTAACTGAGCCTTCGTAGGCTAATTGAAGCGACTCTGGTTTGATTGAATTCACGCGGTCCTCCTCAGCACGAACTATGTTTCCCCGGAGTTAAGGCTCGGTCTTTGTCGCGGTCTTGCAGTCGCCTGGATTCAAACTCGCGTCCGGAATCTATATCGGTTGGGTAACTATCCGTCAGGCAGCCAGTGCAGAGAGATTTTTGGTTTAGCGCTGTTTGCAGACCTTGAACTGTCTGGAAGACAATTCGATCGCAGCCTAAATCGGCTGCTATTTCGTCTTCGGTTTTGTTGTGTGCCACTAACTCTCCCGCGCTCGGGAAGTCAATTCCGTAGTAACAAGGACTGTTGATCGGCGGGCATGACGAAACGAGAATTACTTCCTTTGCTCCGGCTTGCTTGATTAATTTGACAATCTGCTTAGCTGTGTTGCCACGCACGATTGAGTCGTCCACGATGATGCATCGCTTGTCTTTAAATTCGGATGCGATTGGAAACAGCTTGCGCCGAATCGCTTCCTGTCTGGATTGTTGACCATCCAAAATAAAAGTTCGATTGATGTATCGATTTTTGATCAGCAATTCCCGGAATGGAAGTTGCAACCCTTCAGCAAGAGCTACTGCAGCAACGCGGCTTGTTTCCGGCACAGGCACTACAATATCAGCTTCGATGCCCAACGATTTGATCCGTTCGGCCAGCAGTAAACCTAATCTGAAACGTGCTTCGTAGACCGAAGTGTTTCCGAATTCTGATTCGACGCGAGCAAAGTAGACCCACTCAAACATGCATGGTGAGTACGAATCCTCTTTGATCATTTGCCGAGTTACTTGGCCTTGACCATTGATGTAAATTGCTTCGCCCGCTTTGACTTCTTCGATGTTTTCATAATCCAAAAAGTTGAGAGCAATAGTTTCGCTGGCTATTGCGAAGACTTTGTCACCCTCAGGCGTTGTCTTGCTGCCGAATACGAGGGGACGAATGCCGTTTGGATCGCGAAATCCAAAGATGTCACCATCGCGTGTCAGGCAAACGATCGAATAGCTGCCGACTAATTTGTCCATTGCTACTCTGATTGCTTTGAAAATGGACTGCGGTGACAACACGGTCGTGCCAAGGCTGTCAGTCAGTAGTTTAAGAATCAAGGCCGAATCAGAATCAAGCGGCACCGGAATAATGCTTTTCTTCAAAATCTCCTCGCGCAGCGAATAGAAATTGACGATATTGCCGTTGTGTCCCAATCCAAGACCGGTCTCGTAGTCTAGAAATGGCTGGAGCAGGTTCGGATCGTCTCGCCCGATCGTCGCGTATCGCGCATGTCCAATTGCCGCTGTTCCAGTTAAATTCTTGAATGAACGCTCAGAGAAAACGTTCTCGATTAGACCGCTTCCCTTTTGCAGGTGAAATCCGCCTGGCTTCTTGCTGTGGACTGTGAGGATGCCAGCGCCGTCTTGCCCTCGGTGTTGTAAGTTCATCAGACCGGCAAACGCTTCTAACGCTGAGTTGCTGCTCCCTACGACGGCAATGAGTCCGCACATACCGTTGATCACCCCAAAATGGATACGAAGCCAGCAAGTCTTCCAGTCGTGGCTGAAATTTTGCTGGTCCTCCCCGGTCCTGACCTCATTAAGAGTACTAAGAACGGGAGTCATATCCAAGCAAAATAACATATTGTTATCAAACACACGTTTCTCTTGGCAATGAGCATCATTTGTTGAACGAGACATCTCCGATAAGTACTCTCACTGCTGCTGCAGAAAATGGGGATTTGGACGCGCAGGTGCGCCTGGCCTTTGAGCTGGTCAAAGGGCAAAGCACGACGCGAGATTTAGCTCGCGCTGCGCGTTATTATCAGTTGGCTGCCAATCAGGGTTCTGTTATTGGGCAGCATAATTTGGCGACAATGTATTTGAACGGGCAGGGCGTCCAACAAAACAGAGACATGGCGATCCACTGGTTCGAAAAGGCTGCGGCCCAAAATGACGCCGACGCCCAGTTCAATCTAGCCCTGATTTACGAGCAAGGTGGCGATGATGCGGAGATGGGCCAATCCGTGACGTGGTATGAGCGTGCCGCCGACAACGGTTCTGCTCGTGCTCAATTTGATTTAGCGGCAATTTATCATCATGGAAGAGGGCGTGACAAAGACCTTGATAGAGCAATATTTTGGTACCGTAAAGCCGCTGCCCAAGGTGTGAAGCGCGCCGAACAAGCCCTGCAACTGTTAGCGGATATGATATAAGGTCTGGGTACAAAGCAAGGAGATAAAATGGATCAGCAGATTGCAGAGCGAATAGCGACAGCTCTGGAAAATATCGTTGAAAAACTTAGTTCAATCGAAATTAAAATTGAGGAGCTGTCCTACGAAGTTCAATCGCAAGGAAATATGATTTGTGAATCTCTTGCACCAACTATTGCTGAAGAGTGTGACAACTAATGCTGTGAGGCAGCTGCTGCCTGTCCTGACAATTATCGCGTCGATGCAGTCGTTGCCGGCATATGCAGGTGACTGCGAAGATGGCGTGAAGCTGTACAACGAAAGGAACTATGCTGCAGCAGAGCAATATTTTGCTCGCTGCATGCAACGACCGATTCAAGATCTGAACGTGGCTTATTATGCTGGTTTGAATGCGCAACAGCTGAAGCAATTCGAAAAAGCGAAAAGAATATTTGAACAGATAGTGAAAATATCGCCGAACAGTCCGGCTGGAAAAATGTCTGCTGTTGCTGTTAGAAATTTAGCAGGACCGCCTGAAGTAGCGACGCTACCTCGTGAGACGTGGGTTCCGTTTACACGGCAGGGCAGTCATATTTTGCTGGATGCAGAATTGAATCAACGTCCTGTCAAAATGATCTTTGACACAGGTGCAGATACCTGCCTTTTCAGTGAGGGAATGCTGCAACAAGTCGGCATCAATCTACCCGACCGACCACCAGATGGTATGAGCGGCGGTGTCGGTAAGGCTGGCATGACCCCGATGTGGAGGGTTCCGGTAAGTTTGAAGCTGGGTCGAATTGAGCGCAAAAACTTTCGCATTGGCATGACTCGAGTACCGCAGGTGGTGGCATTGCTGGGGCGGGATTTTTATCAAGGTTTTGAATACAGTATCAATGACGCAAACAATACGATTGGTTTCAAGCGCATAGGTTCGGGATCAACAACAGAAACTGCTCCGAAGTCATCTAAGGCTGCCCCGCTTGGACCAGACGGGTCGACGACTGTAAGCGCCAATGGAACTTACGTCTACAACGTTCCTTACACTGGTACTACATCCATGATCGTTGTGGAGGCCAAGTTGAACGGTCAACCTTGCAAGATGATCTTTGATACCGGGGCGGGCATATGTTTTTTCACTGCCGAGCAAGCTAACAAGGTTGGGGTCATCGTGCCGGCAAATGCCACGCCAGTTCCCGTGCAAGGTGTGGGTGGGGGGTCCACTGCTTACATGGCTACGATTAGCAGTTTCAAGTTGGGACCGATCGAATTGAAAGACGTGCAGTGCGCTGTCGGCGGAAAATCCGTCGCCCCGTATCCGTTGCTTGGGCAAACGTTCTTCCGCGAATTTCAATACACTATCGATTCGGCTAATAAAATCATTCACCTGAGCAGAAGCAAATAGCTCGATCTACTTAAGTGCAGCTTTCAATATTCTCGAGTTTTCTTCGCTTTCTATCGCTTCAGCGGTCTTTCCTTGCCCGCCAAGGGCTGCGGCAAGCTTGTGCTTTGCTTCGGCAACATCTGCGTGAGCAGGCCCAAGCAGCACTTCCAAACCAAGGCAGAGTTCCTTGTACAACTGTTCTGCCTCAGCAAATTTTTCAGCAAGCAGCAGTTCATCGGCACGCTGGGACACGCTCTTGATGTTCTCGAGACTTTCCAAATTATCCGAGGATAGGCTATCCGAGGAGGGCCTATGCAGCGAGCTGCTCGGCTCCTGCAGCAAGCTGCCCGCCTTAAGAGGATGTTCGAATCCTACATCCTGTGGCACATTCTCATTGTTCATAAACGGTCCTCTCTTTCGGTTGCCTTTTTGACGCGACTGATGAGCAAAAGGTTGCATATTAATGAAGTGTTTTCTTCAAAAATGTATTGACCATCTGCAAGTTCTCTGCCGAAAAAAAGTTGTGTTGTCCGTTTTTGACAACGTGGTACTCAGCTCGCGTGTGAGTGGCTTTTAAGACATCATAAAACGTCGAACTTTGCTCAATTGGCACGACCCGATCGTGGTCGCCATGCATGATTAAAAATGGTGGATCGTCATTGCTGACAAAGGTGACCGGACTTGCAAGTGCCGCCAACTCTTGTTTCTTGCTGGGAAGACCGCCAAGAAGTTTTGCCACTGGTCCCTTTGGGTCGTTCAGTTGTAATTCATTGTCAGTGCCCGCTTGTTCGCCTATCGTCAACAAGTCCGTCGGTCCGCACCAATCGACCACGGCTTGGACTTTACTGCTCTGCTTCGCATTGCCCAGCGTTCCTTCCATGGATGTGATATCACCGGTGGTGCCAAGCAGGGCGGCAAGCTGCCCACCTGCGGAGTTACCGAAGGCAGCGATTTTCTTGGGATCCAAGTGATATTCGGCGGCGTTGGCACGCAACCAACGCACTGCTGCTTTGACATCATAGAGTTGGGCGGGATAGATTGCACTGTCGCTAAATCTGTAATTCACGCTGGCAACAGCAAATCCTGATTTCATAAAGAAGACCGCCGGAGTGTCTTCTTTTGAACCGAGAAGCCACGATCCGCCGTGGATCCACAGAATTACAGGCATAGGCTTCTTGGCATTTTTCGGCAGGTAGATATCCATCGCATGCGCATTGTCGTGTGATTTAGGCACGTACGAAACTGTCTTCATCGTGTATTCAGCGTGAGCGTCTGGGCGCGCCTGCACACTGCACGAATTTAAAAGAACGCTGCTCGATAATGCCAACAAAAGATGATTTATGCGCATGGCGAACCCCTTCGCTTTGCCGAATTCACCAATGATATTCGTTTGCTTTCGAATTTGGGTTACTTGTAAGGTTTATAAAGCCATTCAAGTTCGGACTTTACTTCGTCCATTGATTTGTGGCGATCTTCTGGATATTTTTTCAACATCTTCTTCAATATTTCTTGCAGACTCTGCGGGAAGGAGACACCGGGGCAGGCGGCAACTAAGCTCAATGGTTCGTTGCTAACATGCCCGCTCATCGTCTCGACGGGTGTTTTACCGATGATCGGCAGCACACCTGTGACCAGGTTGAAAGCCAAGACCCCAAAAGAATAGATGTCTGACCGAGCGTCTAAATGAGCGTTGAGGATTTGCTCTGGGCTCATGAATGCAGGAGTTCCCACGACTTGGCCATCCATAGTCAGCTTTTCACTTTTTCTTTCGTTGATGCGCTTAGCGATACCGAAATCCACTATTTTCACGAGATCTTTGCAGACGTTAGTTTGAAGCAAAATGATGTTGTCTGGTTTGATATCGCGATGCAGAATGCCTCGACCATGCGCGTGGGCAAGCGCTTCGGCAATTTGAATAAGTATCGGAAAAGCTCGCGGCAGGGGAAGCCGACCGCCTTTCTGGATTACGTCTTTAAGGTTGTCGCCTTCCAGATAGTCCATAACCAAAAATGGATAGCTGTTGTCTTGCAGCCCGAAGTCGAAAACTGTGACAATGTTTGGATGATTCAAGGAACTGGCTGCCTGTGCTTCGCGCTGAAATCGCAAGAAGCTATTTTCATTGCCCTTTAGGTCTTCAAACAGCACTTTTACCGCAACCGGACGATCGAGCACTTTGTGCTTGGCCCGATAAACCTTGCCAAGCGCGCCGCTGCCTATCTCGTGCTCGATAATGTAACGGCCCGCTATCGTGCAACCGATTAATGAAGCCTGTGCCAAACCCACATCGCCCCCCGAGACGAAATTCCCTCTTATTAGTTTTACCAACTTGGCGCTCTAACTTAAACAGGGGTGGACGATAAATAGCGATTGCTTTAGCTGACTTAGATTAAATCATTTGGGAAGCAATGCGCATGCAAGCGGCTTTATTGAGAATACGGTACCGCATCTGGTACTAAAACAGATCGGGACGATTTCGCTCCTCTTGATCTGATGATATGACTTTGGCAATTTCTCCCAGATTTAGGCTTCTACTTTGTCCAGTTGCTGGAGCAATCGGTTGATCGCCGCAATTTCGTCTTTGTTCAGTCTTACATCCGCAGCCTTAGCGTTTTCAGCTGCCTGCGCCGCATCTCGAGCTCCGACAAGAGCGACCGTAACTCCAGGCTGCTGTATCGTCCAGTTGAGCACTACGTTTCCAATTGACGCGTTGTGACGGTCGGCAATCGGCTTTAGATCCTTCAGAAATTTGTTCACTTTTTCAATAAAGGCGGGCTGGAACTGAGGCTGCGAGGCACGGTGATCTCCTGGGGCAAACTTATGATCAGCTTTGAACTTGCCTGTCAACAATCCGCGCTGGAGAGGGCTGTAAACAATGGAGGCGATGTCGTGCTCTCTGCAAAATGGCAACACATCCTTTTCGATATCGCGAAGAACCATGCTGTAGGGAGGTTGATTGGAGGCAATGGGAACCATTTTGTGGCACTTACGAATGTCATCAGCGGTAAAGTTGCTCACTCCGACGGCACGTATTTTTCCTTCTTTCAACAACTGAGCGCAGGCTTCCATTGTTTCTTCCAACTCTGTTGAATGATCGCGCCAGTGGCATTGGTACAGGTCAATATAATCTGTGCCCAGTCGCTTCAGGCTATCTTCGCATTCTTTGATGATGCTGCTTTTCCTTGCATTTCGATAAATTTTTACGATTTTGTCGTCTTCATTGAGATCAAAGAAGTGTTCACCCTCTGACGAATCCCAGCGCAGACCGAACTTTGTGAAGATCTGAACTTTGTCACGTTTGTCGCCAATCGCTTTCGCGACAAGTTCTTCGCTTTTCCCGTAACCGTAGATTGGAGCTGTGTCGATGGAGGTCACTCCGGCATCTATTGAGGCATGAATGGCCTCAATCGCCGCTTTCTCATCAGTGCCGCCCCACATTGTGCCGCCGATTGCCCAGGCACCATATGTGATGACTGACGCATTAATAGTCGATGCCCCTAGCCTTCGGTACTGCATAAATGACTCCTCACGGCTGTAATTTAAGGTCGTAGGCGAGAGTCTAGCCCAATCCAGGGCGATTGGGATCAATTTATGAGTAATACTACATACTTCTTTTCGCATGGGTGGTTTAGCAGTCACCAGCAAGTCTGTAACTCGCTCACTTTTTTGTCGATAAGTGTTGCCCAATCGACAATACTTTGGCACCAGATATAGTGCTTTCCCGATTTTTAAGGCATGTCCAGCAAGGGAGTATTGGTTTAAACTGTATGTATAGATGGGGTCGATCGTTTATCGATGGGGTTTCTCCGCCATGAGCGAATTGGTAAAAATCTTCAAGCCGGATTCATCCGCTGTCTGGGTTTTCAAGGCTATGGTGATTTTTGCAGGGCTCGTGACAGTGGCTGGAATTGCTTCTGATCGAGCAATGATTTCATGTCTTGGATTATTCCTACTGACTGTTTTCGCCGGGCTAACGTTTAAGCAATCTGGACATAGAATTGAAATTTACAACGACAAAATTGTTTTTCGCTATTCCGGCCAAGAACCGTGGATCTTGCCGTTTGAGAATTTTTCGGGCATTGAGCTTTTGACGACACTACGACACGCGAACAAATATTCCCCTGGGCGCACAATCCTGCTTCGATTTATCGATCAGGATAAAAAACTCTGCGCTGAAGCCAACGTCAATATTTTTGACAAAAGCGCCATCCGTACGATGATCGAGCTGATTGAAGAGCGCAAAGGCCAGCTCTCGTTAAACGACAGTGCTGTCGCTTTATTGCAGGCGCGAAGATATAAAGGGAATACAATGGAGAAAATCACCAAAACGGAGTAGCGAAATAATGGACGAATTGCCTTCGAGAAACTCGTCGGATCAAAACGAGTTGGTGAAAACAAAGCTTTTTGAAATCGATAACAATATTGCCGCAGCCTTGAGCTATGTACCAATTTGCTTTGCCGGTGCGATCTTTTCAGGAGTCTGGATGGCTACGGAGCCCAAAAGTAACAAGTATTTGCGTTATCACGCATTTCAAAGCTTAGTTCTTTCCGTGGCGTGCATCGGACTGTTGATCGTAACTTCTGTGTTTGGACTTATACCATTTATAGGAATCTTCGCATGGTTGATTCACTCCGTTATTTCTTTTGTCTTTGTGGTCGGCAATATTTATCTGATGTACAAGGCCTATAAGGGCCAGATGGTGACCATTCCATACGTCAGCATGTTAGCCGATCAAAACGTCTTGAAGCTTTGATTCTCATGAAATTGCGGCACTTGGGAATTTTGAGCACCACATCTAATGATATTCAGTGCAAATCGTCTTCCGCAGCTAGGTGATTGCTTCCCAGCGTCCGGATCGTGAGAATCGCCCAGATGAAATGGCGATGGCAGAAGCCCGAAGTGCTTCCGCTTCTGGAGCGCGATTGGTTTGGTAGAGCAAGGTCGTATAGTGTCCCAGAAGCGTCAGCACCTGTGGATGTTTCGCTCCCATAGCCTTGGTTTTAATGGACAAGGCTTGCTTGTATAGCGGCTCGGCTTGGACTAATTTGCCCGCTGAGTGGTAGATCATCGCCAGATTATGGGAAATTATGCCAGTGTCGAGGTGATCTTCACCGAGCGTCTTTGTATACATGCACAGCAGTCTGCGGCAGATTGGGGCGGCAAGGCCGTATTTTTGTTGAAGGTAGTAGATTTCCGCCAGACTTTCGAGCGTCATAGCCAGTCTACCGTCGCTTTGCTCAAACGACTCAGCTTCTTCAAGAGCTGACAAAGCCATGGTTTCGGCTTCCGAGTAATTCTTGTTCTGCAAGGCGTGTTCAGCTGAGGCAGTCAGAACCTCCCATGGCACGCAGACTGTTTCTTCGGGTAATCTCGGTGTTTCCGCCTGTGTCTTCATGTAATTTTTCTGCCCAAAGGACCCCGAAACCAAACGGGCAAATGGATTTATCCGAAGATCGTCCAGTCGAGCAGCGGCTAATCCGATCGCCGCCTGTGCACGCTTGTTTGGTCATTTCAAAGCAGCAGGCTCCGCACCTGTCCGACTGATCCAAAATTTTTCCAGGTTGGCGATTTGCACCAGATATGGTGCGATTTTAGCCATCGATTGAGCTGCCCTGACCCGGGTATAATCTGAGCACTATGCTTTGAGGTTGATGTTCATGCAAAGGCTCGAGAAGATATTTGATAACAAAGGTGTCAAAGTTCTGGCTGGAGACATTGATGCCGGAGACTATGAGTTCAATATGGGCGCCTTGTGGGGTGGCTTCGAAACGATTCAATTGCAAGGAGAAATTAAGAGCCTAGCTTTGCAAACAGAAGAGAGCGTCAAGAAAGTAGCAGGCACCTTGGGGTGGGGACTGGCAGGCTCACTGGCTTTAGGACCGGTGGGGATGCTCGCTGGTTTGGTTCTGGGTGGGAACCGCAAGGAAGTATGCGCCCTGTGTGAGCTCAAAGATGGGCGAAAGTTTCTGGCCACAATGGATTCAAAGATTTACCAGCAAATGTTGGCGCTTTCGATGATGAAATAGCTATTCGTGCATGCGTCGCCACAGAGTTTCTTCCATTCCCTTGGGCGCGCACTGTTATCGAAAGAGCAAAAATTAGTCGCGCACTATCGCTTGTTTTCGCCCAACGAAGCTTCGACGCGCCATGTCCAGCACTGACAAAACCACGGTTATTGTCGTGAAGAGCACAATCGTGTTTGGCAGGTAAGTGGCAGCCAGAGATGCAGACGTGGATAGAACAGCAGCGAGAATCGCGCTTATCCCAGATGCTGCCCCAATCAAGCAGACTGGCACAACTAATAGATCGGCAACACCGTAGGTCATCGACCGACGAAATTTGAAATAAATCAGTAATGACAAAATACCTACCGACAGGTAGGTGAGCAAAACCATGATTGATCCTAACGGGTTTGCTCCTGACGAAGCCAAAACAATTCCTGGAATTCTTCCAAAAGCGGCGGACAAGCCTGAGCAAAAAGCGGAAATCCGATGGATCATTGCTTGCATCACATTCGGGCGCTTATTCGGATTGAATGGGTGCAGCTTGATTTCACGTTCATCATAGGTTCGAACGCCCTGAATGAAATTGTCAGCCAGAGGTTTCGGGGCAATTAGTTGCACAGCCGTGTCGATACGCTGACCCGCATCCCTACAAGTGCCTGCAGCAGCTGATTGTTCCGCGACCCAGCTCAAGCCCAAACAAATGAAATAAATCAACAGATAGATTTCGAATCGAACCCCCGCCGTCGTTTTGCTCTTTAGCCGCCGGATCGACTGTTGCTGCACGGTCGGAGTAGGCAAGGCTAATTCCGGATCCATCGCCGCCAATTCTTCGAGAGAATAGTGGCGCTCTGGCTCGGGCAGTTTGGCTTTGGGAGCCGAATCGGATGGCGGCTTATGCAATTCTTCCAGTCCAGAAGAGAAAGCATCGTTTGCCGCTCTCGGCTTCTTTTGCGTGACTGGATGCCAATCTTCGGGCTTACCTTCGCGCTGAGAAATTATTGATTCACGCAAATCTGCGACAAATGCAGCCATCTTCGGTGAAAGGGCTTCCTCATCTTGATCAGAAGGTTTTGGTGGTAGATTAGGCGCCGAAGTTTCCTTGGGTGGCGTTGGCTGCACCGGTTCCGTTTTTCCTGGTGGCGGCCGCATCGTTGGACTTTCCCCTGGTTCGGTTCGTGCCATGCTCGGCGAAATCACAGGTGAAACCGCAGGAACGTTCACGGGCGCAAGATCAACTGCCGTTGCTTCTGGTTGTTGTGGGAGTGTGGGCGATGAGGCGGACGCAGTCAATTCAAGTTCCCGCAAGCTCGATACGAACTTTGCCATCTTGGGCGAAAGACCTGGCATTTCCGGTTCGAGTTGTTTTGCTGAGTTGTATTTCAGCTCAGGTCCCAACGTTGCAGACGGTTGCTCAGCCGAGGGGCTGGCCGAATTGAGAGAAGAGGATCCGCTCAGCACGTCTAGAGGAGGTGATGCAGGCGACTCAGCACTCGGCTTTTTGAGCGTGTTTAAGTCGCGCTTGCCGCTACTTCCGCTGAGCGAAGACGAGAACGCTGCTGCTGAAGCGCCGAAGTAATCGACCGGTGCCCTCCATTTGTACGCCGTGTCTTCTTTGACCGGCAAGGTGCGGGAGAGGTCAGAGCTGTATGAGCTTCGCGTCAAACTTCCGAGATCTGTCACCTTTGGGCTGGTGGGAGTATCCATCACTGGAATGTCATAGGTTGTCACCTGATGCTCGCTACTATTCGTTAAAGGAATATCGGATCTCGTAGCGTCCAGCACTCGCGCTGGAACTGCCGGTGTTGTCGGTGTCGGCGTGTCTGTGCCGCCTGATGGGGCAGAAGCGGAGTGCTGAGAAATGCCCGATGCGAATGGTGTCTCAGTCTCGGGCGGCAAGTCCGGAGTGGCGGGCGTCTCAGCCGTTGGTGGTGCGTCAGGACCGGACGCTAGTACAGGCACCGTTGGAGTTGGTGCCTGTTCTAGACCATACTTGTAGCCAGATTCTGTAGCGTTTTGCCCCTCAGTAAATTTGTAATTGGAAGAATCGGTGCTCTGTTCAGGAGCCTGAGAATCAACTACTACCTCTTGAACCGACGAAGCGGGCGCGGCAGGCTGGACGGCAGCAATATCGGGAGGCTCCACCACCGGAACAAGTGGCTCGGGTGCGGAAAGATCGTGAGCGTTAAGGGCTGGAGATGGCGGCTCTATCGCCTTGATCTCTTGCAAAGTCGCGTCGACACCCGGTCTTTCAACCGTTTTCTTTGCAGCTTGCTTTCCGCTTCTTTTTGACTGTTTCTTCTTGGTCAAACGAGACGACTCCGTCCGCTTTGTCTCTAGAATTCAATTATGCCACCAAAGCACTGGAATACTAACCTGCGGAGCGTCTTATATCATTTGACCGCGAGCCTTAATTAAAAAGCTATTCGCCCAGTGATAGTCGGGACGCTCTGGTAGAGTAGTTTCTTCATAAGCCTGATCGAATGTTTTGTGCAGTTCAAGGCGCCACTTATTTGCGTCACTCCACGACATTTCTCCATGTCTGACTGCCATCAACTGATCTTTATGTTCACCAACATCTACAGGCACAGACTGCTCTTTCAATATCGTAATGCCTGACAGCAGAAGCCTCAACAAGTGCATCACGTGCTTCCATTTCAATTCGCCACGTGTGCGAATGTCTTGCTCCAATTTTCTGAATTGAGAGAGCACGTAACCGTTGTAAGTTTGATAAACCAGTCGCGACAAAAATTTTTCACGCGCTTCAAGTAATTCATTTGCGAGCGGTGTTGCAGTCTCAACCATCGGTGTGTATAAGCACTCTAGAATATTTGGATTTGCTTTCAATGCAAGAGTTAGAAATTTCTGCAACTCCCAATAACATTCATCGGTTTCCGAATTCTCAATTTGTTCAGGCAGTCCATACAATGACCAATGTAACGAAGCCGATGGCAAATATATTCCTCGTTGATCCACGTCAGAGTGCTCGCCTGAAAGCCCATAAGCTCTTGAGCCTACGATACATCGATAAATAATGAACTGGTAGAGATCACGATCTGAGAGAGCATCAGCAGGCAAGTCAAATGCCAGTCCTTGAACCTGCTTGCGAATAGCTATTTCCGTGCGCTTCAGACTTACTTGCTGACCGTCGGGAAATCGGATTAAGTAGGTGTGTTGATTGTCAGTTGGTGATTTGACTATTTTTCCAACAATGCCGCTTCGGCGCTCTGGATGGCTATTTCGAGCATCAATGGTGACGAGCGTGACAACTTGAGTGCCGGCTGGCAAAATCAGGTTCGGATTAATTTTGTCGGTCATTGATTTCGCCATTGCACCATATGCGGTGCTATATTCCTAGTGCTCGACCGCGAAGTCTTCTGATCGGTTGCAACAGCTGATTTTTAACTTTGTTCGTGATGTTGGATTGTGAATTGCTTTGGTTCCGACTATCTGCATTTTGGTTGGCATCATCTGGCATCGTCAAATCTTGCGAATGGGCTTGGTCAATTATCACACTCTGCGGCGCATCGATGGCTGGAGTTTCCTGCGCAGGAAGGCGTTGGATCCTAAGCGGAGCGTCAATTTTTGGTGGTGATTCAATCCGAGGCCGAGCCGGCTCAGGACCTGTGAACGGATCTTTCGAGGGAATGATGGTTGGCGCATGTTTGTAACCGCCGCCATATAATTTTGCTGGGACAGCAGCCGGCGCAAATGCATCCGACGCTGTGGCTTTCGCTATCGGTAAGTCTAAGCGTGCAGGAAGCGGTGGAAATCCCTTTGGTTCAATTGGTTCGTCCGCGGCGATCGGCAGCGTGCTCACATCCGGTTGGCTATCAGCCCTTCCATCAGTAGTGCTGACGCCGAACAAAGCAATGATCGAGCAGGCAATGAGTGGTAAGTGATTTGCTTTCATGAATCTCCTTATCTTCACAATATACACGCTAGCTGCCGTAACTGAAAGCAGAATTTATCAAGCAAGGGAAGGACGGATTTATTGGACCTGGAGTAACGGAAGCGGATTAAGCTGGCGTCACTAAATATGGTGGCGCGCAGTTAGTTTGACGTTGCTTCTTGTTTCAGCATTGCGGCCAAAATGTGCTTTCTCTTTCATCAGGTGTTCTGTTGTGGGCATCTATGAATGCAGCAGGGCGCGCAGCCATTCCTGTTTCCAAAATACGAGACATGCTCTTCCAACAACGCGATCATTTTTGACAAAGCCCCAGACATGACTATCCGCACTCGCATTCCGATTGTCACCAAGCATGAAAAACGAATTGACTGGAACGATAATTGGCGCGTCGCTGTTTGCGTAAGGTCGGATGAATTGTCCATTCATCGCGTGGCCCTGGATGTCTCCCAGATTGGACAATTCATAGTCAGGAGTGATTGCTCCTGGAATTTCCAGCAACTTGCCGTTCACGAATACACCGACGCCGCTCTTGATGCGAATTTTGTCGCCAGGTACTCCGACCACTCTTTTGATAAAAGCTGGCGGACTCTCAGGGACGAAAGGAATGTATTTTCCAAGCAATCCGTTATCCGGAAGGCCGGTTTCAATTGCTGGCGGATAAAAAACGAGAATGTCGCCGCGTTGGATCGACCGCCCAAGGAGAGTGCTAGAAACTTTTTCTACAAGAACGCGATCTTGAATGTTTAGGTTAGGTTCCATCGAACCAGATGGAATGTAGCGCGCCTCGGCAATCGTGCCTTTAACTAACACAGCTATGCCAACAACCATGACGGTTACTTTGAGCGATTCACCTAGAAACTCTTTTATGTCGCCCTTTCGTTCATCCCACTTCTTAGCCAAATATTTGATCATGAAAAAGCCTCAGATTGTAGACGTAGACTATCACCAATAATTTTCTGATCAATAGGGTTTAGACTACATATTTGCCACCGTTTTCGCATTACTTACTGTATCAATTCTTCTGTGCGTCGAGCTGGACTGGGCTTCTCTGGGTAAATGAGCGCCATTGGTTTTCGCTTGAATTAATGCATTGTGGGTAAGATGTACGGGCCGGACGAGGGGCATAGCATGGATACTAACCCGGACCACTTACCTATATATTTTGCACTTGGAGTTGCCGCTCTTGCCGCTGTATGTTGCAAGAATTTAATTCTGGCTCTTTGCTTTGGTATTTGCGATTGCTACTGTGGGCCTGGCAAATGTGAGTGTGGTTGTGGCTGCAAGGCGCCAGATTGTCCGTGCTTTCGCAGGAATAAAAGCGATCATAACGATGCAGCCAGGCATCAAAATTACTACTAGCGTTGAAGTTGATTATCTTTTGCCGCCTCTCCTTGATGATGTCGGGAGCGCTCGATAGAGCCGCTTTCATTCGTTGATCGGTTTAGTCCAAGCCGTAAACCTTCTTAATCAAAGTCCTGACAGTCTTGCATAATTATGCCTCCGGGTGAATAATTATGCACATGCAAATGCAAACACGAATCGAGCGACAGCGAAAAATCTTGACGGTGATTGAGAAGACCGCCATTGATACTCAGGCGGCCTTGCAAACTGCTTTGTCAAAACTAGGTATGCCTGTTAACCAGGCAACTCTCTCCAGAGACATTCGTGAACTCGGTTTGATCAAAGTTGAAGATGAAGGAGCCTACCGTTATGTTAGTCGTCAAACTCTACCGAAGCCAACAACAAAACCGGCGGCGCTTGCGACAATAAACAGATTCATTCGCGACATCACTTCTTCTGGAAATATGATCGTAGTGAAGACTGACAGCGGCGCTGCTTCGTACGTCGCAGAGGCAATAGATGGGCTGCAGCTATCGCAGTTGTTGGGAAGTGTAGCCGGTGACAATACAGTTTTTTTTGTAGTAAACGCTGAGTCGAAAACCGCACAGGTCGTTAAGATCTTGCGGACCATGACGCAGTAACCAAAAAGGGGAATCGGAACAATGAAAAAAATTCTGCTTGCTTACAGCGGCGGACTCGATACATCGTGCATTCTGACTTGGCTGAAAGAAAAGTACAACGTCCCTATAGTTGCGTACTGCGCAAATGTTGGGCAGACTGACGATCTAAGCGGTGTTGAAGATAAGGCAATGAAAACCGGTGCAGATAAATGCATTGTTGAGGATTTGCGATCGGACTTTGTTGAGAACTACGTTTTTCAATCAATCAAAGCCAATGGCGTTTATGAAGGCACATACCTGATGGGCACAAGTCTTGCCCGTCCATGTATCGCGGAAGGAATGGTTACTGCTGCTTTGAAGGAAGGTTGTGACGCCATTGCGCACGGTGCAACAGGTAAAGGAAACGACCAGGTGCGATTTGAGTTGGCTATTAAAGCGCTTGCACCACACATCCAAGTTATCGCTCCATGGCGGACGTGGACCTTTACAGGCAGAAATGATCTAATCGATTATGCGCAAAAGCATGGTATCTCCGTGCCGGTATCAAAAGAGAAGCCGTATTCTATGGATTCCAATTTGATGCACATCAGCTATGAAGGCGGAATTCTTGAAGATCCAGCCGCTGAACCACCAGTCGATCTGTTTCAGTGGACAACTGATCCAGAGAAGGCTCCTGATAAGCCAACTGAAGTAACTATTGAATTTAGTGCTGGCGTGCCGGTTGCTGTAAACGGCAAACAGCTGAAGCCAGTTGAATTGCTCGAGACTTTGAATGAACTTGGTGCCGCTAATGGTGTAGGCCGCGTGGACCTCGTCGAGAATCGCTATATCGGCATCAAATCCCGCGGTGTCTACGAAACTCCTGGCGCCACAATCTTGATGCAAGCACATCAAGCGGTTGAATCATTGACGTTGGATCGCGAAGTTGCTCACATGAAAGAAAGTTTGGGCCTGAAGTTCGCTGAACTTACTTATAACGGCTACTGGTTCGCTCCTGAACACGTGCTCTTGCGTAAGTTCATCGACGAATCACAAGCAACAGTTTCTGGTTGGGCCAAGCTGAAGTTGTACAAAGGTCACTCAGGCATTGTTGCGCGTGGTTCTAATTCATCGCTGTACGATCACAAAATGTCCAGTTTTGAAGAGATGGGTATCTTCAATCAGGCCGATTCTGGTGGATTCATTAACATCAATGGTCTTCGGTTAACGGCATGGAGCAAGAGCAATGAAAGTTTTAAGAAAAGCCTTCAAGCAACAACTTAGTGATGTAGTCACTGACTTCGTTGCTTCCGCTAAGGCTGATCAGGCGATTGTTGAAGCAGACATAAATGGCAGTCTCGCTCATGTTGAGATGCTCAAAAAATCTGGGCTGGTAACCCCAGCCCAGGCTGAAAACTTGCAAACTGGATTGAATGCTTTAAAAGAAAAATATTTGAAAGGCTTGTTCATTCTTGATGCACAGTATGAAGATGTGCATATGAATGTCGAATCAAAACTCGCAGAATTGATCGGAGCCGATGCAAAACTATTGCATACTGCTCGCAGTCGTAATGATCAGGTGGCGCTTGATATGCGCTTATTCATTCTGGAGAAGACGGCTGAGATTGAGGCGCTGATTGCGGAATTGCAGAATGCGCTGATTCAAACAGGCGTACAAAACATTGAGGTAGTCATGCCTGGCTACACTCATCTCCAGCGTGCACAACCATTGCTGTTTGCTCATGTGATGCATTCATATGTTGAAGTCTTCAACCGAGACAAGGGCAGGTTTGGAGATTCTAACAAGCGCACGTCTGTTTCGCCGCTTGGTGCTGGTGCTCTAGTTGGCTCTGGTCTGGCAATCATGCCGGAAGTTACGGCAGCTGCACTAGATTTTGATCATCTGTTTGGCAATTCGATTGACGCGGTAAGCGATCGTGATTTCATTGCTGAATTCTTGTTCGCCGCTTCGCTTACATCGGTACACTTATCTCAATTGGCTGAGACGTTAATTATCTGGTGCACAAAAGAGTTTGGATTCATCCAGTTCCCGGATGATCTGACCACCACCTCCAGCTTGATGCCACAAAAGAAAAATCCGGATCCGATGGAACTGGTGCGGGGCAAAACAGGAGCGATTGTTGGCGAACTAGTGAACGTTTTGATCACTTTAAAGGGATTGCCGGTTGGCTACAATCGGGATTTGCAAGAGACTAAGCCTGGCGCGATCAAGGTTTCCGATGAGTTGGCCGCGTGCTTGAAAGTGATGACGCTCGCTATTAAAGGTTTGAAAGTCATGAGTGTAAACACTTTACAGGCAGCTTCTGATCCGGAATTGTTTGCCACCGACCTCGTCGAATATCTAGTCACTAAAGGCGTCGCGTTTAGGTCTGCGCATGATGCGGTCGCATGCGTAGTGCAGTACGCTCGGGATAATTACACACCTTTGTCGCAGCTGCCAATTAGCGATTACAAGAAATACGCAGCTGAATTCGATGACACCGTCTACAAAGTCTTCGATGCTGTCAATTCGGTAAATAGCAAAACATCGCATGGAGGCACAGCAACTCAACAAGTTAGTGCTGCACTCAAAAGAGCCTTGCTGGACTTGGCGGTTTTCTAGGCTGTCGTCGAGGTTGTCGCCACGCTTCCAGTAGGGTCAGGCATCTTCCATGGTTCTTTGGTGCGTTTGCTGAAGCCATCGGGTTCATAACCTGATTTTTGCAATTCGTCTGCGTAGAGTTCAGGGTTGTTAGCGCCTTCAATCATAATATGCGAAACTGTTTGCAGAGCTTCTTGCCACGCGCTGTCCATCTCCTTGGACCATTGTCCTTCTTTAGACAAGTGTTCTGCAAGCACCGCGATAAGGTTTTCTTCTACTGCTGCATAGTGCGCGTTTTCGGTTTTATATTTTAGATGGCGAATGCCCATGGCATGTAAAAATGGAACAAGTGCTACAGGGTTCTCAACCGCGGAGATGATTGACCCAAGAGACGCCATCAACTTTTTATGCTGTTCTTCAGGTGGTGTCGTAAAAAGAGGGCGAACCGCAGGGTACTTTTCAAAAAGCCGGGCGTAAAAACGCATTCCCAAGCTAGTTGTGCCGCCATTTTCTTTGCGTGCCCGCTCAAAAGTTTCTCTCAACAGTTTTGTATCCACGTCTAATCCCTCATTCCCTCTATTGCGTCGTATGCAATCTAGTTGGAATTCGCTCTGCCTTCAATCAGTCGTTGGGATGAGAGCAAGGATGATTCGATCAGAAGATCTTGAGCATCAACTGTTTGGCGCCTTCATTTTTGGTCGCGGCTTGAGTGACCCGTTTCTCATATTTAAGACGCAAATTTGTATACAGAAGTGCTCCATCAACCGCTCCACACTTAGTGCAATAAAAGCCGCGCAGTGATTTGGGTTTGCGGTGCCGGGTGAAGAGTTTATGACACGTTGGGCATTCAGCGCGCCAATCTCCTTCTGGCATTTCGACTTTTTTGTCACAAGATTTTGGAGTGCAACCCAGGCGCTTGCACATTTCTTTCCAAACCGCATCGTGACCGTGCTCTACTCCGACTAAGGCATGGGCAATCTCATGCAAAATGGTATCAACAACCATTTCGCGAGGATTTCTTGTCACATAGTGTTCGGACAGTTCTATTCTTTTTAGGTACTCTTTGCAAACACCAAGCTGTCGCTTGTTGTTGTTTAGCTTCACATCCCAACTTGGCAGACCGTGGTCGTTCAGCAAGTTGCGCGCGAGAGTTGTGGCGTCGAATTTGTCCATTATGCCCTGATCTATTCAAGAGATTGTAGATCAGGCAGCATGCTTGCACTAGAAGTGGTGTTGTATAGGTGTTGCATATATCTTCTTTGGATTCGGTTTCCAATTTCTAGAAGTAGCCCGCCCTGGCGTTCTGAATTCCCCTTCGAGCAATGACCTGCCATCCGATGGCGGTGATAAAACTAAGGCGAACTTGATAGCTACTTCTGCATGATAGAAGCCTGAAATTCTTTCAATATAGACTTTCCGGCTCAGGAATAGAATGGACGAGCTGCGCAATATCGGATGTTGCCGGAGCGAGCGGCAAATTTATTGCTTGGAGTGGTATCAAAAACTCCGTGCAAATTAACATGGAGACAAGTCGTTGATTTTTAAAACAATCTTCCCTGTGAGTACATACTCCTCTGCATACAAACTTTCTTTCTCGTTACTCATATCAATCGCGTTAATGCCTGCGTATGGTGAGGCCGGACTTGCTAAAGAGGCGATTCCTCAAGCGCCGGTCAGTGCAGAACACATCTCTGATGCGCAAGTACAGGCGGCAGTAGACGCTGTAGACAAATTGGCGCAAAAAGAAATCGACGAAAATGGAGTTGCCGGTATCGCAATTGGTGTCGTCCACAACGATAAACTCGTCTTCGCGAAAGGATTCGGAGTGCGCGAGGCGGGGCAGGCAGCCAAGATAGATGCCGACACGGTGTTTCAACTTGCCTCTGTCTCAAAGTCAGTTGGTGCTACTGTCGTTGCCGAATTGGTTGGCGAAGGCAAGATAACATGGGATTCAAAAATCAGTGATCTTGATCCAATCTTTCAAATGTATGATCCGTGGGTTACGAGCCAAATTACCATTCGCGATTTTTACGCGCATCGCAGTGGACTGCCCGATCACGCTGGTGATGTGTTAGAGGACATAGGTGCTGATCGTGCACAAGTCTTGTATCGTTTGCGCTTTCAAAAACCCAACAGTAGTTTTCGCTCGCATTATGCGTATACGAATTTCGGTTTAACCGAAGCGGGCGTCGCCGCAACTAAAGCATACGGACTGAGCTGGGAAGACGCATCGGAACAGAAGTTGTACAAGCCGCTTGGTATGGCTTCAACTAGTTCCCGCTTCGTTGATTTTGCCGCGCGCACGAACAAAGCAATGGGGCATGTTTTGGTTAATGGTAAATGGGTGCATAAATTGCAACGCGAACCCGATGCTCAGTCTCCAGCTGCCGGAGTGAGTTCATCTGTGAACGACATGGCGAAATGGCTGCGCTTGGAAATTGCTAGCGGAAAGTTTGAAGGCAAGCAGCTAGTAGATAAGAAAGCATTGGAGGAAACGTATCATCCCGATATGTTGACGCAATTCAATCCGTTCAACCAACTGCCAGGCTTTTACGGTTTGGGAATGAACGTCTACTACGACGAACATGGACGTCTGAACTTGGGACATTCGGGCGGTTTCGACATGGGGGCTGGAACGAATGTGGCAATGGTTCCGAGCGAGCAGTTGGGAATTGTCGTGCTGACGAATTCCTCTCCGGTTGGTGTAGCAGAAGGATTAGCGATGACGGTTAAAGACATTGCGCTCAATGGCAAGCAGAGCCATGATTGGCTCGCCTTTTACAAAAAGGTGTTCACGGACCCAGCAGTAACTGGACTGATTAAGGGCTTCGATTATTCCAAAGCACCCATTTCGCCTACGCCCGCATCGGCAAACTCTGCATATTTAGGCACCTATGCAAATGATTTCTTTGGCCAGATCGAAATCATAGAGAAGAAGGGCGAACTGGCGATGGTGTTAGGTCCACAAAAGATGACCGTACCAATAAAGCACTACGATCGTGACACTTTTACTTACGAGACTGGCGGCGAAAATGCAGTTGGATTGAGTGGTATCACGTTCACGGTCCCACCCGACGGCAAAGCGATACGAGTGCTGATTGCGCACTTAAATGATTGCGGAGAAGGCACTTTCGAGCGCTCTTCAGATAAGATGTGACCATTATTTTACTGGCATTATTTCGAAATTCGGCAGTGTTCTAGCCGCGTCTGTACCGTGCCGAGCTGCCCAATCTGCCGTCATGGCTGTCGACGGTTTGGTGGTGTAATTAGCTCCATTCAGGGCATACAAGGCTACACCAAAAACCAAAGCCAAAGTTAACGCCACCGCGAAGAACAGCGTTCCCTTGTCGTTGCGCTCGACTCCGAGCGTGTCATAGAACCCAACTGTGTTTCCCACTTCATTTTTCGTTTGCAGAATCATATTATTCACCTCGTTCAAGGTGACCATATAGACGGCTCAACCAGCGCTTAGTTCCCTTTTGTTAGAGGCGCGGATCAACCGGTTCGCTCTCTAGCGCCAGTACGCCAAATACGCACTCATGCACTCTGTAAAGCGGTTCATGGCGGACGAATCTTTCCAGAGCTTCGATACTCAGGGCAACCTTGGCTAAACGGGCTGTATATGCGCCGGTTGCATTTTGTCGCAAATCGAGCCGAAAAGAGGCTCCACAATTTATACTTGCTTTGATTATGGGCATAATCTCTCTAAACCGCTTCCATGAAAGATCGCCGCCGCAAAGGCTTATGCCCAAATCTCTGGTTGTCAGTTTCATGTTCGGCGCGATTGTAATAAGCATCGCTTTGATGTCGCTTGCTTCCGTTTGCCGAAGACATTAGCTACGCTGCTATATCTTTCGAAGGATTTCCAACTCAAATCGCAAACAATATTAGGAGCAGTCCAATGGCAAAAGCACAGGCCGTAGCACCTCCGAAAGGCTGGATCCAAGCTGGTAGCAATCCAAAAGATTATGAGATGAGCTGCTCTGAAACCGTACAACACAGCGGCAGTCGCTGTGCGCAAATACTCTCTAAGTCTGAGAAAATTGACGGATTTGGGACGTTGATGCAGTGGATGGATGCCACCGAATATAGAGGCAAACATCTGAAGTTATCAGCGTACATCAAGTGCGAGGATGTCGTTGATTGGGCCGGATTGTGGATGAGTGTCGACGCCGGAAAAGAAATCGCCAGTTTCGACAATATGCAAGGTCGTCCTATCAAAGGCAAACAAGATTGGCGTTTATACGAAGTCGTTCTGGATGTTCCTAAGTCGAGCACGGATATCTCGTTTGGGGTTCTTCTAAGTGGTACAGGCCATGTTTGGTTCGATGATTGTGAAATCTTACCGGTTTCCAACGAAACTGCCACGACCGATCTTGACCGTTCATGCGGCATTCGATATCAAAACCCGCGACTGTCGAACCTGGATTTTTCAGAGGGTTCACGCTCAGACAATTCAATTCCATCTCTTCAGTCAGCGCCAAAAGGATGGTTCCAGCAAATGTTTCCGCCTTCGTCTTATACGACTGGAATTGATTCCAAGAAATCCGGAGACGAGGCTGCCTTTATACAAAATCTGGATGAGCAGACGAAGGAGACTGGTTGGGGTGCGCTACTGCAAGCGGTGGCAGCGGAACCTTACGCTGGTAAACGATTGAAACTATCCGGTGACTTAAAAACCATTGATGTGGACGGCTCTGCATCACTCTGGTTGGGAGCAGATTGCGGTCGCAAACTGGAAGTTTGTCACGACTACATGGAAGATCGAAAGACACATGGCACTAACGACTGGAAAAGATACGAGTGCGTGATTGATATACCCGCAGAAAGCGACAATATTAATTTTGGCGCTGTTCTTGAAGGAAAAGGAAAGGTGCTCCTTCGAAACGTTCAGGTGGAACTGGTATCGAATAAGGTGCCGACTACGGGGGCATTTGGTTCGCCGCCAAAACCAAAGGTTGCGATGAACCGACAGAAGAAGGAAAAATCTCTAAACCATTCTCCAACGAATCTCGATTTCGAACAGTCCTCGCATGAAACAGCTGATGGACTTCCTGTAGGATGGATTAAGAGCGGCAATTCACCTGACCATTACAAAATGGTGGTAGATTCTACTACTTTGCTAGACGGTCACAAAACTGCGATGGTCGAGGCGCTTAATGCTGAACATGGCTTCGGAACATTGATGCAAAATGTCGATCCGCTTTTCTGCAAAGGCAAACGCATGCGGATAAGTGCGCACATCAGAACAAAAGATGCGGGCTGGGCAGCCCTGTGGATGCGCATAGACGGCCCTGATGGAAAACATCTTGGTTTCGACAATATGCAGAAAAATCCAATCAAAGGAACGACAGACTGGAACCAGTACGAGTGTGTTTTAGATGTTCCGGATGAAAGCACCAATCTCGCATTTGGACTACTTTTGTCCGGACAAGGAAAAGCGTGGTTATCTAATGTCGCTGTCGATGAGGTTTCACAGGACGTTCCCACCACCGATCAAAAGGAAATATTAGATCGTTCTTCCAAGCCAAGGAATTTGAATTTCGAGGAGTAGTTTTTGAATTTCGTCGTAAAAATTGGCAGGTTCCATGGCACAACACTGTCCGGGGTCTGCTTCTGGATAAAACACATGAACTTGTCCAAAAGAAAGCTCAAACATTTGCACCTGGCTAGGATTCTTATAGAGCAAATAACCGAGATCGGTGGCTGGGAAATGAGTTGTTGAGATAGTGAGCAGCATACGGGACTCGGGAGGGGTGGCTATTATATATGGTTGCCCTGTCGTATATACATTCGGTAATTAGCAATAATTGATGCAATGACTGGATTCTTCAGACAGCTCCGCAGGCGGCTGGCAATAAGGTTTTTCACAATTCCGATTGCTAAAATTTAAGTAGATACCGAAACGTGCACTAGCTATGCTTTCCTGGGGACTGTCAAGAGCCTCTCGTATATATGTCATTCAATCGCGTGGTGGGAATGAGAAAAACTAATTTGGTTCGTTTACAGACGGCTCGTCTGAAGGCTGAGGCATCAGGGACAGACCCGAGCGAATTTGACGACATTTACAGCAATGTACGGCTGGCCGAAAGCAGCACCCTGGGTCTTGCTCGCGAAATTTTAGGCAACTATAAAGTGCGCGTCCAGAACGTGCGACGTGATTTCCTGCAGAACATCACAAGAGACTCTCTGAATTTTTTGGCTGGACAAAAGTTGCAAGACCGGCAAAGACTCAGCCTCGACGAAGTGATTGGGGAATCCATGAAGTCTGTCGTGGATGAAATATTCACAACTTTAGATCCGTATATTTCGGAATTCAACAAGGCCGTCGCCTGCACTCAGCTCTCAGTTTCTTGTACGAGTCCGGCATTGGTAAAAGAAGTTCTCAGTTTTGACAGTTTGCGCAGACCGGTGCATACGGTGTCGGCCTATCGCGCTCGCATCTCGACTTGCCGGTTATCCATTGTGGTGCGGGGACAACACAATAAAGTTGATTTCTTTGTCCTGCCAGTGGATCAAGTGATGGCTTTGACTCATGTGGAATCTCAGCATGTTCCTTTGATGACGTTCAGCGGCGAACACAATGGTGTTGGACTGATCGACTGGCAAGTTGAAGGAAAACCGCTTACTTCGGACCGTCTAGAGCGATATTGTTTGCATTTATTCGACCACTTGATCGAGCAAACTCGTGACGAAATCGCTGCTTATTCAAATTCTAATTATCTTCTTGCTGGTGCGGTTTAAGCTGAGGCAAGATCAGGGAAAACCCCATCGTTTCATTGACTGTGTTTACCTAAACTAGGGCTGCTCAACCACACGGTTGCGCAATTTACCAAACCTTCGCAAACGCGATACTACTAATGGTGCGCACTTCCTCGCGCACGGAAAAATGCGTCTTTGCTTTGTGCATTTGTACGAAGCACAGCTGCAGCTATTTATGGAGAAATTACCATGATCGATTTAGATGTAGAAAAGAATTCCGGGTCCGCTCAAGCGGTTGAAGATACACCGGTCGATAGGTGGGCTGAAGAGTTGAATCAGAGCCCCCAGCATTGCAGCCTTTGGGAAGGTTACAGGGCTATTTTAGTGATGATCTTTGGCGTTGTTTTGCCTTCATTGTTCCTAATAATATTCGCAGCTGCGTGCCACGAAAGAATTAGCATGTTGCTAATCAAACATCCGATTGAAACGCTTGTAGAAGCGTTCCTTGCCCTCAGTGTGCCAATAGGAAATCTCGCTGTCTGGTCTGCTATCTGCCGCAAAGATACGCGCTTTGCCATGAGACGCGGCTTGCAAAACGGTCTATCAATCGGCGGTTCTCTTCTCTTTTTCATCATCTCCGTTGCGGCTATTTGTACCGGTCGGGCTTCTATTTTCGTGGGCCCTCAGATGCACGCCTTCGCAGAAGGTTTCGTCGTGATCGCGCTCCTATTCTTAGCATCCATGGGGGCTGGCATTTATCTCACCTTTCGATTGAGAGAGTTGCGTGAATTTAAAAGTGCTCAATTGAGAACTGTTGTCTACTCCTCGATCGGAGTTGTCCTGGCGTTGTTCGGTTTCATCGGATCGGAAACGAAGTCTATGTATATGCGCGTTGCAGAACATATGGCTTTCGCAGGTGCAACTCGCGAGGAACAGGTGCAAGGTCTGACAATGCTGCGCGGTCTGAATCCTGAACAGGATATGCGCTTGGAGTGCGCGGATCCACGGACTGTTGGCTTGCCTGGTCTGTTTATTCCGATCAATAATTCTACGCAGCAACAACTTTATTTCGCGGCATTCGGAAAGCCATTTCGAGACGACCGCTCGGCTGACTTATCGGCATTCTCGAATGACTATCTGCATCGGCATGTTGTCGGCGCCATGATTCCGGAATTGTCACTGGTTCGCTCCGGCATGGATGGGGCGGTTAATCCAGACTCGTTATCGTCGACTATAAGCTGGACTTTCGTTTTCAAAAATACAGCTTATGAAGATAAAGAAGCTCGCGCTGAACTATCATTGCCACCAGGAGCGGTGATTTCAAACGTCACCGTCTGGCAAGATGGACAGCCTGTAAATGCTTCCTTTGCAGCCAGTGGTAAAGCGCCGACTACAGGAAATTGGACTAATGTGGGTCACGGCACTCCGGCTGTGGTTTCTGACTTGGGACGCGGGCGGACTTTATTGCATTGTTATCCAGTCAAAGCTCAAGACGAATTAAAAGTTCGATTGACAATGATCATGCCGTTGAAATTAGACTTGGCTAGTGAGGCTACCTTGGCTTTACCACGCTTTATCGATACGAATTTCTCGGTCAAGGGTGAACATCAAGTCAGATTGAGATCGCCTGAACGGTTGTCTTTGACTGGTTTGAAAGAGGCTCAATCTCCTACCAAAGAGAGGGTACTATCAGGAAACCTAAAGAATGAGGAACTGTCTGGTTTAGGACTTTCGGTTACCGCGACGCGCAAGCCTACGTTTGGGCCGATTGCGGTCGCAGATCCTCACCAACCGAGCCGGTATATTCTGCAGACGATCAAGCAAATGCCGGTGAAACTGCCCAACCATCTCATTGTTGTGCTCGATGGCTCTCAAAATGTGAAAACTGACCTTGCCGATATTAAAGAAGGTTTGTCCAACTTACCGGCTAATGTGACCAGTTCATTAATAATCGCCACGGATGCCACTCCTAAGTTGCAAGAGTTGCAATCGCTGGCATCAGGCTTACCCTCGTTGGCTCAAAAAGATTTTGATGGAGGTCAAGACAATCTGCAGGCTGTCGTCAAAGCTGCAAGCACTGCGGGTGAAACAAAAAATGGTGCTGTGCTGTGGATTCATGGTCCACAACCGACGTTGAATAAAGAGCTTTATGTCATGGCTCCTTATACACAAACGCCCGCTTTCTATGAACTCTCCCTCGACAACAGCGTCACTGATGGCAATGAATTCTTTAAGAATCACCGCGAGATTGGACCATTTTCACCGGTGCCACGCAATGGTTCGATCAAGCATGATCTAAAGCGATTTGTTTCTAAGTGGCAGCCTGGTGGAATTGAGTATGTCGTCAAGCTTGAAGAGACGACCTCTGCGCCGAAGAGCACCACCGTTGGCTCCGCACAACAGGCTATCGAACTGGCTTGTCTAACAGCGAAGGAGCAATCTCAAACGTTAATCTCACAAGGCAATTATCACAAGGCAACCGAAATAGCGGTGCAAAATCGGCTTGTAACACCCGTTAGTTCGGCTGTTGTCTTGGGCGAAAGGGGCGAGCAGCAACAAGCGGCTGAAGGCTTTGTTCAACAGGGCGCTCTGGCTGGACTGCAACAGATGAGACAAGGCGCACAATACGAGAACAATAGCTCTTCCGAGGAATCATTCGATCCAAACTCTGCTGCTCCAAGTTTGAAAGGTGCCACAAATGGCACGATCGGATCACAAGGTGCAGATGCAACTTTTGTTACCGGTGTTAACACCGCTGGTACTGTGCGAGTCAACAACCTTGCTAATCTAGAAGCTCTTCTGAACATCCTCGCTAATGGATTTGAGATGTTTTGTATGGTCGCTGGATTGACGCTGATCGTCATGACTTTCGTGAACAGATCCTCTGCGGAAAAGTGGTTCGGGTTGCGTGGTATTTCTGCCCCTGTGATGGTTGCAATTGGAGCAGCAATCATCGTAGGTGGTATGTCGACGCCGGGAGTGATCAACTGGTTTGTCGCCTCTGCAAGAGACGCGAACCTGTTTTCTTAAAGGTAAACCCTAGGGTGAGAAGAGAGCGCTCTGGACGGAGCGCTCTTTTTATTTCCGCTTAGCCACCAGTGTCAATTTGACTGATCAGGATTTATTTTCGAAGCTTGCACTCGACGACGCCAGTGCTGGTGTCACCTGCACCATAATAGAGATTTAGCATGTCGCCGTCTTTTGTCAGCCCTTCAACAAAGACAACGTTCGGCACTTGTCCTTCCACCTCCCACTTCTTTTCTGGGGCAAAGATAGGTGTTTCAGACCGTCGCAGAACTTTCGTCGGATCCGTTTTATCGAACAGAACCCAGCCGGTTCGATAAACAAGTTTGTCATCAGCGCCGTTGTAAATAAGGAGTATGCCGTCCTTAGTGAGGATGGGCGCTGGCCCCGGTTCGACGACCTTTGAGTCAAACATTCCATCTCGCTTTGCCAGCACAGGAACTTTGGTTGCATCCTGCCAATGCTTTAAATCTGTTGAGCTGGCGATGCCCATTTGATCGGCACCATTTGCGGTGCCAAGATAGTACATCCAATATTTGCCGTTTACTTTCGTAGTTAAAATGGCGCCAGATTTGGTCCATTTTTCATTCCATGTGCCTTTATTGGCCGGCATGATAATGCCCACTCTATCCCACTTTTTTAAGTCTTTAGAGGTGGCGAGGCATAGCTGAGCATCGGTTTTGTTGTAACCGGTGTAAGTCAAGTAATACAAATTATCGATTTTGACGAGGCGCGGATCTTCAATTCCACCATCCTTCTCATAATCCGTTTCAGGCACCAGGACAGGTTCTTTACTTTGGACAAAATGCACGCCGTCTGTGCTTTCGGCATAACCGATTCTTGACGTGCCTTTCTTGTCTTGCGCTCGGTATAGGAGAACCGTCTTTTTGCCGAGCTTGACTGCGGTCGGGTTGTAAGCTGCTAAATCGTCGAAGAGATTTGCTCTTGGTGTGAGAATCGGTTCATCAGACAAGCGTTTCACTTCAGTCAGCGGCGATTGGATGACGGCGGCGCTTATGGCGATAGAAGCTAATTTCATAAAGTACATACTTGTCCTCGGCTAACTTGGAACCCATGAAGTTTAGCAGTCCCGTATATTCTTTGGACTTCTCGGGCGGGGCTCCGTGGCTGGACCATCTTGGAATTTAAGGATTTCCGAATTTGTTCGGGGCTCGGCAAAGCCCCGATTTTTTCCACTCTGACGCGCGGATGAATTTGCGCACAGCAACCAAGACTTTTTCCTGTTTGCCTGTAGAATTTACTCTCTTAGATTTTTATGCCAATTGCGCACGGTGAACCCATGACACAAGAATGCCTGCTGGACTTGACCAAAACGTTTACTGATGAAGGTTACTCATTAAGGAAAGGCGTTCTCAGCGAAGCGCAGTTGGATGATGTTGTCAGAGCGATTGACCACGCGAAGATTAGTGCCACCGTACGCAAGCGAGGGGCAGGGGTTTTCGCCATGCGGCATCTTCTCAAGGAAGTTACCGAGGTTCGCGAGCTGGCAGAATCCGCAACGATTCTCAAAATGGTGAAAGAAATTCTGGGCGGGGCTGCCTTTCCCGTTCGTGCCGTTCTTTTGGACAACGATCCAGACGCACATTGGTATATGACATGGCATCAGGACTTGCATATTGGAGTCAAGAAACGTTTGGAACTGCCAGGTTTCAGCACATGGTCAGTGAAGAACGGCATCTTGCACGTACAACCACCGGTTGAGTATTTGTCTAGAATGCTCACCGTCCGATTGCATTTAGATGATTGTTTGGCCAATGACGGCGCCCTGGAAGTTGTGCCGAGTTCGCACTATGCCGGGGTGCTTTCCAAAAAGCGAATAGACGACTTGGATGCGAAGGGTGCGCTCAACGTTTGTGCCGCCCATCGCGGAGACATACTCTTAATGCGACCACTGCTTGTGCACCGTTCATCGCCTTCTCTTAACGATGGACATCGTCGAATCATTCATATTGAGTATGCTTCAGAAAATTTGCCCGGTGGACTTGAGTGGGCGATCGCTTAATCCTTTCCTATGTCGCTAAGCGTCCTGCGTAAGCGGTTTTTCCGTGTCGACGATGACACTAAGCGTGGCTGGATCAGTGGTCATTTTGATCACTGGGTCCTTATCCCCGTTGTCAGCCGGTTTGCTCACACTAGCACCAGACTCGCTTGTTTCCTTTATAACCACTTCCGGGTCTTTCGGATCGGATGATTTTATCTCGAGGACGATCTCGCCGTCCTTTTCGTTAACAATCGTGGTGCCACCGTGTTCCAGTTTGCCAAACAGTAACTCTTCGGCAAGCGGCTCGCGGATTTTTTGTTGAATGAGGCGAGACATTGGCCGCGCGCCATACAATTTATCGAACCCTTTGACAGCGAACCATTGTTTCGCAGAGTCGGTCAATTCCAGTTCGACCTTTTTCTCGATCAGCTGGACTCTTACTTCTTGAACGAATTTATCTACTACGCGCAGGATTTCCTGGCGTCCAAGTTGATGGAAGACAACGGATGCGTCAAGGCGATTGCGAAATTCAGGACTGAAGGTGCGTTCAAGAGCATTCTTGCCTTTGCCGGAAGGGTCCGATGCCCGCGATGCAGGCTTGAACAGCTCCTCCTCAAGGCTTGGAGACATGGCAAATCCGATGTCTCCGCTGATCATTTCGCGGGCGCCGGCATTGGTCGTCATGATCAATATAACGTTGCGAAAGTCAGCCTTCTTGCCGTTGTTATCCGTCAAAGTAGCGTGGTCCATTACCTGCAGCAAAATGTTGAATAAGTCAGGATGCGCCTTCTCTATTTCATCCAGCACGAGCACCGCATGTGGTGTCTTGGCGACTGCGTCCGTAAGCAAACCACCCTGGTCGAAGCCGACGTACCCCGGAGGTGCGCCGATCAGCCGTGACACGGTGTGCTTCTCCATGTATTCACTCATATCAAAACGCAGGAAGCTGATGCCTAAAACTTTAGCCAGTTGTTTGGCTAACTCGGTTTTGCCTACTCCTGTAGGTCCAGAAAACAGGAACGACCCGATTGGTTTTCCTGGATTGCTCAAACCAGATCGCGATAACTTTATTGCCCGTACCATTTGCTCGACGGCGTGATCTTGACCGAAGATAACGGACTTCAGGTCGGCGTCCATACTTTGCAGCCGTTCTTTGTCCGAGCCAGAGACTGACTTCGGCGGTATTTTAGCCATGCGAGCCACTACCAGCTCTACGTCATGGGTGGTGATTTCCCTTGAAGGTCGCTCCTCAGGTGTCATTAATTTTACGGCAGCGCCAACTTCGTCGATAACATCTATAGCTTTATCGGGCAGGAATTTGTCGTTGATATGCTTGGCTGCTAGTTCAGCTGACGCGATGATCGCATCATCCGTATAAGTGACACCATGATGCTCTTCATAATAGATTTTCAGACCCTGAAGAATTTTGATTGTTTCTTCAGTGGTTGGTTCGGCTATATCAATTTTTTGGAAACGCCGAGCTAAAGCCTTATCCCGTTCAAATGCTGATTTGTATTCCGGATACGTTGTTGAACCAATGCAACGCAATTCGCCACTGGCAAGGGCTGGTTTGAGAATGTTCGAAGCGTCCATGGAACCGCCTGAAACTGCGCCTGCGCCCACGATCGTATGGATCTCGTCAATGAATAAAATGACGCCAGGTCTTTTCTGCAGTTCTTTGATCACCGCTTTCATGCGCTGCTCGAACTGTCCTCTGAATTTGGTTCCGGCAATCAACGCTCCCATGTCGAGCGCAAACACCTCTGCACCCTTAAGCGCATTTGGCACTTCGCCGCGGAAGATTTTAAGAGCTAGACCCTCGGCGATAGCTGTTTTACCAACGCCTGGATCGCCGACATAGATTGGATTGTTTTTGCGGCGCCGGCACAATACTTGAATTGTTCTTTGTATTTCGGCGTCTCTGCCAATTAGAGTGTCGATCTTGTTTTCTTTGGCTCGTTCAATGAGGTTGACCGTGAACTCTGCGAGCGGATCCTTAACTGTGCGGCCCTCATCTTCGTCTCCATAAGCATGTTCAGCGCCGCCATCTTCATCGTCTTCGCGCCCGCCGACTTTGGAGATGCCATGCGAGATGTAATTGAGAACGTCCAATCTGGTTATGCCTTGCTTTTCCAGCAAGTAGACGGCATGCGATCGTCGTTCTTGAAACATCGCCGCCAGTACGTTGCCACCGTCGATGGTGCTTTGCGCGGCCGACTCTGCTTGCATAGCCGCACGCGACAGTACTCGCTCGAAGGCGGCGCTGGGTTCAGGGTTTTGTTTCATCCCATCGCGCAGCTTTTCCATGCTCTCTTTGAGAAACTGGTCTAGCTCTTTGCGCAGCTCATCGATGTTTCCACCACAATGACGAATCACCTGACTTGTGGTTTTCTCGTTCAAGAGAGCGAAAAGCAAGTGCTCCAGCGTTAAAAATTCGTGCCTGCGCGCGACTGCTTCTTGCAAAGCGAGGTTGAGCGTATCTTGTAATTCCTTTGTAATCATTTTCTCTTTCTGCCAGTCGTTATTGTTGTTCTACCACGCTCTATGCTTCTTCTATTGTGCACAAAAGCGGATATCCTTCCGATTGAGCCAATTGAATGACCTTGTTGCTTTTCGCTTCGGCAACCTCATGCGTGTAAACGCCTGCTATACCTATGCCGGAGTTGTGAACAGCCAACATTATCTTGAAAGCATCGGCGAAGCCTTTATGAAATATGGACTGCAATATAAAAACGACAAATTCCTGCGAGGTGTAATCGTCATTATGTAAAAGCACCTTGAACATGGGTGGTTTTTCAACCTTGGGCTTACTTTCGGTAAGCACACCCTCTTCGTGCTCTTGGTCCTCTTTCGCCCAGTTTGGCAATCCCCAATCCCCGTAATTTTGCCCGTCTTGAGTCCGCTTTGGACCCTCTATTTCTGTCTATAACATATTATGCTTCGGAATTACGAGAAAAATCCCTCGCCATCTACTTAAGTAACGTCTTGGCAATGCCAGTTACTTAGTGTTTGGGCGAGGGATATTTATGGTTTTCGAGGCGCGATTTATTAGGGCTCGTATCGATATTCTTGCTTTCTTGCGGTAGCAATCAAATCATCAGCAGGGATCTGTCTATAGTCGATCTTTCTATAGTCGATCCTTCCTTTCGATTTATCCAGATCGGCTGTCCAGCGCACGCCATCCGGACCTTGATAAACATTGTCGCCGAGGCTGTTAACCTTGTTCATTTCAATAGGATCTTTGCCTGGTTGTCTAAAGTTAATGGATTGAGGAGTGCTAGCGTTGTCTGCCCAAGTCAACTGACTGACGTTTCCACTTAGCTCTCTAACTCTGACGATATTGCCACTACCATTGGTTCCGTCGCGGTCTACTATACGTCCATCCGGATAAGTCGTACTACTAAAGTCGCCTGTGGTTCTGGTGGTGGTGAGGGTTCCATCGTTTTCAACGGTAACTTTGGAGTAGGCACCGCCTCGACTTTCTAACACGCCTTTATCGTTTTGGATGTTGTGTACGATGCGTCCTGAACTCGGCTCAAGTTTGTAATTTTCTGTTGATCCGTTACTGCTGTGGATAGTGGTCAGATCTCCATTTTTCTTGATGATACGACCATCAGGAGTTTTGTACTCAGTGTGATCGCCTTCCGGAACCAGAACTTTCTCACCGGTTTTCGAATGACGAATATCAAAGACGGCATCAATCTTTCCGGTAGATTCGTTGATGGTGTATGCGTGCTGCGTTTGATCTTTAGATTTGTTGTTTTTGTTGTAAATGTCATCGGTGAAAACAAGCTGCATTTTGCCGCCAATTTTAAAGACTGAGCTGGCGTGCAAGTGTGCGTCTAGCTCTGCCGGTTTGCCATTGTGCGCATGGTGAAGCTCTTCATCCAGCTTCTTAAAATTGACGTGGGTAAGATTTTTCGAGACTGTCGCATCGGCACCCGTCATCTTGCCTCGAAGATCATGCAACTCGTTATGAAAGTGTGTTACAGCTTGAGGTCCTGTTTGCTTATCATGGTGGTGGACGACTTCTGTTCCTGGTTTAAACTCTGTCATGTTGATCACCTTGTCGGAGTGCCTGCATGCAATCAACATACGATTCAGATGGGAATGATTCAGTTCAAAAATCGGACATTTTTGGTTCAGAACATTAACAATGCAGCCCTCGTCCAATCGCATTCTCTTATGGAACTTCCAAGATATATCCAACTCCGTGCACTGTGCGAAGAAGTAATCCATCTGGATCAAGTTTCTTGCGGATTCTCTTGACGGTGCTGCGCAGAGCTTCTGCGGTCGCTCCGCTGTCGCTCGGCCAGACTTTAGTCAACAATGCCTCCGGCGAGAATACGTGGTTCGGGTGGCGCATGAAAAACTCCAGCAGCTGAAACTCCTTGGGCAGAAGGTTGACTGGATTGCCATCCTTTTTTACTCGATATTTTGCCAAATCTAGAGTGATACCGGATACGGTGAGGACATTTCCCCCTGTTGTCTGCTGATGTTGACCGCCTCTTCTAAGCAGGGCACGTATGCGGGCGCCGAACTCCTGAATATTGAAGGGTTTGGTTAAGTAATCGTCTGCGCCTGTATCCAGACCTTGCATTTTCTCTGCTATTGAACTTTTGCCGGTGATCATCAATATCGGTGCACTGTTACCCCGCCTGCGAACGTCCGTGACCAGCTCAATGCCAGTTTTACCTGGCAAGTCCCAATCGAAAATGAGCAGATCGTACTCTGAGGTGCCTAATTTGTCATCCGCATCTGTTCCCGTGAATGAGCTCTCCACCAAGTGGTGTTCGAACAAAAGATAAGTGCGCAAGATATTGTGCAAGTCTTTGTCGTCCTCAGCTAGAAGGATTTTGGCCATCTAGTGAGCGCCACTGGTTGTCTTATTCGGACTGGACGTATCCATCTGCGCCAGTTTCTCCTTTTGGACGTGCCGCTTGGATGCCAGACGGATCAATTCGGCAAACAATGCCTTATTTGCTTCAAAGTCACGTTCGGGATGATATTGAACGCCAACCACAAATCGTTCACCAGTTTTTTCTATCGCCTCTGGTAGTCCATCTTCGGTTCTGGCTACGACGCGAAATCCTGTTGCCACTCTGTCGATGCATTGATGATGAGCCGTTGGCACCGCAAGTGGTGCACTGTAAATTTTGCCGAGTTTACTGTCACTTTCGAATTTGACCGTGTGCTTGTTGAATCCCTTTTTCCAACCATCATGACTGGCATGCATAATTGCCGATTTTGGCTGATGCGAGGGAATGTCCTGAATCAATGATCCACCCGGCTGAATGTTCAATACCTGGCAACCAGCGCAGATTCCTAGAATCGGCAGGTCAGGAGTCTCGAGTGCAGCCTTTGTCAGTTCCATGTCGAAATCGGACCGTTCTTTTTCCATCAAACTGGTTGCTGGTTCCGTCTCTTTGCCATATAGTGCTGGCGGGTAATCCGCGCCGCCAATCATCATGACACCGTCCAACTTAGGCAACAGTTCGTGCAGATCTTGTTTGGATATTGGCGGGATTAAGATTGGAATGCCGCCGGATCTCTTGATCGCCTCGTAGTAAAGAACCGAAATCGTGCTTTCTTTATGATCGGTTTCCTCGAGGTCGAGATTGATGCCGATCAAGGGCTTTAAGTTTGCGCTCGTCGTCTCGGCTTTTGCATACTCTGGGGTCAAGAGCAAGGCAAGAGCCAAAATTGCTACTTTTCTTGCTTGACCTGTCGTTCGCCAACTGTAAAAGTGCGCCATCACGGAACCTCCTAAAATACACTGACCAGTTTAGCTTGTGCAGCACCCATACGAGTTTCGACGCTTTACGTTTAATGAGAGCCAGGCTGATTGTATCTCAGCCGTGGTGTAGCAATTAAAGACTTTTTCAACATTCTTGGAAAGCCGTGATGCCAGTCGCAGTTGCGGTTTGAAGCTGTCACATCACGTGTACGCTGGTTTGAAGATGCGTATTTTGGGCATCTTGTTGATACGTTAGGATCAACAATGAAAATCAATAAGCTACTTTCTTTTCTCGTCTTGTTAGTAATTTTTTTCGTGCCGTTGTGTGACGCTGGCGCTAAGCAGATCAAAGCCGGTGTATCAGTAACCACCATCAACAAGAAAGGTAGCAAACCGACGCGAGCGATGCTTAATGCTAACCCGATGTATAAGGAAGCCGTCGGATTTTTCCAGAAGAAAAATTATGCTGGGGCGTTGACTTGTTTCCAGTCGCTGGACTCTAACGGTTTCTGTTGCGACATGGTTCATTACTACATCGGCCAATGCTACCAAAACACAAATCAGACAGTTGCTGCTCAGCAGCATTACGACTGGGTGGTATCAAGGACTAAAGATCCTACACTTCGGTCGTACGCTGATTACGCCAACCAAACCATTGCCTACTACAGCAACCACAGAACATACGGCGGTCAAGGCAATAACTTTGATCGAGGCAGCAGAGGAGGCGGCGGTGGCGGCGGCGGTAACAGAGTCGGCTTCGGCTGAGGAGGCTAATCTAAGATGGTCGGTGACCGTCTCCGTAATAAAGATTTAGAAGGGGCTCATTGAGCCCCTTTTCTATAGAAAATCAGAACCGATAGCTTGAAATTTGGGATTTGCGCAAATCGGCTGAGCTCGGCAAAGAGATACGTTGGAGATATTCTGCAATAATATCCTCGTCCTTCGTCGCACCACTTGTAGTGGCAATGTCTAGAGATGGTGAGTTGATTGCATGACCACTTATTTGGTTTTCTAAGAGCTCTTTGCCATCATGAGAATTCAGGATAGAGGACCGTTATTTGCTGGGTTGACCACGGGGAGGCTGATAGGGAATCGCCACCCTGTAAAGAGAGTTTGGAGCAGGTTCATATTTTTGAATGATTCTCTCTTCTGCACCACTGTTGATAAGCTGATCCAGTGCTGTGTTGATCATATCCTTGAATTCAAGCTGGCCCCTGCGAAAAATCCAGCAGTTAGGAAACACGCGAAGCGGTGGACCGCCTATTTTTTCGATCGTGCCAGGATTGTTTTTCATAAATACTGCTGCGTCGGCCGGTTCGGTGAAGGTAACATCGGCTTTGCCAGAGGATATGGTGAGCAGTAGTTGTCCAAAATCACTTGACTGTGGCAGCGATACTCTTTTTACTCTAGGAAAGTCTTCTTGAGCAATAATTTCGGCCGTTGCACCATCAATGCTGGCAATTGAATACTTAGGCGAGTTCAATGTCTTCAGATTGTCGGCATTGAATGTTCTGTTGCCAGCTTTCACATAGGCGCAAACGGGACTGAAAAACAATGGTTTGCTGAAATCGACCACTCTTGCCCTATCGCTCGTGGCCCAGACTGGTGTAGCGATCATATCGTAGCGGTTTGTCTGCAGTCCTTCAATCATAGTTCCCCAGCCAACTTCTTCGGTCCATTCTATGTCTAGTCCTAGATTTTTCCCAACCATTTCAAGCGTATCCACACCTATTCCTGATAGCTTTCCAGTGTTGGCATCCTTTAAACAACCAGGGTTGTAAATGCTGTACCCGCAGCGGATTTTGCCCTGCTGCATGACGCGATCATATGTGGAATTTTCTTTGCTTGATTGGTGCATAGGTGTGGACTGGCAACCAGACAGCACGGCTGCCAGAAGAAAAAGGACAGCAAAAAATGACGGTACCGCTTTTGGTGCCATCATTATTCTTGCTCGATCGTGGAATCGATTTATAAGTTAGTCTGCGCCTTCGGCGATGACTTCTTGTTCTTCTTCTTGGTTCATTCTATCGTCGTTCTTCATGTCGTTTGACCTCCTCAGACCTTCCGCAATAGTAAAGGAAAGATGTACGACTGTATCGGGTGCAAATTCCAATAAAACCGGAAGTGGTTACAAGTTCCTGCTTCCGGCTCTTGTAATGTGCGTTACATGGTTTAGAAATATTGCTAAATGAAACACTCCGCAAAACTCTGGTGCGGTGGCCCGCACCAAAATCCGAATCAGTGGCCGGGAAGTTGAGCCGGAATTTCCGATCTATTGCCAACCAGCGAATGGACAACCAGGTGACGCTTTCAAGTATTACGCAGCGGTTACGCGGCGTACACTTTTCATAAGAGGAAGCATCGCTTCTGTCGAGGCATTATCGCTGACAGCTAAGAGCAAACCTTGCCCGAAGTCTGCCAGCAGCAGATATCCGCTATGTGTGCGTGAAACTAGTTGGCGCAATTTGCTGTGACCCACTGCCTGCACCAATTCATGCGTGTTCATGTATGTGAGTAAGGCCCAGGCTGATAAGCCATCTCTGTCGGCATGTGCTGGCAACGAGCTGGTAATGATCATCCCGTCATAACCGAGGATAATGCAGCCTGCAACACCCTGCAAGTTTTCAATTGGTTTCAAGCATTGCTGAAGGGCATCGGACTCATCGTCTGATAGTACTTTGGTGCCTGACAGGTTTGCATTCGCTGTCACCAGTGCGCCAATTGCTTCCTCGGATGTTTTGTCAAGAAGAAATTTGCCCAGGGAAGTGATATGTCCATTCTGTTCAATAGTATCGTGGGTAGTGGCTAAGCGAGCCGCGTGTGCGCGCTGTAAATCAACTGCGCTGATCTGAGGATAGGCTCCTGACGTGCCTAGAGGATCTTCAGAAGGGCTTACAAGCTCAGTATTCCGCGGCGGTGTCGCTTTTTTGTGCACCATATTTGGTGCGACTGCGGGAATATGTTCTGAGAACATATGGCTTACGTGAGCAATGATTTCGTCAACTGGTATAAGCGAGGCAGGTCTGAGCAGATCGGGTGCGATTGGCAAACTTTCGGAGATTGCCCTCTCTCTTAGTGGTTGAGGTTGTCGCGCTGCTTCTGGTTCCCAAGCTGCATGTAGATCCCGAGCAGGTTCTGATTCCCAGACTGCGTGTAGATCTGGTGCTGGTTGTGGTGCCCAAACCGCGGACAGATCTGGTGCTGGTTCTAGAGCCCAGACCGGATGTAAATCCCGCTCTGGTTCTAGGGCCCAGACTGGGTGCAGATCCAGCGCTGGTTCTAGCGCCCAGACTGGTTTTAGATCCCCAACCGGTTTTGGATCCGCCTCTGTTTCTAGACGATGAGCTGATTCTAGTTGTGAATCCTGCGCTAGTTCTGGAACCTGAGCTTGTTCTGGATTCTGAGCAGGCTTTAGATTTCGAGCTAGACCTAGAACCCGAGCTTGTTGTTCTGGATTCCGAGCTGGTTCTAGATCCCAAGCTTGTTTTGGATCACTGAGTGGTTCTGGACCTTGGGCTGACTCGATTTGTGTTTGGACAATCGATGCCTCCTGTGGTTTATACACAGGCCACGCTGAACTTGTGTTGAATATCATGTCCATTGATTCTGAAAGCGGTGGTGCTTCGTTGCTGACCACAGGCACGGTCGGAAGAACTTGGTGACTAGGCTTTTCAATAACCTGAGCCGCTGGCGGCTCTACAAGCATCGGCTTTGGATTGACGCTCTCAATATCGGTTTTGAGCATGCGTCGTTTAATTGCCTCTGCAAGGCTCACTGCGTCCTGTTGCGCGACAGGTGCCACTTCAGCAAGCACTCTAGCTCTAATCGTTTCCATTGTCTTGTTACTGCGTTCGGTCGTGTGCTTATGTTTTGACCTGAGCACTTCAAGTTCATCTTTATGGGGCGGATCGTTTTGTGGTTTTTCTACTTTCTCTTTGCCTTTGACAAACTGTTTGACAAACTTTATCCATGACCTGGACTGATTTTTGGTAAGAGCGGCAAGTATTTCTTGCAGCAAATAGTCGGCATCGACCGGCTTAAGATGTTCAGGTGTTTCTAACTGTTCACATTCTTCAATCAACCGTGCAACGTTTTCGCACAACTTCGCTGCCGACTCATTCCCAGCCAAATATCCTTCCAGCTCGTACGTCTCACGCTCCGTTAATTTCAGATCGAATTGTTTATGAATCAGCAGAATATATCGAGCGTCCATCATCACCACCCTCCTGGTGCACGCACAGCATGCCGATGTTCGTCGCTGTTGAAAACAGTGAACGTATGTTTGTAATAGACAAGTGAAAAAGCTTGTCTGTGTTTTTTTCTCCGCCCCCAGGGTCTCGCCGCGCCAACGGCGATCGATCATAAAAGATCGAAAAGATGCCCTGACTGCATCTTTTCACGCCAAGCCTCGGGATGTCAAGCGAGATCCGATTCCCGAAAGCCTCTGCTGCTCTGCTTTGAAGCAATATTAACAAAAATCAAGCTAGGATTTCCCTCTTTTGAGGGATTTATGGCTGACACCACATCTGGTATTAGCGCTAATTCGCGTCTGCACCTGAGCGTCTCGCAAGTTCCTTTTGGGTCTCTTTCAGCTCAGTCAGCAACTCATTTGGTGCCTCTACTCCGTGCATCGAGGCGGCAGCCAATCCGCTTTCCAGCTCGCGCTTGCGTTCGAGCAATTGTTCTAAAGGTTGATTGAGGAGTTTGTCTTCAGCGTCTGTCATGATCATCAGTGGCCCCCGGCAGTACGTCCGCGAACAGATGTGAAATTGTCCGACTGTCTTTCGGGGTTCATAGCTGCTTCTCTTCTAGCAGCGTCGCCGAGCGCTGCTTTGACGCGCACTGCTTGATCGTATGCTGGTGATTTGTTTGTGTAGTCTGCTTCCGTAATTGGTTGTCCGTAATATGGAATTTGATTGAGCGCTTCGAGCGTCTTTGCGGCCAAAACGTAATCCTTGGTTTGTGACTCGGACATCCCCGTTGCCTGCTCTACCGCGATCAAAGCCTGGGCACGCGCGTCAGCCGTCATAGCATCCGAACCCGTCAACTGAGTGTAAGCATCTCTAAACTGTTGTTGGTGCGCCGCATCAACTTGTGGGAAACCTGGCTCGTATATCGATGTTCGTTTTATCACAGCCTGTAACTCCTCTGGTGTTTTTCCATCGACCGTGATGCCGAATTCCTTGACCAGTGTTTGATCGGCGCGTTGGCGGAAAGATCCGCTATTTCTGTCAAATACTTGCGCTGTTTTTGCATGCGTGTCATCCAGGATTTGTCTTCCTGCCGGATCGAGAATTCGGCGAACATCGGTTCTGCTTGTGTCGATACTCTTGATCGAATCCCAAACAGTGGTGTCGTGGAACCTGGTGCCTGGTCCGCGCAACGCGGCAACATATTTGTAGACTGATTCACGGGCTCCGTATTGCCCGTTGTCTCCTGCAAAAACTCCCTGACTGACTTTCCACAATTGATCGAAATAGTCAGCTTGAGGCTGGGTCATCGTGCTTCTTTCGGCGGCTGTTGGTTGATGAGGAACGTACCAATGCGAGTCGCCTGCTAGTCTCATCAGCATCTGAGCGTCATCGTTGAGGTGCAATTCCCAACCCTTTCCATCAGCAGTCATTTTGACGGCTGGAATTTCCGCTCCTGCCGGCACCTCTGATTTTGGCATCAGGAGGTAAGCAGCATCAGCGATTGCTTTGATCACAGGCAAGCCCTTCGGCTGAGGAGTGACTTCTCCGGTTTTAGATTCAGCAGCTGGATCTCGCATTGTTCGCGTTTCGCGCTTCAGTGCATCGCTCAATTTTTGCGGAAACTGCTGATCGGCTTTTATCGCATCTTGTACCCATGGTGCAAGTTTGCTTGTATCGCCTGCTTCAGCAGCTTTTTGAATTGCACCGACTGCGCCACTTACTTTAAAGAAGTAGAGAAGTCCCATAATCGTTTCGGCGGGCGCTACTTGGTGAGCGAGCATTGCGTTTTTAACCAGGTCGAACTCATTTTGATTTAGACCAAGTTGAGGGCGAATTCCGTCGACCGCCAGAACTGCTTCCAGGTGATGAGTGTGGAAGTTGGCAGGCAGATTGGCTTTTTCAGTGGTGCCATCGTCGAGGAGGCGCATGTATTCAGCTGCTTGTGACTTGGTGCTGTCGGAACCGGCTGACGCGATTAGAGCAAGTTTTGTCATTTCAGGCGACATTGCTTGATCGGCAATTGCTCTTACTTTTGCCGGATCTGTTTCGCCGCTTTGGCTGACAGCATTGCTGCGCACCAGATCGCTATATTGAGCTACTCGTGCTAATTCGCCCATCGTGTGAACCCAATTAGCAGCTTGGTCGGGGATGATGCTACCGTCAGCGGTGCGCAAGGAAGTGAAATGTTCTCGGGCTAATGCAATTGTAGTGAGCACTACTTCTGGGTCTGCGATTGCTCCGGATTTTATGGATTGGTCGATAACGTCCCAGGCGCTTTTGCCGGGTTCGATTTGGATTTCGGCGAGATCACTGCGGGACATTGTTTTTGCGGCCACGATTTGTTCTGGAGTTAGTTTGGTGACTGCTTCCCATTCTTTCGCCACTCTGGCTCTGTCACTTTCGCTAGCGGGCCGCCCGTCAACTTCGAGTGCCACAGGCTTTGCGCCAATCAACGCCTCAATAGCAGCGCCCATTTTCTGATCAGCACCTGGAGCTTTCTGAACTACATTGATTGACGAGTCTGTGTTTGCCGCGCGGTTCAAGTCTGTGCGAGCAGGATCTGGTTGTGCTGCTATGCGATTAAATGAATATTGAGCTGAAAATCTGTGACCAACTCCGCCTGCTGCTGCCGTGCTCAAGCCTTCAACCACTCCTCGTCTGGCTATTGCCAGCGGATCGAATGAACCTGAGTAGAGTTGACTAGCAGTTTCCCCGACCACACCCGAGGTGAATCCGAACGCTCCGCCGGTTGTCACTGCTCCGACCATGGCATTGTCGAATTGTGTGCCAAGCAGGCGTTGCGCCGCAGGTGTAACTCTGCTGCCCAGGGCGCTGCCGAGTGGGAACGCTGCCATGCCGACTCCTGCGCCAAAAGCGGTTTGGAACGCCGTCTTCTGTATGCCAGCGCTAAAGTCTAGTTCGCCATTCGACTGATTGAGCCAAGTCGATCGAGTTAGCGCACTGCTTATAAAGCTGCTGCCACCACCGATGGTCAGACCTTTTCGAGCCAGGGACATTTCGCTGGCGCCAAACTTATCCATAAGCAATTTAGTGGCGACGCCCTTGGTGCTTCCCAGAGCGAAATCTTCCACCTGTGTTTGGGTGCTGTCTCCTCTATGTACTTCATCGAGTCCATGCAAAACTGCCGATAACACCATTCCGCGTCCAGGTCCCATGAACAAAGGAACTGATTTTATGAAACCTGCGGCTACGTCCGCCATACCCCATTCCGACTTGCTCTTCGTATCTTGAGGATTTGACTTAGATCTGCCGGGCAATGATTCGAAGGCTAAATCCAAGGCTTCAGTGAGCAAACCATGCTCGGCACGTTTTTCCGATTGCTGAAAGGGCATTTGTTGAATAAACTCTGGGCTCTTAATTGTATTGAATTCAGGTGGCATCATGGTTCTCGTAATCGGGACTGACTTTGCGGTAGGTGTTTTTGCTCGGGTCTTATTTGTCGTCTACAGATCTACCTACTATTTGTTTCGGAGGCGTTTACGTGTTCCCCTATGCACGGAGTCACCGTGCAAGTTATCTTAGGCGGACATGTGTGACCAAGTTATGGCAGGGTCGCAAAATCGGGAAATTAGCTTCCGGGTACCAGGCCGCACCGGATGTGGTGCAGAGTTGAAGGGGGTGGCTTTGCGGATTTACTACTGGTTGAGAAATCCCGTGCCTGTTATCGCATGTTCCAATTTAACGGACATGGCGTGAAATCGGTGTGAAGGAATTGTGGCGCCGCGTCATTAATTAACGATGCGCTTATCTCTGTTGTTCTAGATGTCGCTTTGAAGGAGCAAGGCGGACTCTCATCTAGCTGTAATCCTGAACTCAAGCAGCCTTCTGCCTTTGCCATTTTGGGTTTGCTCCGTTGGTTGCTTTTCGTTCACTCAATCTACCTGTCAAATATGACATTTTTCGGGCAAATTAATCAAACGCAAAAAATATAGTTGATTCATTGATAGTGCTGCGCCATCGTGACCTGAACATGACTGCAGCCCAAAATTTTTGAGACATACAGAGCGATATCGCTCTGAGTAATGGAATTCCCGCAAACGAAAAGAGCCGACACTCTATGCCGGCTCAGTATTTAATGTCAGCGTTCGGACCTGATTAATTGAAACTGAAATCCAAACTCTGGTAGCTCTGTTCTTCCTGCATCTGGTTTTCAAATGATTGCACAATGGCGGCTGCTTCTCTGTTGCTTCCATAGTTCAGCAAGGTCTTCAGGTGGGACCAATTCTGCATCGATCCTCTCTGTTCCAAGAGCGATTGAATGCCCGATTGACCGTCTGTTCTGCGAGTAAGCTGGATCATAGTCTGTCTCCCGCGTTTGCCATAGTTCTAATGTAGACAATGAAAGTGTCAATTTCAGGTCATTTTGCTTGGTAGAACATTAATTGGGCTCAAGCTGCCCGTTCTGTTGTTAAAGAAGTTTGGCTGGCATTCAATTCGAATTCCATTTGTTGCTGGAACGAGGCGACTATGGAAGTCGCCTCTCTATTGCTTCCGAATTGCGACAACTTCGAAAGATATGACCAGTGCTGCACCGCCGCTCTTCGATTCATTGTTGCTTCGAAGCCAGACTTTGAGGATTGGGCTGCGATTGGTGTCATCTGTTTTTGTCCTCTGCTTGTTCCATAAATCTAAAGGTCAAATATGAAAAAGGTTTGAGTTTTGGAAGCGGCAATTATTAAATGTGATTTTGTGTTCGCTTGCCGTCGATAAGTTTTCTTCTTCTCTTCCGTCTACTAGAATGCAAATACCGAACTTTGGTTCCGACATGAATCCTCTCCACTAATGAAATTTCGGCTGACGAGCTACTTCACGATCCTTCTGTCGCTATGTCTAACGGTGCTTGTCGCTCCGCGCAGCTACGCTGGGAACGCTCAAGCTCTCACTCTTAAGCCAGACGAAGAGTTGGATTTGACTTTCGCCGCTAATTCAGAAGGGCACGCCGCTGTCAGAATCAGCAGTGATTTTCTGTGTGTCGACCTACCTGCTCAACATATGATTATCGTTGCAGAAGCGCCTATGTGGTCTGTTCGAGCGATATCGCCTCCTCGCAAATTGACTGGCGTCAGCTCTTTTCAGGATTTTGTGCGGCGTGGCTCACCGCTGAACTTCTTGAAAGTTACTTCTATCCCGGAGTGGCCCCTAATCCGTCTTGGCTCGAAACCATTCATGCAGTGGCAGGCAACGGCTTATGCACTACCTTATAAAACTCAGCAGGGTAAGGCTGTTCCGCTCAGTCGAGGTCGGGTGGGAGACTTTCTGGTCTTAGGTGAAGGAACCTTACCGAAGCCCGCATGCCAGATTTTGGCAACCTTAATTCAGACTCCAAAGGCGAGCGGTTTGCCGGTGCAGCTAAATCTATGGGATACGGAACAATCAACTAAAGTCAATTCGGTTTTTCTTTTTTCTGGTGGAAAGCATACTGGTCCGAAAGAGTTGGCAACGACCAAGGTAGCGATCGTAAAAAGGCGGAGATTGCCCTCTGTTGAGGGTTACAAGACCTGCAAAGATCCGCGCGATGTTTGGTTTAGTCATGCTGACACAGAAGGCTTCGAGGGCCTGATGCGTTAACTCTGTTGGTCACGGGGACTGGGTTTGCTTGACCGGAGGTTGACTTTGATTCACAGCGATATCGCTGTGAATTATTCGGTCTGTGCGACGCTCTTGCAGTTAATGCAAGTGACGCCTGATTCGACTTGTCGTTCAATCCACATTTAATAAATCCCGCTTACGTGGTAACAAAAAAGAAACAAATTCTCGTTAGATTAGAGCAACAAGAAACGAAGACGCCCCGTGTTTCTGATGAGAGGGTAAACAAATGACCAAGACTGGATGGCAATCGGGATTCGAGTCCATCATGAGACGAAGAGCCACTATGTACAACTGGACACATCTCCAGAAATTGCTTGACCAAGGCTCCAACCGAGAAGCCATTGCCATTGTGCGTTCATTTGAAAGTCAATTAAACTTCGACGCTTGCGACGAACAATATAGCTCTAACTGAAATGTCGCACCGTATTTGGTGTCACGTCGGCCTTCTTGTGACCTGTTTCTTGGTTTTTTAGACGTTGCATAATTTAGCGCAAAGAAGTCTTCACTTAGACTGACATCGTATCTGGTTAGCCTAGGCGGAGACACCAACGAATACAAAGACGCTCCCCGATTACATGGAGGATTCCATCCTATTCTGTGATTATTTACGGAACGCTTTTAAGTGGAGTGGATTTCCGGGCTTGATCGTGCACCCCAACAAATTTCCAGACCTTGTCGCATCTTTGCATAAAGGACTGATTGATTTTTGATTACGGTCGGGCTTGGCTAAACGTACGCAATTAACGTAAGATCGTACGCAGAATGCGTAAGTTGCGACCTCGTGATGCTCTGTTTCCCAAGATTCGTAAGAATCCTAAGACCAGCACCAATTGTTTGTCGCGGGCATTTGTAGGCGTTAGGCTGATATCTCAACGTACTCGCAAATGCACGTAGGCGCTGGCACAGGCAGCCCATCTTGTCGGAGTCCAGCTATGTGACTGTGAATAGCTGATTTCACATTCTTTTCTGTCTGTTGAAGCGTCTTGCCTGTGGCAATGCAACCTGGCAGATCAGGCACATACGCTGAATAATTGTCACCTGCGTTTTCAATTACAACGGCGTATCTCATCGGTGCTCATCCTTCTTTGATTTTGCTTGTTTCAAAACACTATTCAATGTACCTGGGGCAATATCATCCGATCCTTTACCCGCAATAGTCACTCTACCAGTTTTAATCGCATGTTTGAACTGTTTATGGCTACCTTTCGTAGAAACGAGTCGCCATCCATCTTGTTCTAGTAATCGAATCAGATCTGATATTTTCACACAATTCCCTCCAGTCTCTTTTTAGTACGGTTACTCGAAAGAAAAAGTTCAATAAATTGCGCAACTTCTGAGGGGATTTCAGAGAAGGTTCTTCGAGAGAAACATCGCTCGCTTTTAAAGTGATTGGATCGCAAAAGCAGAACCGAATGGATATGCAAGTGCGCCGTGCTGAATATTCCTTCACTCATAAAAATCTGATCAACTTTCGGGTGCATGTCAAAGGCGTATTGGTTGCTCTCTCTTGGTAATGCAAGTGAAAAGCATTTCGATTTGACGAGTCCACTTTTCATAAATAATGGAATGTCTTATTTGAACTTTAAAGTGGATCGGAGCGTCTACTTAGTTGACTCATTTCTCTCGTGGTTTAAATATGTCAGGAACTCTTAAGTCAACATCATTGCTGTCAGGCGATTTGGTTACATTGGGGGAATCAGACCTGGGTGCAAGCCTCGGTCCGACATATCTCATGCGTGGACATGCCTACTGGAAACACGGTGCCGTCCTGAAAACCGAGTGCAACTCCGATTTTTCTCAGATCCAGGCTCGCGTTCAGGGCTCACGAAGAACACCATATGCGGTGGCAATCGAGCTTCACTGGACCGGAAGCAAATGGCGAATCGACGGCGACTGCTCCTGCCCAGTTGGTTTCAATTGCAAGCATGTTGCCGCCGTTCTCTTGTCGGTGATAAATGGAGGCGAGATCAATTTTGCCAATATGCTTTCTCCTCGATTAGCGCATTGGCTTCGAGATCTTGAAGGTGCATTGGCGCCACCACCTGAAGTGAAAACCGGTCAGCAGGTCGTTCTCTATCTGCTCAAGGTGATGGAACGCCAAAATCCTCCACGTCCGCGAGTCAGTTTATATGTCACTAAGAAATTGAAATCCGGTTACTTTGGAGCCGGTCGGGAGAAGGATTTCTCGATGTTTTCAGGCAGGGGTCTCGATTGTCTTACTGAGGATGATTATGAGATTGCCAACTTGCTGCTATCTAACAGCCGCTACGATTCATGGTACGACGACGGATATTTACCTCAGGCAGGAGAAGTATTCGATTCGCTCCTGAAAAGACTAATCCACACGGGTCGTTGTCACTTTCAACACGCAAAGAATCCTCCATTGCAATTTGGAGACTCCAAGCACGCTCAGATAATTTGGCAGCCCACGCCTGATGGCAGACAGGCTCCGCAGCTTCAAGTTGACGGGAATGCGACGATTATGTGGGGTGAAAAGCCCTGGTACGTGGATCAGCAAGCTGGGCTTGCCGGTCCACTTGTTTTGCCGATGCCATTTAAAGTCGCAGAGGTCATGTTAGCAGCGCCTCCTCTAAGCGCGAATGATGTGTCCAAAGTTTATGGTGCGCTAAGTGAATTTCAATCACGACTAGCGATCCCGCTGCCAAAGACAGAGAAAGAATTTGAGCTGCGAAAAATAGCCCCAACTGTGCATCTCAAGCTATCATCGGAGCCAAAACCGTACTTTCAAAAAACTATGCAAACCAAGGCAGACCTTTCTTTCGACTATGGTCAATACCATTTTCCTCCAAATCAATCTCATATTGAAATCGATGAGGGTGGTAAGACGGTTGTTCTTAAGCCGGATCGAGAGGCCGAACAAGATTCTATTCAGAAATTGCATAACTTGGGTTTGATCCAGATCAGTTCGCCCGCCGAGTCAGCTAAACAATTTGATGTTCGAGGTGATGATGAAAGGCTTGGCTGGATCCAGTTTTCAGAGAATATCGATAAACTTCGCGAGCTAAACTGGCAAGTTGACATTGATTCTTCTTTTGTGTTTAACGCGGTCAGTTACGACGGCGAGTGGCAATATGATGTTGAAGAGGACTCTACAGGCTGGTTTAACCTAGATCTAGGAATCGAGTTCGAAGGCAGCAGAATTTCCTTGTTGCCGATCATTGTCGCTGCGCTGCAAGAACTTCGCAATCCTAAGTTGGAGCTTTCGACGCTAAACGTCAATGGAAAGTTTTTTGTCAAAATGACAGATGGACGTTTGTTGGGACTTCCTTTTGAACGCGTCGAAAAAATCCTGTCTGTTTTGATTGATTTATATGATAGGGAAGGAGGTGCTTCTCGCATCTCACTTGCGCAGGCATTGGATCTCGCTGCGGTCAATGAGTCAATTCTTGAGGGCTGTCGGCGATTGAAGGAGATTGCCACCCGGTTGAAAAACTTCACTGGCATCGCTGACGTAAAAGAACCAGCTGACTTACTTACAGAGTTGCGAACTTATCAAAAGACTGGTTTTTCTTGGCTTCAATTCATCGCGGAGTTTGATCTTGGCGGCGTCTTGGCTGACGATATGGGGTTGGGAAAAACGGTCCAAACGATTGCTCATATGTTGGCTGAGAAGCAAGACGGAAAGCTGACTAATAGCCAATTCTTAATTGTTTGCCCAACAAGTGTGGTGCCTAATTGGATTTCCGAACTAAATCGATTTGCGCCCAAATTGAGAACAACTCTTTTACATGGTAATAGGAGGGCTGAAAATTTCCAGCATATTAAGACGTCTGATGTGGTCATTACCTCTTATGCATTGTTGACTAGAGATTTAGAGCAGTTGAAGAAACATCGATGGCGCGGCATTATTATGGATGAAGCGCAAAACATCAAGAATCCGGCAACAAAAATGGCGCAAAGTGCTTGTAGTTTGGAGGCAGATCATCGTATTTGTTTGACTGGCACACCAGTAGAGAATCACTTAGGAGAACTGTGGTCGCAGTTTCACTTCCTGAATCCTGGCATGCTTGGTAATCCGAGAGTCTTTTCCGAGCTGTTTAGAGTTCCTATTGAGCGCCAAGGCAACATGGGAAGACAGAAGCTGTTAGCTAGTCGCATCAAGCCGTTCATGATTCGAAGAACTAAGTTGGAAGTCGAAAAGGATCTTCCTCCAAAAACTATCATTGTTAAACCAACCGAACTGGAAGGTCATCAACGAGATCTATACGAACTGATTCGAGTCTCCATGCATAAAAAAGTTCAGAACGAGATTGCCAGTAAAGGATTGGCGCGTAGTCAGATTGCTATCCTCGAAGCACTTCTGAGACTGCGCCAAGTATGCTGTGATCCGCGGTTGGTAAAGCTTGATAAGGCCAAGAGTGTCACGGGCAGCTCGAAGCTAAACGCGCTCACTGACATGCTCTCCGAGCTGGTTGCGGCTGGACGGAAGGTGCTTCTATTTTCGCAATTTACGAGCATGCTTGATTTAATTGAACCTGAACTGAATCGACTGCGACTACCATTCGTTCAAATTCGTGGTGATACTAAAGACAGAACCACTCCAGTAAAAAGATTTCAGGCTGGAGACGTGCCGGTGTTTTTGTTGAGTCTAAAGGCTGGTGGCACTGGACTGAATTTGACTGCAGCGGATACGGTAATTCATTATGATCCCTGGTGGAATCCCGCTGTTGAAGACCAAGCTACTGACAGAGCGTATCGCATCGGACAGGACAAGCCTGTCTTTGTTTATAAGTTAATTGCGTCCGGCACCATCGAAGAGAAAATGCTCGAGCTGCAAGAACGAAAGCGAAAGATTGCGGATTCTATTTATCACTCAGATACAGCGATTTCTTCAATCAAATTCGACGAAAAAGACTTGGAATATCTTTTCCAACCTATTGAATCGTTTTGAGGCCAAGAAACTCGACGGAACCCTAGTCATTGCATTTACCCGATCTAGCAGACGAGTCTGTTCTGATTTTTATCAAAACTGTTCGAATCCGCACCTCGAAATGCTAGTGCGACTTGGTATGCCGTGCAAGAGTGACAGCGGCACCGGCATTAGGAATACCATAGCCGAAGTGAGCTTGATTATAACCGGGTGGCTGGGTGGCTGTTTTTTGCATCACATCTAAAATATCCGCGTTACTCAAATGAGGATTGGCTTCGTGAATCAAAAGAGCGACGCTCATAGCCAGTGGCGATGAGAATGAAGTGCCTGTGCTGGTGACAGCTTGATTCTGCGGACCGCTTTTGACGACGTCTGTAGACGGCGCGGCGAACCAAACAGGATTTCCATAAGTGCTGTTGGATGATGCGGAGCTGCTGTTAGTGCCCGCGATAACGACAAGTTGATTGGTGCGCGGGCTGGGATCGAATGCACCGGCCTTGTCGCCTGCAGCATTGAAAATCAAACCACCCTTCTGATAATAATCCTTGAATTCCGCCCATAATGCCGGATGGGTTGTCGGATTGGCTAAGCTCCTCGGTGGTGCCGAATTGAGGCTGATATTGGCAAACCACACGTGTTGACTCTCTAGGTACATCAATCCCTTTATAATATTGGCATCCGTGAATGGTGAGACGTCTACCGGCACAATCTTTGCCTTGTATGCAACACCTGCGCCAAGTATTCCGTTGTTGGTCGTTGCCACGGCACAAGTGGTGCATAAGGTCGAATGAGGGCCAGCATTGAGAACGTTTGCCGGCTGTTTTGTGGTCACGTTTATGCCGGCAAGCACGCGTGGTGTTAGGTCTGTTTGGGTAGCCGGCACACCTTGATCTAAGTTTCCAAAATAGGTTCGTTCGCCGGAGACGCCTTGCTTCCAAGCTTCGACCACGTTCATTTGAGCAAACTGATATTGCATTGGATAGAGAGGATCGTTAGGAGCCGTGGATGGAAAATGACTGACGGATTCGGAAGAACCCAATTGGTGAGCGACATAATTGAACTGCACCTTCTCGAGATGACTATCTTTACTCATTTTGTTATAGGACTGGTTGAAGTAACGTCGATCGATCTTGATCCGAACAAATTTCAAATTGCTATTGCTAAACTGCTCGACGACGGTGCCATGCCATTCCTTGATCAGTTGTTGCAAGTCACCGTCATCGGTATCAGGTTTGATGGACGCCAGAATTTCATCAGCAACGTAATCCGAGGTTGCTTGAGCCTTTTGGCTGAATGCACTTTGGCAAGTGATGGCCAATGACACGCTTAAAAAAAGAAAGAGAGTTGTCTCTACCAAGAATGATTTGCGTACCGACTCTTGGGCGGTTGCTAAACTTTTCAATTGATTTCTCTCGCACACTTGCAACTGTGACATTTGCGCAGGAGTTTAACATATAAACTGAAAACTCTTGTGGAATGCTTAAGTAAGAAGCTGTGGTCTTCTATTATCATTCAGGAACAATCGCGATGGTGACTCAGCATGAGGAAAGGAGAAGCTTAGATGAAGGGTGCATCGTTCACTGTAATTTCAGTAATGATTTTCTGCGTTGCCTTACAACCGCTGCAGGCAATCGGCACCGATAATCAAACGGAAATCACCAAAAGCGATCGGAAAATTGTGCACGTGCTCAATCGCCTGACCTTTGGACCTAGACCGGGAGATATTGACCAGGTAAGCGATATGGGAGTTGAAGCATTTATAAATCAGCAACTCAATCCCCAATCCATACCGGAATCAGAAGCAGTCAAAGCAGTTGACGTTAGCTCCGAGACTAGCCGTGAGAGCGATGAGGATCTGTTGCGGATTTTCGCCGCCTATAGAAGCGAGATCAACAGGATTAACAGAAAAAAGGAACTGAAGCAATTGGTTGAAAGTCCGACTGACAAAGACACTAACCAGCCTTCTGATAAAGTCACTGCTAAAACGACCGACAAGAACACTATCAAATTCACCGACACACTTGATAAACCCATTGTGATGCCGACGCCTGCAGCAGCTGTAGCGCCGCCTGCACCACGCGAATCCACTCCGGTGATAGATTACTTTCGTCGCGCTCAAAGACAGACTACGTTAGCGAAGCTAACCAGAGTGATCGAATGTCCACGCCAATTAGAAGCCGTAATGACTGAATTCTGGTTCAATCACTTCAATATATACTCCGGCAAGGAGTATGACGGTATTCTTTTGGGAGCGTACGAGAGTGAAGCGATTCGTTCAAACTCTCTGGGCAAATTTAAGGACCTGCTGCGAGCAACTTGCTACCACCCAGCGATGTTGTACTATCTCGACAATTCGCAGAATAAAAATACTGGCAGCGTCAACGAAAACTATGCGCGAGAACTTATGGAACTGCACACGTTAGGCGTGGATGGTGGTTACAAGCAAAAGGACGTTATCGAGTTGGCTCGAATCTTGACCGGTTTAACGATTGCAACACATATGCGCACGAGCGGACTTGCGCAAGTTCGTGGACTTGAAAGGGTTGGCACACATGGTGCCTACTTCGACAAAAGGCTGCACGAGACGGGCCCCAAAATGCTTTTGGGCCACACTATACAAAGTTCTGGAGGCGCCGGGGAAATTGATCAAGCTTTGGATATTTTGGCCAAACATCCGTCCACGGCGCACCATATATGCTATCAACTGGCTCAGTATTTTATAGCCGATGAGCCACCACCGAGTCTGGTAGACAAATTGAAAACACGTTTTCTCAGTTCAGACGGCGATATAAAAACGATTCTAAGAGAGTTATTTTCGAGCAGCGAGTTTTGGGATGCAAAATATGAAAATAACAAGTTCAAAACGCCATTGCGTTATTCTGTTTCGCTGCTCAGAGCGGAAGGAGCGCATATTAAGAACAGCGACTTCATCTTGCGCTTTCTCAACCAACAAGGTCAAAAACTCTATGGATGCCTTACACCTGATGGGTATAAAAATACCAAGCAGGCGTGGTTAGATCCTGACGCACTTTTGCATCGCATTGAATTCGCTTTGACTGTTGGCTCTGGCAAAGTGCCCGGCTTTGAGATAAAACCGAATGATTACAAACAGCTTGAGGCAACTGTGGGTAGCGACACGCTATCAGCCAATACGTTAGCAATGGTGGACAAGGCACCCAAAAATCTCAAAGCGGCAGCTGTGCTCGGCTGTCCAGAGCTTATGCGTTATTGAGGGGAGACTATGGATCGCAGGAAGTTTCTTCAACTAGCCTCTATTTCTTCTTTATCATTTCTGCTGCCTGGAACGCGCGGCTGGTGTTTTAGCGACGGTAAGACTGAACAACACAACAAACGGCTGATCGTTATTTTGTTGCGAGGAGCTGTCGATGGATTAAACGTTGTCGCACCTTACGGAGATCCCATCTACTATGATTTGAGACCAAAAATCGGCATACCTGCGCCAGGGGCTGTAGATGGACTTCTGGATCTGGACGGACACTTTGGTTTAAATCCGGCAGCTGAGCATTGGTCCCGTTTTGCCCAGGATTTGCTCCGGCTCTGAATCGTTTGCCAGCCTGTCCAATCGGATCGAACCACAGAAATCTTTGCTAGACACTCCAGAGGTTGCCAACGTTTTCGAAGGACTTTACAGTAATAAGAAAGACGAGCTCGGTAGAGCATTTTCAGAGGGCATGGCCGCTCATCACGAAATCAACGATGAATTGATCCGGGCGAAAGCCGACCAAGAGCAGATCGCTGCTAATCATGGTGCACCGATTTTGCGAGCAGGCGATCCATTTGGTACTAAGCTTGCAGCCCTGTTGAAAAAGGCACCATCGATTCGTGTTGTTTTTCTCGACTTTGGCGGTTGGGACACCCACGTCAACCAAGGCACGGGAGTGGGTAATCTGGCCAGACGAATTTCTCCTTTGGCCGGTGGTCTTGCGGACCTTGCCAGCGGACTTGGACCACTTTTCAAAGACTCGACTATTGTCATTCTGTCCGAGTTTGGCCGCACCGCAGCCCAAAATGTTAACAATGGCACCGATCATGGACACGGAAACGTGATGTGGCTCCTGGGTGGAGACATCGCTGGCGGTAAGGTATACGGTCGCTGGGGAGGACTTTCGCCAAACGCACTTTACCAAGCGCGCGATCTTCCGACAACCACTGATTTTCGTTCCGTATTGAGCCGGATCATTAGCGAGCAAATGGGAGTTTCTGCTGCCGGCGTTGCCCGAATTTTCCCTGGCTTTAAAGGGACTCTAGATCCTTTTGTTAGGACATAAGGCAAGCAAACCCTTGAGCAGATTGAAGTGTTCATTCCTATTGCGTAGGTGGTGAAGCCACTGCCCGCAGTGCTTACTTCGGCACTACTTTCGCGACGTCTTCTGCAACTACGAGTGCTTTACCAACGTCTCCAAGCTCAGCTAGCGTACCTACCTCAGAAGCACCTTTAGCTACTGCCGCTGCTTCTGTGGCCATCATCGCACCTACCTTAATTCCGTCAGCTGCGAGAGGTGTGACCTCTGCTCCTACAGCTGCGCCGTCAGCAACATTTGCGCCACCTCTTCCGAGCTTAGTCAGCCAACTTTGTGGAAGATGTTCGTCAAGCCTGCCGGTCAATTTTTGGAACAAGTCCGGAACCTGATTAAAGGCTCCATATTTTTTCGCGAGCAGTCCACCGCCAATCAGTGCCGTCGCGCCAAACAACAAGGGGAATTCTGAGCCACCAGGTTTTGGTGCGCTCGCATTCTGCCCTTTTGTCGCATCGGACAAGACTGATCCAATATCACCTGCCGGCACACTGCCAATAGCTGAAATAAGGTCTTTTTGTGGCAGTTTTCCAAGCTCCGCTGCTACCTCTTGGGGAGTAGGATTTTGACTGTGTGCTAGCGCCGATTGCACTTGCTTTTGGTCACCAGTTGGCAGTGCATTAAAGAAAGTGGCTAGGTCCTGTTGAGGCAAGCGCATAATTGCGGAGCTCAAGTCAGCTGCGCTCAACTTCGTCAAACTATTGAGCATGGCTGCGTCAGGCTTGGCTGCCGAGCCGGCAGTGGCAGCAGGGGCGCCGGGGGTTTGAATGGCTGCGGGGTTTTGAACGGCTGCGGGGTTTTGAGCGTATTGAGTTACTTGATCTGCTGTGTTCAACGGCGGAGATTGAGTAGAATCAATACCTGCTGACGCCTGGGTTGGGGTACCTAATGATGCGTATGGACTGTAGGCCGGTTGCGTTCCGGCTGACCCGGAGCCCGAAGCATCCACTGCGGTTGCTGTAGCACCAGGCGTGGTGCCTATGGAAGCGGTGCCTATTGAAGCGTTGCCTTGAGGTGCTGCTTGTGCAGCGCTGAGCGCCTGCTGCACATCAGCCGTGGGCAGGAGCGAAAGTCCTGTTGCCAGATCTGCTGCCGGAAAAGCTGACAGCTGTTTGAAGAGGTCTTGAGCCTGAGCATTGGGATTTTGCTGGATGAATGTGCTTAGTTGGGTTTGGTCGTTTTGTGGGAGTCCTTGGAAAAAAGCTGCCACATCTTGTTGCGGGAGATGTGAAATCGCTCCCATGAGTGTTTCTGCAGGGAGCGAGGACAACTGCGAATTGGGAGCGGACGCTGCGCTAATCGCACTTCCGTCGGTTGGCAGAGTTGCCGATTGTTTTATGCCAGGATAACCCTCATTGAGCAATTGTGGGTTGGTCGTAATTTGTGCCGTAAGTGGCGCATTCACAACGTTTTGTTCAAAGCTTGGCATAAGAAGATGATCCCTCGTGTAAGGATGTACGCGTCGGATCAACGCCGGGTCAACGCCGGGGCTTAGAGCCGCGCTTCGAATATGTTATGGGCGACCTTCATTATGCAGTTTGTTTGCCAGTTGTCAACATATTTTAATAAAGCGGTCCTGGTCTATCGTGGGATTGCCTGGACAGCGGGGCACTACATTTGGTGCCAATTTAAACACGCTTATAACTTCAGGTAAATACGACATTCTCCTAGGCATCTGGACTTAGCCATATTCGAGTTGACTAAGTGAGCACGTTCTTTCGATGCTGCACAGGAGGCTTTCTGGTGACCCTCTTGCACCATTTTGCCTTCCTTTCCCCCGTCCAATTGCCCTGCGGTTCCTTGCCACCTTCCATTGTCGGTCTGGGTGCACAATCCCCAGGTTTCATTTGCCTTAGTGGGCAATATCCTCTAGTATCGGAGTGCTCGCTTGGCAACCCGTTAGTACCCCTCCCCTCTATAAGTGTTTGCGTGTCATACCATGGCATCGGACAAACCTGATTCTAAAGAACTGGCGCCTACCCAGGACCGCGGCACATGGATGAATGATGTGTTGGACGGCACTCTTAGGCGCCGTGTAAACAGTGCCTTTCAGCTAGAGTCGTTGGGCTTTCCTAAGCTAGCCACTGATCATTATTCGGACAATGAAAAGACCGGGTCAAGCGATGGGGGAGCCGCAGTTCGTTCTCCTGATGAGCGCGTTGGGGAGCATCCAAAGCCTCCTGGCGCCGACCTATCTGCCATCGACAAGCAAAATCGAACTCCCGACGAACGCGTTCGCGACAGTGCTAAGGCCTGGGATCCATACGAATCGCTTTCTCAACAGTTTGTTGATCCCAATCACTTTTCTAAATTTCTGAATGACATAAATCACTATCGTGGTGAGCCTATTCAGTCGAACGTGCAACCAGCTGCGTATACCTCCAAGCCTGGGGATACTCTCGAGCGGATTGCCGAGAAGCATTTGGGACCGACAGCGACACCTGAACAGATTAAATTGCATGCGCACGAGATTGCCGTACTGAACCGGATCAATGAAAATAAAGAGATGTTGCCCGGTTTTCACGGTCTTCAAAAGGGAGACCAGCTAACCTTACCCGGGCACGACAAAGCAGGCAGCACCACTTTCAACGATGCTCAAGGCACTCGTTTTACCTATTCCACCGATGGTAAGAATAAGGTCGAATACAAAGACGGCACTGGTTATCTTAGAACTCCAACAAATGATAAGGGTTATACCGACTCCCACTTCGGCCCGAAACCGGAAGACCGTTTCGACGTCACGGTAGCTGCCGATGGACATGTAGAAAAAACTACTCGCGTTCAACCGACCAAACTGGTTTTAGAGAATGAAAGAGAAAAACTAGACCATCTTGCCGATAACAAAATTGGATTGATCAAGGAACGCACCCAATTCAAGGCAGATATGCAAGCATTTGAAAAACGCGTCAAGGAACTGCATCTCAGCCCTGATGAAGTGGCTAAAACCTACAAAGAAATTTCGCGCGTGCTGGAAGCCGAAGGCACTCAGCCCATGGATGATCGCAAAAGAGTCCGAGTTGCACTCGGAATTATGTCCGTGGCTGCGGAGCCAACGTCTAATGACCAGGGCGGACATAATACTTGCAACGTTACGACGATCGAGAACAGAATATTTTCGCGCGAGCCGTCAACTGCTGCGAAGTTGATTGCGGATGTGGCCACAACCGGGAAATATGTCGCCGCAGATGGTACCACGGTGAAGTTGGATAAAGGAAGTTTTTCGACCTACGGTGAGGAAGCAAACAATGCCCCGCGCGGCACGAACGAACGCAATTATGCCAGCCAGCTTTTCGATGTAGCGGCAGTCAATTTGTTATGTGTGAAACACAACGAAAGCACGGTGCCGCCGGGAAATCTTCGCTATACCCAAGAGCGCGCTACTAACCCGAAGGACAGCGGCGAAAGAGTTCGTGACTATTCTAAAACTCCGCCAGAGTTGGTTGCTGATAGTCCAAATGACGCAGCCATGTTTAACGGCATGATTGATATAAATACTATGCTAACCGGTCGACGCGAAGCTGATGCTTTCTTGACTCATAAGGATTCAATGACAGCGGATGACTCGAACGCGAGTTCTTTTTCAACCAAACAAGAATTTGAAGCAAAGCTCTTGGAGCTCAAGAACGAGGGCAAGTTTCCAGTCGTACTTGGTGTGCATGCCGACAATAAACCATTCTATGATAAGGGACCCCACAGCGTCTTACATGCCAATCAAGTACTTCAAGATGGACACGTCGTTTTAGTGACAGGATACGATCCTAAAACACATAAAGTGACTTACGACAATCAGTGGGGAAACAATCAGGATCATCTCGATGACAAGCCTGTATCCGTAGACGATTTGTACAACGCTACAAAAATGGTGCCGGCGACTGAATGGCTTGATCGCCTTCAACAGAGGCATGTTCATCTGTCTGAAAAACAATTCGCGAAAGATCTTGAAACGATCATGAAAAGATACTCTATCTTTTGGGATGCCCAAGGTAAAGGACAAATTCCTGGAACGGTAGACGAACAACAGCGGACGGATGCCCTAGACAAATTTTCTAAAATGCTGCAATCGATCAGTCCGGCCAGAGCCAATCTCGTCCGTAAGCATCTTAAGGAGTTTTTAGAACATCAACCTGACGATGTCGACAACGCGATTTCTCCACCAAAAGCGATGAATTGATTTGAATTTACCCGATTTACCAGCTACTAAAGATGAATCCAAAAACGTTGACCAGAGTCATCCTAAATCGACCTCAGATCACATGCGTAAGATTCTGAAGCTGGATCCCTCAGGCGGTGACCCTCGGGCCTTGGAGTTAGAGGATGCGATCGATGACGCGGCAGGAATCAAGATCGAAGATCAAGATACAATCCGTTCCATCCGTTTACCCGCAGGTTGGCTGGAAGATTTGTCTTCACAGTCTCGACAGATGGGGAACAGCAGGATGCATCTCTTCACTTCGCCAGATCATGAAACACACATTTACTATTGGGATGCCGCAGTACCAATTACAAAAGAGTCCTACCTGGCTTTCTGCGAGGTCACCGCTAATGGTGCACATCTGTTAAAGTCCGCAGAGATTCCGAAGTTGTCGCAAACGTTGAGGCAACTATTCGTCCTGACAGCAAACGTACATGATGACCTCATACTTTTGAGTGCTAAAACGAAAGAACTGAATGGAAAGCGGGTGCTTGTATTGCAAAGTAAAGTCAAAGGGACAGGCACAGAAATTCTGTCTTTTTACTGGGATGCAGGTAAATTCGCCGGAGATGCGCGGATCCAAATGATCGCGTTTCAGGGGGCAGGCAAGAGTTTCTCGCATAATTTATCCGCCGCACAAAAATGTTTTAGCTCAATTGAATGGCGCTGATGCTGAGTTTAAGAGTGTTGCTCCCAAGGTTTTTTGTAGGGGCGATGCCCTTCTTTTGGCTTGCAGCGCAGGCAGGGTGGGCAACAGGTCCGGTGATCAGCAAGGACAAGATTCTGTGCATAAAAGGTCGTGGAGATTTGTTTGCTGATTTCCGAGTCAAACTTGCACCGACAAGAATCCGCATGATCGGAAAGATGGGTGGTTCGATTTGGAGGCAGGAAAAGCCAGACACTGTCGAACAGTACAACAACGAAAATAAGGTTTTCGTTGTTCAGCCCGTTGCAACCTATCTGGGCGACGTGAATCAGGGATTTCAGACTATTCCGATTGAAGAAGTGGAAGGTCCAGTCAACATTCAATTCATGGGAAGGAAGGCAAAGCGCTATCTCGGTTTTGCCAAAATTCCGAATCAGGGTAGGCGCAGTGTCGCCGAGTTCATTTGCATTGACAACAATTGGCTATCACCAGTAACGCACCGTATGTGGTGTCGATATCTGGGTCTGAATAAATTTGACTTGGGTCTTCCTGTCGCTGTTATTCAAAATAGAGCAAAAGTTATTGGCGTCAAGAACAATGTTGCGCAATTCGGAGGTTTGGTGCGGGTGGCTGTTTTGAACTGTGATTCGATCAGCGAATTGCCCGCAAATAGTGAGACTTTTTCTTTGCCGGTCAGTTGGAAATGCGGAAAAGACAAGGCTGCGATGATGTTCTCTACGAACGGAGAGCTAAAAGCAACAGATTTAGATGATTTGTTTAGATCACACTTGAAGTAAGCTCCCGGTTCAGAGCGACTAGTCATACCTCAAGTGCAAGCTTTGTTCTTGAGGCTTTTTCTTGGAGTTTGTTTAGTCAGAATCCAAATGACTTTCGTTCACCAAGCGATAAACAAAAAGCTTGGGAGAAAAAAGAGCAAAACAAAAAGCCTCGAGCTATTAACTCGAGGCTTTTATAACTCCTGGCACCGGGCTATCTTCCCAGGCGGTCTCCCACCAAGTATTGTCGCTGCTG